>JBHYFR010000077.1:0-10898 GCA_051859425.1 Oceanicaulis sp. | reverse complement strand
GGCAAAGTGCGCACCCGGCCCATGACCGCACGCGAATACGCGCGCCTGATGGGTCTGCCGGAGGATTACAAACTGCCCGCGCGCGACAACGCCGCCCTGCATCTGGCCGGGGATGGCGTGTCGGTGGATGCAGTCGCCTTCCTGCGCGAGAACCTGTTCGAGCCGGTGCTTGACCACGCGCGCACGGCCGTGCTGGCGGCGGAGTAGGCTGGTGCGCGCGGCGGTGGTCGGCAGCGGTATCGCCGGGCTCGCCAGCGCCGCCCATCTCGCCCGCGCCGGTCATCAGGTGACCATCTTCGAGCGCTTCGACGCGCCGCGCCCCGTCGGCGCCGGCCTGCTGCTCCAGCCCAGCGGGCTGATGGCGCTGGACCGGCTGGATTTGCGCGCCGGGGCCGAAGCGCGCGGGGCGCGCGTCAGCCGTCTCATCGGGCGCAATATGCGCGGGCGTGCGGTGCTGGATCTGCGCTATAGCGACGGGCGCGCGGGCGATTACGGCGTCGGGATTCACCGCGCCAGCCTGTTTGATCTCCTGCTGACCGCTGCGCGCGAGGCGGGCGCCCACTGGCGCACCGGCGCGGACATTATCGATATCACAGGCCCCGACACTGATGCGCCCGGCCTCAAGCTGGCCGATGGCGAGGTGACCGCGCCGTTTGATCTCGTTCTGGTGTGCGACGGCGCCCATTCGCGCCTGCGCCGGGTTGTCTGCCCGCAGGCGCGCGAGCGGGTCTTTCCCTGGGGCGCGTTCTGGGCGATCCGCCCTGATCCTGATGGTGCGCGCGAAGGCGAGCTGGAACAGGTCTATGACGGCTGCCGCATCATGATCGGCCTGCTCCCGGTGGGCGACAATCCGGCTGATCCGGACGGACGTCCTGGCGTGAGCGTCTTCTGGTCGGTGCGCAGTACCGTGCGTGAGGCGGTGCTGACGGCGGGCGATGAGGCCTTTCGCGCCGGCTTCGAGCGCTACTGGCCGCGCGCGGCGCGGGCGGTGGGGCAAGCCGGGCTCAGCGATTTTGCCTATGCCGCGTATCAGGACACGCTGTGCCCGCGCTGGCGCCGGGGCCGGATCATGCTGCTGGGCGATGCGGCCCACGCCATGAGCCCGCAGCTGGGCCAAGGCGCCAATCTCGCCCTGTGCGACGCTGCGGCGCTGGCCCAGGCTTTTGCGGGCGAGGCGCGCGTCATCCACGCCATCAAGACCGCCGAGCGCGCGCGGCGGCCGGCCACGACCTATTACGGCCTGATGAGCCGGGCGCTGACCCCGGTCTTCCAGTCCTCCTCAAAGCTGCTGGGATGGGCGCGCGACATCGTATTCAATCTCTCCGGCCGGCTGCCGGGCCTGCGCCACTGGATGGGCTGGACGCTGACAGGCCGCGGGCGCATGCCATGGTAAGCGCGCCGGGCAGCGACGTGTTCACCCCCGCTCAGCGCTCTGCGGTGATGGCGGCGGTCAAGGGGCAAGATACCAGGCCGGAAATGATCGTGCGCAGGCTGGTCCACGCGCTGGGCTATCGCTTCCGCCTGCACCGCAAGGACCTGCCGGGCAAGCCTGACCTCACGTTTCCGGGACGGCGCGCGGTGATATTCGTCCACGGATGCTTCTGGCACGGCCATGACTGCGCGCGCGGGCGCCGGCAGCCGAAGCAGAACGCGGACTACTGGCGCGCCAAGATCGCCCGCAATGTGGCGCGCGACGCGGCCAGCGAAGCGGCGCTGGAAGATGCGGGCTGGCGTGTGCTGACCGTGTGGGAGTGTCAGATCAAGGACCGTGCTGCGCTGAGCTCGCGCCTGCAGGGGTTTCTGGGCCTGTCCGGGTCCGCGCCCGCGCGGCGCGTTTGACGCCTGACCCCAGCCGGTTTAAAGCCGCGATCCCCTGTCCCGCCTCAAGGACCCGACCCGACCATGACCGTCAAAGTCCGCTTCGCCCCGAGCCCCACCGGGCGCATCCATGTGGGCAATGTGCGTACCGCGCTGATGAACGTGCTGTTCGCGCGCGCACAAGGCGGCAAGGTGCTCCTGCGCATCGACGACACCGATCTGGAGCGCTCCACGGCCGAATACGAGCAGGGCATCAAGGATGACCTGACCTGGCTGGGCCTGCACTGGGACGAGACCTTCAACCAGTCGCACCATTTCGACCAGTATGAAGCGGCCAAGGCGCGCCTTGTGGAGGCGGGCTTCCTCTACCCCTGCTACGAGACCGAGGACGAGCTGGACCGCAAGCGCAAGATCCAGCGCGCCCAGGGCAAACCGCCGGTCTATGACCGCGCCGCGCTGGCGCTCACCGAGGCCGAGCGCACCGCGCTGGAGGCTGAAGGGCGCACGCCCCACTGGCGCTTCAAGCTGTCGGGCGGGCGCATTGAATGGACTGATCTGGTGCGCGGGCCAAGCCATATCGAGACCAGCTCGGTCTCCGATCCGATCCTGATCCGCGCCGACGGCAGCTATCTCTACACCCTGCCCAGCGTTGTCGATGACCTTGAGGCGGGCATCACCCACATCATCCGCGGCGAGGACCACGTCACCAATTCGGCCGCCCAGATCGAGATTTTCGAGGCGCTGGGCGGCAAGGGCGCCGCGCCGCAACTGGGCCATCATCCGCTGCTGGTGGGCAAGGACGGCGAGAAACTCTCCAAGCGCCTGGGCTCGCTGTCGGTCAAGGGCCTGCGCGAGGACGAGGACATCGAGCCCATGGCGGTGCTGTCCCTTCTGGCCAAGCTCGGCACCTCCGACCCGGTGGAGGCGCGCGGCTCTCTGCAAGCGCTGGCGGCCGATTTCGACCTGGCCAAGCTGTCGCGCACGCCGGCGCGTTTTGATCCGGCGGACCTGGAGCGGCTGAACGCCAGGCTGGTGCGCGACATGAACTATTCGGATGTGAAGGAGCGGCTGGCTGCTCTCAGCGCCGATAGCGGCGAGGCGTTCTGGAACGCGGTGCGCGACAATCTGGTGCGCGTGCGCGATGTCGCCGAGTGGCGCCAGCTCATTGACGGCCCGGTCACCCCGGTCATCGAGGATGCTGACTTCGCCAGAACCGCCGCCGGCCTGCTGCCCGAAGGGACGCTGGATGGCGACAGCTGGGGCGTCTGGACCGGCGCGGTCAAGGAGGCCACGGGCCGCAAGGGCAAGGATCTGTTCATGCCCCTGCGCCTGGCGCTGACCGGTCAGCCGCGCGGTCCGGAAATGGCGGTGCTCCTGCCCCTGATCGGTGCGGACAAGGCGCGGGCAAGGCTGTCGGGCCAGGCGGTCTAGCTTTGTCGTCCCCGCCACAGCACTAGCGTGGCGTGCTCTCCCAGCTGGGCGGTTTGTGCGCCGCCATAGCCCAGCTTGCGCGCCACATTGAGCGAGGCGGCGTTATCGGGATCGATGAGGCAGCAGCTTTGCGGCGCTGACAGGTTGGCGTCCGCCCAGTCCAGCACCGCGCCCATCGCCTCGGTGGCGTAACCGCGCCCGTGCACGCGCGGGCTCAGCACCCAACCGGCTTCGGGAATGCCTGAGATATCCACGCTGAGATCGCTCTTGAAATCGGCCAGACCCACCTGACCAGCGAAGGCGCCCGTCTCGCGCTCGGTGAGGGTCCAGTAGCCATAGCCCAGAAGCGCCCAGAGCCCGGGAAAGCGCAGCATGCGCCCCCAGCTTTCCGATGGCGTGGAGACCCGCCCGCCAATATGGCGCACCACGCGCGCATCGCCCCATAACGCCGCGCACGCCTCGAAATCCCCGGCGCGGGTTTCACGCAAGATCAGGCGCGGGGTTTCAAGAACCGGCGTCAGGGCTGCGGTCACGGATGGCTTACTCGGGCGAGGGGGGCAAAGCCGGGATCAGCACCACGTTGAAATCGCCCCATTCGCCGTCGATGCGTGCTTCGGCGAGGGCGCGGTAATCGGGGTCGTCCCAGAAATCGCGCGCCGATTGCAGGTCCGGCCAGCGGCTGAGCACCACGGACGCGAACCCGGTCTCGCCCTCCAGCGTCTCCACCTCGCCGGTCACGGCCATATAGCGCCCGCCATGGCGCGCATAGAGATCGGGCAGGCCGGGCATATAGCCTGCGAAGAAGGCCGGGCGGTCATGGACCGTGCCCATCACGATCATGTAGGCGCCGTCGGCAGGCGCCGGTTCCGCCGCTGCGGCGGACGACCCGCCAGAGAACAGCTGTCCCTGACCCAGCACCAGTCCCAGCGACAGGCCGGCCAGGCCCGCGCCGGCGGCGATCAGCACGCTTCGCACCACACTCATGACATCATCTCCCCGGCAGACTGGCGTACAGGATGCGGCAGGCGGCGCTGAAAAGATATATCTTTTCCATTCCCTCTTGCGCCAGCCTTGCTATCCTTGTCCGGACACGCGCCCGGATTCAATATGGGCGGGACAGGTGAGGAGACGATGATGAAAGCCACGGTTATCAGGGGATTGGCGCTGGCGAGCGCACTGATGTGGAGCGGCGCGGCGCAAGCCGAAGAGACCAGCCCCTTCACCCAGAAGATTTTTGACGCCTGGATCGAGGCGCGGGCCGGGACCGGAGAGCCGGTCTACTGGTATTCCACCGGCACGGTGCGCGCGTATCCGTCCGGCGAGCTGCTCTACACCATGGAAGGGTTCGACACGGCCGTATCCTACCGGCCCGAAGGCCAGGGCGCGCCCATCGCCCACCAGTATGGCCGCAAGATTTTCATCTATCGCGATCCGGTCACCGGCGAGGTGGCGCGTGAGGCCAATGGCATGGCCATCGACCCCATCGCCTACCCCTATCAGTTCATCGAATACCGCCTGGACGAGGGCCAGGTGATCGGCGTGGTCGAGCAGGGCTCGGGCGGACGCATCCAGTCCATCGAGGCCGAGCCCATGAGCTGGCGCCGGATCGGCGACACCTATGTGTTCACCGCGCCGCTGTTTCTGGACTTCCCCATCCCCGGCACGGACCGCCGGGTTGAGGCGTGGGAGAATTATGACTTCTTCATCCAGCCCGAAGGCGTGGCGCAGCGCTATCAGCTGAGCTGGGCGCGAATCGGGCGTATGCCGGCCTGGGCGGGGGGGCAGATGGCGGTGCTGCATCTGGTCAACTGGCGGGTGGACTCCTACGAGGACCTGCCCGCCTCCATCCGAGAGTATGTAGAGTCCGAAGCGCCGCTCTGGCTTGAGCCGCCCGCCGATCTCGACGCCATCCGCGCATTACAGGCCGGGGAGTAAGCGCCATGACCACGGATATCGACCGCCGCCGCCTGTTCTACGCCGCCGCGGCGCTGAGCGCCCTGGGCACTGCAGGCGCCGCCGCGCCGGCCCTTGCGCGCGATGTCGCGTCAGGCGGCCCGAGTCCGCTGCCGGACCGGGGGCTGGACCCCGGCGTGCCCCATGATGGCGATTACGCCAAGGTGGATCTGGCCAAGCCGGTGGTGACGCTGGGCGTGGTGCAAAGCCGGGTGCGCGGGGTGGACACCTCCTCGTCCCGCACGCTCAGCCGCACCCGCACCGACAATCTCAACCACATGCTCGACCTGATCGACGCCAGCTTTGCTTGGGGCGGGCCGAAGGACATCCTGTTCTTCCACGAGTTTCCGATCACCGGCTACCGGGCGAGCTGGGGCCGGGCGGACACGCTGCGGGCGGCCATCGAGATACCCGGCGAGGAGACCGAGGCCATCGCGCGCAAGGCGCGCCAGTACAATTGCTGGATCGTGTTCGGCTCCTATGCCCGTGATGACAGCTGGCCCAATCACGTCCTGTCCATCACCAGCGTGATGGACAATACCGGCACGATCGTCGACCAGCACTGGAAAGCGCGTAATATCAAAGGCCTGTTCGGGCCGGGCTTCGAGCTGTTCACCACCACCATCTATGACGTGCTGGACGAATATATCGAGCGCTACGGGCTTGATCATGTCATGCCGGTGACCCGCACCCCGCTGGGCAATATCGTCACCAGCGCCGTGCAGCGCGAGCCCGAGCTGATGCGCGCCTTCGCCATGAAGGGCGGGGAGATTTTCCTGCGCACCGCGACGGGCGGGTTCACGCCGGTGGATATCGCCTCGACCAGCGTGCACAACGGCGTCTACACGGCGATTGTGAACAATGCGATTTCGCCGGGCAATCCGGGCTTTTTTGAAGACACCGGCAATTCGGGCGGCTCGGCTGTCTATGGCCCGGACGGGGCGGTCGCAGCGCAGGCCGGATCGCAGTTCGAAACCATCGTCACCGCACGCCTGCCCATGGCCCAGTTCCGCCAGCGCCACACCATCCCTTATGTCCATATGGACCTCTACCGGCCGGTGTTTGATGCCTACCGCAACCGCTTCCCGCCCAATCTGTTCACCGATTACCAGCCTACCGGCACGGCCGACGCGGCGCGGTATCTCGCCGACAAGGGCGTGTGGGCGATGGATCGGCGATGAGCCCGCGCGCGGCGCTGGCCGCTTTACCCGCCCTGGCGCTCATCGCCTGCAGCGCGCCGGACACGGCGGGCGGGGCGCAAGCCCCGGCGCCCGACGCTGCGGCCTCCGAGGCTGCAGCGTCGGAGCAGCGTCAGCCCACGGCGCTGACGGGGGACGCCATCGCCCGCCTGATGGCGGGCCGGTTCGACAATGAAGCGCAGTCAGACGCGGACGGGCGCGCGCGACTGCATGTGATCCATGAGGCTGCCGCGAGCCAGGCGCTGCCCGGCGCGCTGATCTACGCCCAGCTGCATACCGGCGGGCCGGACGGGCCGGTCTACCGCCAGCGTGTCTATCAGTTCGCCGATGCGCCGGGCCCGGACGGGCGCCTTGCCATGGCGGTGTGGACGCTGCGCGATCCGGCGGCGTTTACAGATGCGCACGCCCGCCCGGCGCGGCTGGCGGCCCTGGCCGGGCACGAGCTGGAGCGCTTTGATCCGGGCTGTGACTTCCACTGGACGGGGGAGGGCGGCCTCTATCGCGGGGAGATATCCAAGGGCGATTGCCTGATCCTGTCCCGCCGCACCGGACGCGAGCTGGTGGTGACGGCCGAGTTCACCATCTCGGCCGATCTCTTCACCCATGGCGAGGCCGGGCGCTATGGCGATGACGGCGAGTACGCGTTCGCGCCGGAAGGCGGGATCGACAATCACTATGACCGGGTGACAGCCCGGCCAGAGGACTGAATTCAAACGCATGACCCAGAAATTCGAGCCGACCATGATCCGGTCTGACAAGACCGCCCGGGAGATTTTCGAGGAGGTGCGCGCCAATCCGGCCCGCGCCCGCTTCGGCTTCGGGCAGAAGATCGCCATCGTCAATGTGGACCCGCAAAAGGCCTATACCCGGCCCGACCTGTTTCCCAAGACCGCCTATGTCACCGATCCCGACCAGCTCACCCATATCAACGCCATCTCGAAAGCGGCTCGCGCCAAGGGCCTGCCGGTGGTCTGGACCCGCGTGGCCTATATGGACAACGCCGCGGACGCGGGCGTGTGGGGCACGCGCACCGATACGCCCGACAGCCTGCAGAACATCAAATACGGCTCGCCGCGCCATGAGTTCGACGACCGGGTGGAGATCAAGAGCGGCGTGGATGCGGTCTACACCAAGCGCATGCCGTCGGCCTTCTTCGAAACCCCGCTGGCCAGCTTTCTGACCTGGCACCGGGTGGACACGGTGGTGATCACCGGTGGGTCCACATCAGGCTGCGTGCGGGCTACAGCGGTGGACGCGCTCAGCCACGGCTACCGCGCCATCGTGCCCATTGAGTGCGTGGCCGACAAGCACGAGAGCTATCACTTCGCCAACCTCACCGACCTCCAGCTCAAATACGCCGACGTGGTGGCGGTGAGCGAGGTGTATGAGTGGATTGAGGGGTATGGGGGGAGCGATGTCCGCTGACCCCAATCTCTACGATTACAACCCGTACAGCGCCCGCCCGAAGATCGTATGGCCGGGGGGTAAAAAGCTCGCTTTCTGGGTTGCGCCCAATATCGAGTTCTACGAGTTCGATCCGCCGAAAAATCCCAAACGTCCAGGCTGGCCAAGGCCTTCGCCGGATGTGACCGGGTACGCCCAGCGCGATTACGGCAACCGGGTGGGCCACTGGCGCCTGATGGAGGCGATGGACAGGCACGGGCTTCGCGGCTCGGTCAGCCTGAATGTGGCCATGTGCGACCACTGCCCGGAGATCATCGAGGCGTGCGCTCAGCGCGGCTGGGAGTTCTTCTCCCATGGCATCTACAACACCCGCTTCTCCTATGAGATGGACGAGGCGCAAGAGCGTGCAGTCATTGAAGATTCCATCCGTACGGTGGAGGCCGCGACAGGCCAGCGCATTCGCGGCTATCTCGCTCCGGCCCTGACACATACAACCCGCACGCTCGACCTCATCGCCGAGTATGATTTCTGGTATACGTGCGACCTGTTCCAGGACGACCAGCCCCAGCCGGTGAAGACGAAAACGGGCCGTCTGCTCTCCATGCCCTATTCGCTGGAGGTCAATGACGTCATCACCTATGGCCAGCTGGCCATGGACCCGTGGCGCTACGCCGATGTGCTCAAACGCCAGTTTGATCAGCTGCTTAGAGAGGGCGAGGCCAGTGGTGTGGTGATGTGCATCCCGCTGCACGCCTATCTGGTCAGCCAGCCCCATCGGCTGCGGGCGTTTGAAACCGCGCTCGCCCATATCACCGCCAACACAGATGATGTCTGGTTCGCCACCGCGCAGGAAATTGCCGGTCATGTGCGCGACCAGTACTGGGATGCGATCCAGGATGATCTTGAAGAGAAGGGCCTCAAGACCGGTGGAACAGCGTTTGACGCGTGGAGCCGGTCATGAGTCTTGATCCGTCTTATCTGGACTACACCAGGCGCGGCTATGGCCAGGACATGGACCGGTATGACTGGGCGCTGGCGAAAGACCGCGCGCCGGTGCATCTGGCCGGCGGGGCCAAGGTGGCGGCGATGATCGTGGTGGCGTGCGAGTATCACCCGATTGATCCGGGCAAGGCGCCCTTCGCCCATCCCCATGGAATGGTTACGCCTTTTCCGGATTTGCGCCATTTCACGTCGCGCGATTACGGCAATCGGGTGGGCGTGTTCCGCATTCTGGAGGCGCTGCGCACGCGCGGTCTGAAGGCGACGTTCGCCGTGTCGGCGGCGCTGCTATCGCGCGCGGCGCCGTTGATAGATGCGATTTTGAATGATGGACACGAGATCGCCGCAGCCGGCCTCAACGGCGCGGCTATCCATCATTCAGGTGACGAAAAAGACGCTGAGCGTGACAAGATCGGCCAGATTCGGGTCATGTTCGAGGCTGCAGGGCTCACGCCGCGGACATGGCTGTCGCCCGCCCGCCAGCAGAGCTTTTCCACGCCCGATCTGCTCACCGAAGCCGGCTTCACCCGGGTGCTCGACTGGGAGAGCGACACCGTTCCGCTCCCCCTTCGCACCGCGCACGGACCCCTCGCCGCCCTGCCGCTCCTGAACGAGCTGGAGGATTTCAGGCTGCTGGTGGAGCGCAAGCAGGACGAGGCGAGCTGGGTGCGCCAGATCCTGGAAGCGAAGGATTATCTCAAGACCGAGCACGCCGAGCGCGGCGCGTCGGTGCTGGGCTTCCAGCTGACGCCCTTCGTGGCCGGTCAGCCGTTCCGCATCACCGCGCTCGAAGCGCTGCTGGACGGGCTCGCCAGTGATGAAGCGGTGTGGTGCGCAGGCGCGGACGATATCGCCGGCGCTTTTGAGGAACAGGGATCATGACCACACGCCGTAACATGCTGACCGGCGCAGCAGCGCTGGCCGGGCTTGCCGCGCTGCCCGGTCTGGCGCGGGGCCAGGCGGCCGATCCGCGCTATTCGGCGTGCGCGCTCCAGGTGGTGTGCGATGCGGTCAACCAGGACGCCAGCGTCTCTGCGGCGCGCGCGCGCATGATGGCGTCCATCGCGCGTATTGGCGGGCAGATCGCGGCGTCGAAGGGCTTCCTGCGCACCTTCAACGGCACGGAGCTGAAACTGGTCTGCCTGCCCGAATACTTCCTCACCGGCTTTCCCCTGCGCGAAAGCCGCGAGGAGTGGAAGGCCAAGGCGGCGCTGGACATTGGCGGCGCCGAATACGAGGCGCTGGCGGCGCTTGCAGACCGTCACAGCGTGTATCTGGGCGGCAATGTCTATGAGAATGACGAACACTTCCCCGATCTGTATTTCCAGACCAATTTCCTGATCGCGCCGTCGGGCGAGACCATCCTGCGCTACCGGCGCATGATCTCGCTCTACACGCCCACGCCTTATGATGTGTGGGACCGGTATCTCGATATTTACGGGTATGACGCGGTCTTCCCCGTGGCGCGCACCGATCTGGGCGTCATCGGCTCCATCGCGTCAGAGGAAATCCTGTATCCGGAAATCGCGCGCATGCAGGCGCTCAAGGGCGCCGAGATTTTCCTGCACCCCACCTCCGAAGTCGGCTCGCCCCAGCTCACCGTCAAGCATCTGTCCAAGCGCGCACGGGCCATCGAGAACATGGCCTATGTGGTGTCGGCGAACTCGGCCGAGATCACCGGCACGCCGGTGCCGTCCGCCTCCACCGACGCCATGAGCAAGATCGTCGACTGGAACGGGCGCGTGCTGGCCGAGGCGGGCCCGGGTGAGAGCCTGAACGCCAACGCCATTCTGGACCTGCCGGCCCTGCGCGCCGCGCGCTCACGCACCGGCATGAGCAATCTGCTCACCCGCCTGCCGTTGGCGGCCTTCGCGCCGGGTTATGAAAGCGGCCAGTCGCAAGAGCCCAACGCCATGGCCGACGGCCGCATGCTCACCCAGGGTCAGGCCCTCGACCGCCAACGCACCCGCATCGACCGCCTGCGCGAGGCGGGTGTGTTCGAGGCGCCGTAGGGCGCGTCCTCTTCTTTCCCTCCCCTTGATGGGGAGGGTGGGGTGGAGCGCCATGCGTTTGCAGGATTTAGCAGCCGCCTAT
>JBHYFR010000076.1:0-11012 GCA_051859425.1 Oceanicaulis sp. | reverse complement strand
TTGCCATCACGGATGACGCCCGATGACGGTCCGGGTCAGCCGGCGCCGGTCCGGGGCCGCCCCTCACTTCGAAACGCTTTGATCACACGGCCCCAAGGTCTAAGACGGGGCGACTGCCCGGCCAGCCGGCCGCGCCCATCCATTCAGGGAGATACCCCATGCGTGACGCCCTTATCGTGTCCACCGCCCGCACCCCCATCGGCAAGGCCTATCGCGGCGCGTTCAACGACACCCAGGCCCAGGCGCTGGGCGCCCATGCCATCAGCCACGCGGTTGAGCGCGCCAAGATCGATCCGGCCGAGATCGAGGACGTGGTGATCGGCGCGGCCATGCAGCAGGGCTCCACCTTCCAGAACGTGGCGCGCCAGGCGGCGATCCGGGCCGGCCTGCCCACCGCCGTCTCAGGCATGAGCGTGGACCGTCAGTGCGCCAGCGGCATGATGGCCATCGCCATCGCCGCCAAGCAGATCATCAGCGACGGCATGCAGGTGACCGTGGGCGGCGGGCTGGAATCCATCTCGCTGGTCCAGAACGAGCACATGAACATCCACAAGGCGTTCGATCCCTGGATCAACGAGCACCGCCCCGACCTTTACATGAGCATGCTGGAGACCGCCGAGATCGTGGCGGCGCGCTATGGCGTCAGCCGCGAGGTGCAGGACGCCTACGCCGTCCAGTCCCAGACGCGCACCGCCGAGGCCCAGGCCGCCGGGCGCTTTGACGCCGAGATCGTGCCCATGACCACCAAAATGCTGGTCAAGGACAAGGCCACCGGTGCGGTGTCGAGCCAGGAAGTCACCCTGTCAAAAGACGAGGGCAACCGCCCGGGCACCACGCTGGAAAACCTGCAGAGCCTCAACCCGGTCTTCGCCGGCGGCCAGCAGATCAAGGAAGGCAAATTCATCACGGCAGGCAACGCCTCCCAGCTCTCCGACGGCGCCTCTGCGGCGGTGCTGATGGAGGGCAAGGAAGCCGAACGGCGCGGCCTGACCCCGCTGGGGCGTTATGTGGGCATCGCGGTCGCGGGCCTGGACCCCGACGAGATGGGCATCGGGCCCGTGTACGCCGTGCCGAAACTGCTCAAGGCCAATGGCCTGAAAATGGACGATATCGGCCTGTGGGAGCTCAATGAGGCGTTCGCCGTGCAGGTGCTCTATTGCCGCGACAAACTCGGCATTCCCGACGAGCTGCTCAATGTGAGCGGCGGCGCCATCTCTGTCGGCCACCCCTATGGCATGAGCGGCGCGCGCATGGTCGGCCACGCCCTGATCGAGGGCAAACGCCGCGGCGCCAAATACGTCGTATGCACCATGTGCGTCGGCGGCGGCATGGGCGCAGCGGGTTTGTTTGAGGTGTTGTGAGGGGGCGTACAGACCTGCGCCGCGATCACACGGTCGCGGCAAACGCCTGATCCTCGTGCTCGAAGGCGGGCGCCAGCCGGTCGATCTCGCCCGGCGCCGCGCCCCGCCGGACGGCATAGTCGCGCCAGCGGCTCACTACGTTCGCGCAGTGGCGCATGATGCCGTCGGCGTCAGACGGCCGCATGAAATGTTCGGCGACGCTGCGCAGCAAGGGGATCGAGGCGGTCGCGTCATCATAATCGATGCGGGTCTTGAGAATGCGCGGCCCGTCGCTGACCGGGTTGAGGTCGTAGCACGGGCTCAGCCGCCATCCGCTCCTGCCGCTCCAGACAAAGCCGTGATTGCGCAAATGGTCATCGGTATTGCTGATCAGGATTGAAAACGTGATGCGCCTGAAGAGCTCGATCCGGTCCTGAGCCGGTGACGCGCCGCGGCCCGCGAGCACGTCGACCAGTTCCAGATAGCTGGCGTCAGAATCACCATCCTCGTGTTCGGTCATCGCCATCGCGCTGATGAAGGGAATTCGCGTGTCATCCTCGCGGTCAAACCGGCGGGTCAGGAATATCGGCCCCTGCGCGCTGGGAGCCAGGTCGTATTCAATGGTGTTGATCCCGCAATCGCGCGCCATATCGAGCGCGACCGCCTCCCAGCGCGACACGGGGTAGAGATCGGTCTCGCGGGGGAATTTCGCGATCATCAGCCGGCCTGCGGCGTCCACGACGCTCGCCTTCGGGCGCGCGCCGCCGAGCGATGAGCCCGGCGCGAAAATCAGCTGCAGGTCTGCATCTGTCTCATCGCCACGAATGATGCGCTGCGATGCCGCCAGCAAGTCTCCAAGAGCCAGCATTGGCGGCACGCCGCGGTCCTGCGGGGCGAGGAAATCCTCATCGCCGCTGCGCCTGAAGCGAAGGGCGCCGAGACGGGTCACATCGCTCACGCCCAACAGATAGTCGGTTTCCTGCAATGTGCGCGCGGGGCGCCTGTCGCGCTGCGCAGACCGGCGCTCGGCGCGCCGCATCAGTTCGCGGCCCCAGGTGTCGGGTGCGCTGTCGCCCAGGCTTGCAAACATGTCCCGTCCGTCTGGCGCCGAGAACGGCCCGGGCCGCAATGGCAGGGTGGGATCGAACTGGAAAGCGTCGGGCGAGGCGAGCCAGACCGGGTCATGCTCGTAGGTCACGCGCTCACGCCGGGCGCCGGCGTGACGCCGCAGGACGCCGATCCGGCGCATCCGTCCGCCGGCGTCGAGCCAGACTTCAATCTCGCTCACCGCCGCGCCCGCTCGGGCAGGCGCTCGGTGCGCAAAAGCTCACCGGCGGGGTCCTCTATGGCGCCAAATCCCTTGAGCAGGCCCAGCGCCTGCATGACCTGAAAATAGGCGCCGATGCGCACAGTCGCATCGCCGCGCTCGATGCGGTGCAGCGTGCTGCGCGTGGTCCCGGCGCGCTCGGCGATCAGCTCCATCGGAAGGCCCCGCAGCAGGCGCGCTTCGCGCAGGCGGACCCCCAGCGTGCGCAATTCGCGCTGGACGGCGGGCGTCAGGGGCAGGTTCGCAGAGGGCATAATGTATCACCTGTGATACGATAACGGTGTTAGTGTATCACAGGTAAGGCAATCTAGAAAGTGAGGCAGAGCCGGGCGCCGCCGCGCCCTAACTCACCGATACGCTGCCCGCTTCGTCACCCGGCACATCCGCCTCGGTGAACAGGTCCTCCAGCACTTCGCCGGTGCGGGTGATGTCCTGGCCGACGCCCTGGATGGTGTTGCAGGCTGACAGCGCCAGTGCGGCGGCGAGGATCAGGACAGGGGAGAGCGATTTCATGGCGGCGGGTCTCCTCAAGCGAATCACGTTAGGTGAAGTGTACGCACGCGCGGAGGCCTGCATAGCGCGAATTGGCGGGCGCTTTTCCCGCCTCAGTCCAGCATCACGGCCAGCGGCGCGTACCAGTCTTCGGGCAAGTTGGCGCGGTCGCGCGCGGGGATGTTGAAGGGCGGTTTGAGCGCGCCGCGGAAATACTGGCGCACCAGCGTCTGGAAACGCACGCGCGGATCATGGC
The DNA here is from genome assembly GCA_051859425.1 of Oceanicaulis sp. Classification (GTDB taxonomy): domain Bacteria; phylum Pseudomonadota; class Alphaproteobacteria; order Caulobacterales; family Maricaulaceae; genus Oceanicaulis. The sequence continues at coordinate 7,597 of JBHYFR010000076.1, read as the reverse complement.
CCTCGGCGCTGACCACCGCATCGAACCAGCGCCGCCCGGCGGCCACATGGGCGACTTCCTCGGTATAGATGATCTCCAGCGCGCCCGCGCTCTCCTCGTCTGCGGCGGCGCGCAGGCGTTCGATCATCACCGGGGTGACGTCGAGACCGCGCGCTTCAAGCACCATGGGCGCGATGGCCAGGCGCGCGGGCAGATCGTCCTTGGTGGCTTCGGCTGCGCTCCACAGCCCGTCATGGGCGGGCAGATCGCCATAGGCGCCGCCCAGCGCCGTCAGGCGCTCGCCCAGCAGGCCGAAATGGCGCGCCTCGTCATCACCCACGGTGATCCAGTCGGAGATGAAGGCGGCGCGGTCCTCGTCCGAAATGCGCGCATCCCCGCCGAAGCGCGCCACCAGGTCGAAGGTCAGATCAATGGCGTTGAACTCGATATGGGCTACCGCATGCAGGAGGGCGAAGCGGCCCTGGCGCGAGCCGAGCTTGCGCTTGGGCACGCCCGAGGGCGGGGCCAGTACAGGCTTGTCCGGACGGGCGGGGCGGTCCGGCGCGATCCCCGGCGCACCGCGCTCCGGCAAAGCCAGCGCGCCCGCGCGCCAGTCCGCCGCCACACGCCGGGCGCAGGCGGCTTTCCCGGCCGGGTCAGCCGTCATCAGCACGCTCAAGGCGGCGGTCTGGACGCAAGGGGGCGGGGCGGGCAGGGGCGGTGTCATGAGGCGGGGCATGCCATGGCGGCGGGGCGATGGGCAAGACCGGGCGCCGCGCGCCCTTCCCCTGCGCGCCCGCGCGGCCTATACGGCGCGCCACAGCCAGACGGCGCGAAGGAGACGGGTCATGGGATTCAAATGCGGCATCGTGGGTCTGCCCAATGTGGGCAAATCCACCCTGTTCAACGCCCTGACCCAGACGGCGGCGGCGCAGGCGGCCAATTACCCCTTCTGCACCATCGAGCCGAATGTGGGCGAGGTGGCCGTACCCGAGCCCCGCCTGATGAAGCTGGCCGAGATCGCCAAATCGGCCAACATCATCCCGGCGCGCATGAATTTCGTCGACATCGCCGGCCTGGTGAAGGGCGCCAGCCAGGGCGAGGGGCTGGGCAACCAGTTCCTGGCCACGATCCGCGAAGTGGACGCGGTGGTGTATGTGCTGCGCTGCTTTGAGGATGACGACGTCACCCATGTGGCGGGCAAGGTGGATCCCCTGTCCGATTTCGAGGTGGTGGAGACCGAGCTGATGCTCGCCGATCTCGACAGCCTGGAAAAGCGCCGCGCCAATCTGGAGAAGCGGGCCAAGACCGGCGACAAGGAGGCCAAGGAAAGCCTCGTCCTCATCGATCTGGCGCTGGCTGAACTGCGCGAGGGCCGCCCGGCGCGCAAGGCCGAAGTCCCTGCCGATCAGCGCCGCCAGTGGCGCATGCTGCAGCTTCTGACCTCCAAACCGGTCCTGTTCGTGGCCAATGTGGATGAAGACAGCGCCGCCACCGGCAATGCCCACTCGCGCACGGTCGAGGCGCGCGCGACGGAAGAGGGCGCGGCCTGTGTGGTGATCTCCGCCAAGATCGAATCGGAACTGGCGCTGCTGGAGGCTGAAGAGCGGGTGGAATATCTCGCCGAGCTGGGGCTGGAGGAGCCGGGCCTGAACCGCCTCATCCACACCGGCTATCAGCTGCTGGACCTGCTGACATACTTCACCGTGGGCCCGAAAGAGGCGCGCGCCTGGACCATCCGCAAGGGCTGGACCGCGCCGCGCGCGGCGGGCGTGATCCATGGCGATTTCGAACGCGGCTTCATCCGCGCCGAAACCACCGCCTATGCCGATTATATCGCCCATGGCGGCGAGGCTGGCGCGCGCGAAGCCGGCAAGCTGCGCCAGGAAGGCAAGGACTACGTGGTTCAGGACGGCGACGTGATGCTGTTCAAGTTCAACGTCTGAGCCTTTTCAGCAAAAGTGGGAACCGGTTTTACGGTTCGAAAAGGCGATGACTCAAAGTCCGGCCTACAGCGCACCCTCATACACCCGCGACGGCCGCTGGCTGAGCCCGGTCAGGAGTTCGTAGGGCAATGTGCCGGCCAGGCGGGCGGTCTCGGTCAGGTCCGCGCCCAGGAAGACCGCCGGGGCGCCGGCGCGCAGTTCGGCCTCGCAATGGGTGACGTCCAGCACCACCAGATCCATCGACACCCGGCCCAGGATTGGCGCGCGCACGCCGCCGATGCGCGCAAAGCCCTTGCCCGACAGGGCGCGCGGCAGGCCATCGCCATAGCCCACAGCCGCCGTGGCGGTGAGCATGTCTTCTTGAGCTGTGAAGCTGGCGCCATAGCCGACGCTCTCGCCGAACCTGACCGCGCGCACCTGCAGGACGGGGGCTTCCAGGCGCACCACCGCTTCAAACGGATGCGGGGCGTCCAGGCTGGCGCTGGCGCCGTAGAGGCCGATGCCGGGGCGCACCAGATCGAAATGATAGTCCGTCCCCAGCATCACCCCGCCGGTATTGGCCAGGCTCAGGCGCGCGGGCGGCAGGCGCTCGGCCAGCGCCATGAAGCGCGCGCGCTGGGCGGCGTTCATGGGATGGGCGGCGTCTTCGGCGCAGGCGAGATGGCTCATGATGAGGCGCAGATCGAGATCGTCCAGCACGCCCGGCGCGGCGATCAGCGCCTCCATGTCGCGCGCGGGAAAGCCCAGCCGGTTCATGCCGGTGTCGAGATGCAGGGCGCACGGGCCGGCGGGGCCGTCCGCGAAATCTTTCAGCTCGCGCGCCTGGTTGAGCACGGCGCCCAGACGCTGGCCCACATAGAGATGGCGCGAGGCCGGGTCATAGCCGTTGAGCACCCAGATATCGGCCTCGCCGCCGCCCAGCGCCCGGCGCAGCTCGGCGCCTTCTTCAGGGGTGGCGACAAAGAAGGTGCGGCAACCCTCGCGCGCTAGCCGGGGCGCAAGGGCGCCCGCGCCCAGCCCATAGGCGTCGGCCTTGATGGACGCGCCGGTCTCCGCGCCCCCGGCCTGTTTGCGCAGCATCTGGAAATTGCGCGCCAGCGCGTCGCGGTCGATGACCAGACGGGCGCTTGAACCCAGGGGCGGCGCGGCTTCTGGGGTGGGTCCTGCCATGACGCGCTAGTCGAAATCGCGCCGGCCGGACGTGTCCAGATCGGAGAATTTGGTCCGGTCGGGGTCGAAATGCACTTTCACCGCACCGATGGGACCGTGGCGCTGCTTGGCGATGATGATGTCGGCCTCATTGCGCACCTGGCGCATCTCGTCCTCCCAGGCCAGATGCTGCTCGGTGCCCTCCTTGGGCTCCAGCCGCTCCAGATAATAGGATTCACGATACACGAACATCACCACGTCGGCGTCCTGCTCGATCGAGCCGGATTCGCGCAGGTCTGACAGCTGGGGCTTCTTGTCATCGCGCTGCTCGACCTGACGCGACAGCTGGGACAGGGCGATGACGGGGACGTTCAGCTCCTTGGCCAGCGATTTGAGCGCCATGGTCACTTCGGAAACTTCCTGCACCCGGTTGTCGCCCCGGCTGTTGGAGCCGGCCACCAGCTGGAGATAGTCGACGATCACGCAATCGAGCCCGATCTGGGGATTGCGCTTGAGCCGGCGCGCGCGCGCGGCCAGCGCGCCGATGGCCAGGCCGCCGGTGTCATCGATATAGAGCGGGATGGAATTGATGTCGGCCACGGCGTCGCGCAGGTCTTCAAACTGGGCCGCGTCGATCTTGCCCTGACGGATATGATAGCCGGAAATGCCGGTATAGTCGGCCAGCAGACGCGTCGCGAGCTGTTCGCTGGACATCTCCAGCGAGAAGAACGCCACCACCCCGCCATCGGCGGTGCGGCGCACGCCGTCGCTGCCCACCTCGGCGCGGTGGGCGCGGGCCATGGAAAACGCGATGTTCAGTGCCAGCGAGGATTTGCCCATGGAGGGGCGCCCGGCCAGGATGATCAGGTCGGAGCGGTGCATGCCGCCCAGCTTGGCGTCCAGCGATTTGAGCCCTGACGAAATCCCTGAAAGCCCCCCGCCGCGCTTGAAGGCCGCCTGGGCCATGGCCATGGACTGGGCCAGCGCGTCGCTGAAGGGCTGGAGCGTGCGTGAGACGCCGCCGGATTCCGCCAGCTGGAACAGGCGCTGCTCGGCGTTTTCCAACAATGAAGTGGCGGTCAGGGAGTCGCTGGGCCGGCTGGCGTCGAACGAGACCGAGCCGCCAAAATCGATCAGCGCGCGGCGGATGGCGAGATCATAGATCACCCGCGCGTATTCCGGCGCCGAGGCGGAATCAGGCGCCTCGCTCATCAGCCGGGCGAGATAGTTGACCCCGCCTACCGCCGCCATGCCCGGCTCGGCCTCGAAATGCGCGCGCAGGGTGACGGCGTCGGCCAGCGTGCCGGCATTGATCATCTGGGCGGCGCGCCGGTAGATGGCCGCGTGCAACGGATCGTAGAAATGCTCCGGGCGCAGCCAGTCGCTGACCCGGTTATGGGTCTCGTTGTCGTACAGCACCGCCCCGATGAACGCCTGCTCCGCCTCGATATTTCGCGGCGGACCGGCGGTCTCGGCTTGAGCGGGCAGGGCGTATGAGGGGGCGTCTGCGGCGTCAGCTGTCATGAGGGTATGCTAACGGGGCCGGGGCGCTGCGTCATGGGCCGGGTTCGGTTAATCTACGATATTCTGCCGCTTCTGTGGAAAACCCAACGCGAGGGGCGCTTCTTCTTTCCCTCCCCTTGATGGGGAGGCTGGGCCGGGGCGTCAGCCCCGGGTCGGGTGGGGTGGCAGCGCCATGCGTTTGCAGGATTTTAGCTGCCGCCTTTCGGCGGCGCCCCCACCCCGACCCTCCCCCGGTGGGGGAGGGGGTAAGCACCTGACGTGGCAACTTCTTTCACGTCCCTCGGTGGGACAGGAGAAAGCCACCCTAGCCGCCGCTTCTTCCCCTCCCCTTGAGGGGAGGGTCAGGGTGGGGTGGAGCGCTGTGCGTTTCAAATTCTGAGCGGCGCATATGCAGAAAACTGCCCGCCCGATTGAACCGGATGGCGGTGCGGGCGCACCCTCCCATACAATCGGCGTTGCTGAAGAGGCGCATGTCATGGCCGTCACCCGAGCTGATCGTGCGCTGGACGCGTACCTGGCCGCCGCTGCGCGGACCGGGCAGGCGCGCGCCCGGGACGCGCTGGCCCGGCGTTGGCAGCCGCGCCTGATCGCCCACGCCTGGCGGCTGACAGGCGATCACGAGCTGGCGCGCGAGGCGGTGCAGGACGCCTGGGTGGAGATCATCACCGGATTGCACCGCCTGCGTGAGGACCGCGCGTTTGCGCTCTGGGCCTGGCGCATCACCACGCGGCGCTGCGCGCGGCTGATTTCAGGGCGCCAGGCCCGGCGGCGCTTGCAGGCGGCGGCCCTGGCCGAGCCGCCCCCGGCGCCGGCGATTGACCCTGAACGCGGCGCCGATGCGGCGCGTATTGCTGCGGCGATGCACACCCTGCCGCCGGCCCAGCGTGCGGCCATGTGGCTGTTTCATATCGAAGATCTGAGCGTTGCGGAGATCGCCGTGGCGCTGGACGTTCCCGCGGGCACGGTCAAGACCCGCCTCATGCATGCGCGGCGCACGCTGCGCGACACGCTCACAGGAGGAGACGATGTCTGACATCGACCGTCTGATCGAAGAAACTCTCGACCATGAAGACGCCGCGCTGCGCCGGGCGCTGGGCGAGGAGCCCGGCTTCATCGCCAGCGCGCTGGGCATGCTGCGCGGACCGGGCGCCTGGCCGCGCCAGTACATGTTCGCCGCCCAAGGCGTGATGTTCTTCGTCAGCGTCTGGTTCGCCTGGCAGTTCTTTCAGTCCGAGACCGTGCTCGAAGCGCTGCGCTGGGGGCTGCCCTCAGCCGTGCTGATGCTGGGCTCGTTGGTGGTGAAGACATCCATGGCTGCGTTCATCACCGAACACCGCCTGCTGATGGAAATCCGCAGGCTGGAGCTCAGGATCGAGCGGATGCGCCAGTCCGGTCAGGCCTGAACCGACGCCTGGATGCGCGCGACCATGGAGGACAGCCCGTTGGAGCGCTGGGGCGAGAGATGCTCGGCCAGGCCGATGCGCGCGAGCACGGCCCTGGGGTCGATCACCCCGGCCTCCTGCGGGCTGCGCCCGTCATACAGGCGCACCAGGAGGGCCACCAGGCCCTTGACGATATGGGCGTCAGACTCGCCGCGCAGACGCAGGCGGTTGTCAGCGTCATGGTCCAGCACCAGCCAGACCTGGCTGACACAGCCCTTGACCTTGGTCGCCTCGTTGCGCTCGCCGTCGGCCAGCGGGGGCAGGGCGTGGCCCAGCTCGATCAGATAGCGGTAGCGCTCTTCCCAGTCGCCCAGAAAGTCGAATTCCTCGACCAGCGCCTCGATATCGTCATTCACACTCATGGCACACAGACCTAGACCGTCCCGCCGGCACGGCGATAGCGCGCGGTGCAGGCGGGACGGGAAGGATAGAGGTCTAGCCGTTCATGGCCTTGGCGAAGCGTTCGCCCACCGTGTCCAGGAAGCCTTCGGTGGACAGCCAGCCCTGCTGGTCGCCGACCAGAAGGGCGAGATCCTTGGTCATGTAGCCCGATTCCACCGTCTTGATCACGGTCTGCTCCAGCTTGTCGGCGAAATCCATCACCGCCTGATTGCCGTCCATCTTGCCGCGGAAGTGCAGGCCGCGCGTCCAGGCGAAGATCGAGGCGATGGAGTTGGTGGAGGTCTTCTCGCCGCGCTGGTGCTGGCGGTAGTGGCGCGTCACCGTGCCGTGGGCGGCCTCGGCCTCCACGGTCTTGCCGTCCGGCGTCATCAGCACCGAGGTCATCAGGCCCAGCGAGCCGAAGCCCTGCGCCACCGTGTCGGACTGCACGTCGCCATCATAGTTCTTGCACGCCCAGACGAAGCCGCCCGACCATTTCATCGCCGCAGCGACCATGTCGTCGATCAGGCGGTGCTCATAGGTGATCTTCTTGGCTTCAAACGCGTCCTTGAATTCGGCCTGGTAGATCTCCTCGAACAGATCCTTGAAGCGGCCGTCATAGGCTTTCATGATCGTGTTCTTGGTGGACAGATAGACCGGCCAGCCGCGCTCCAGCCCGTAGCGCAGCGAGGCGCGGGCGAAGTCGCGGATCGATTCATCCAGATTATACATGCCCATGGCCACGCCCGCGCCGGGGAATTTGTAGATCTCGTGGGTCACCGGCTCGGAGCCGTCTTCGGGCGTGAAGGTGAGGGTCAGCGTGCCGGGGCCGGGCACCAGCATGTCGGTGGCGCGGTACTGGTCGCCAAACGCATGGCGGCCGATCACGATGGGCTTGGTCCAGCCCGGCACCAGGCGCGGCACGCTCTTGATCACGATGGGTTCGCGGAACACCACGCCGCCCAGAATGTTGCGGATCGTGCCATTGGGCGAACGCCACATCTGCTTCAGGCCGAACTCCTCCACCCGCGCCTCGTCCGGGGTGATGGTGGCGCATTTCACGCCCACGCCGTAATGCTTGATGGCCTCGGCGGACTCCACCGTGATCTGGTCGTCGGTCTCGTCGCGCTTCTGGATCGACAGATCGTAGTATTTCAGATCGATATCCAGATAGGG
>JBHYFR010000075.1:0-11080 GCA_051859425.1 Oceanicaulis sp. | reverse complement strand
AGCCGGCCGCTGAGGCCGTCGAGCCGCCCGCGCACGCGCTCGATGCGCAGGCGCGCGGCGCTGTCGAGGCGGCCTGACGCATAGTCCAGCCGCTGGCGCGCCTCGCCCAGCAGCGTGTCGGGCCGGGGCAAGGCGCGCGCCGCCGAGCGCAAATCCGCGCCCTTGCGATCCACCAGCCGGGTGAGGGCGCGGGTGACGCGCGCGCCCAGGGCGCTGTTTTTCTCGGCCAGCTCCCGGCGCACCGGCACGGCCATCTCGGCGGCGCCCGTGGGCGTGGGCGCACGCCGGTCGGAGGCGAAATCAATGAGGGTGGTGTCGGTCTCGTGGCCCACCGCCGAGATCAGCGGAATGCGCGAGGCGGCTGCGGCGCGCACCACGATCTCCTCGTTGAACGCCCACAAATCCTCCACCGACCCGCCGCCGCGCGCCACGATCAGCACGTCCGGCACAGGCACGCGCCCGCCGGGCTCCAGCGCGTTGAAACCCTCAATCGCCGCCGCGATCTGGCCCGCCGCCTGCTCGCCCTGCACCAGCACCGGCCACAAAAGCACATGTACCGGGAAGCGGTCGTCCAGACGGTGCAAAATGTCGCGGATCACCGCCCCGGTGGGCGAGGTGACCACGCCAATCACGCGCGGCAGGAAGGGGAGGGGGCGCTTGCGCTCGGGCGCAAACAGGCCCTCAGCCGCCAGCGCCGCCTTGCGCGCTTCGAGCAGCGCCATAAGCGCGCCCGCGCCCGCCGGCTCCATGCGCTCGATGATCAGCTGGTATTTCGACCGGCCGGGGAAGGTGGACAGCCGCCCCTCGACAATCACCTCCAGCCCTTCCTCGGGCCGGAAGTTCAGGGTGGAGGCGAGCCCCTTCCACATCACCGCATCGATGACCGCGCTCTCATCTTTCATGTCCAGATAGACATGGCCGGACTTGGCGATGATCACCCGCCCCAGCTCACCCCGCACCCGCACATACCCATACGCCTCCTCCACCGTACGCTTGAGCGAACGGGCGAGCTCGGAGACGGAATATTCGTGGACGTTTGAGGCAGGTTCGGTCATGGGGGCGACTCACTAAAGGCCGAAGCGCCCAGCCTAGCGGCAGAGGGGGGAAGGGTGAAACCACCCGCGTACGCTGGTCGACAGGGGCGGGCGCGCGCCCTATCACGTCGGCATTGAAACGCCGTCGGAGTGCGCCTCATGAACATACTCATCATCGGATCGGGCGGGCGCGAGCATGCGCTGGCCTGGAAGATCGCCCAGAGCCCGCTGGTGGAGGTGGTGTGGTCGGCGCCCGGCAGCCCGGCCATGGACCAGATCGGGCCGTGCTTTGATGTGGCCGCCGACGATGTGCAGGGGCTCCACGATCTGGCGCTTCAGCTGGAGCCGGACCTGATCGTGATCGGTCCCGAGGCGCCGCTGGCCGGGGGTCTGGCCGACGGGTTGCGCGCACGCGGATTTGATGTGTTCGGCCCGGGCGCCGAGGGCGCCAGGCTGGAAGCGTCCAAGGGTTTCGCCAAGGATTTCATGGCGTCGGTCGGCGTGCCCACGGCGATGTACCGAAAAGTGACCGATCTTGTATCCGCACGCGCGTTTTTTGACTCGCTTCCGCCGCCTTATGTCATCAAGGCGGACGGTCTGGCGGGCGGCAAGGGCGTGGTGATCGCGCCCGATTCCGCGGCCGCTATCCACGAGGCCGAGGCGATGTTATCCGGCAAATTCGGCGGCGCTGGCGCCGAACTTGTCCTCGAGGAATTCATGACCGGCGAGGAGGCCAGCATCTTCGTCCTGACCGATGGGGTGAACCGGCTGACCCTGCCCGCCTGCCAGGATCACAAGCGGCTTCTGGACGGTGATGAGGGGCCGAACACCGGGGGCATGGGCGCCTACGCCCCCGCTCCGGTGATGACGCCGGCGCTCCTGAAAGAGGTGGATGAAACCATCGCCGCGCCGATCATTGATGCCATGGCGCAGGCCGGTCATCCCTATCAGGGCGTGCTTTACATCGGCCTCATGATCACGCCGGCGGGGCCGAAAGTCGTTGAATTCAATGTGCGTTTTGGCGATCCCGAATGCCAGGTCCTGATGGCCTCGCTCACCGATGACATCGTCCCGGCGCTGCTGGCCTGCGCCACCGGGGGCATGCCCGCGCGTGATTTCGCCCGGCTTTTGCCGCAGCTCGACGCGGCGCGCCCGGCGGCCTGCGTGGTGCTGGCCAGCCAGGGCTATCCGGGGTCCTACGAAAAAGGCTCGGTGATCAAAGGGCTTAAGGCGGCCGGTGCAGTAGAGGGCGTGACGGTGTTTCACGCCGGAACCGGCATCAATGCTGACGGCGAGTGGACGGCGCAGGGCGGGCGCGTGCTGACCGTGACGGCTGCCGCAGACACGCTGGAACAGGCCGTGGCGCGCGCTTATGAGGCGGTTGATCTGATTGACTGGCCGCAGGGCGTGCATCGCCGCGACATCGCCTGGCGCGCGCTGGCGCCAGGCTAAGCCGTTGTATCAGCGCTTGATCTCGTCCTGACGGGTGACGATCTTGCTGCACAGCCCGTATTCCACCGCGCCTTTGGCGGTGAGCCAGAAATCGCGGTCGGTGTCTTCCTGGATGCGTGACAGGGGCTGGCCGGTGGCGTCGGCGAAAATCTGGTTGAGGCGGTCGCGCATCATGCGCATCTCGCGTACCTGGATCTCGATATCGCTGGCCGGTCCGCCGGCGCCGCCAGAGGGTTGGTGCAGCAGGAAGCGGGTATTGGGCAGGCAGTAGCGGTCTTCCTTCTCCGCGCCCACGAAGATCAGCGCGCCCGCGCTCGCCACCCAGCCGGTACCCAGCACGATCACGCGCGGTTTCACGAACTTCATGGTGTCGTGGATCATATCGCCCGATTCCACATGCCCGCCGGGCGAAGAGATCACCATCAGGATGGGATCGTCGGACTTGGCCGCCAGCGCGAACAGCTGGGCGCACACCGCGCGCGCCACCTTGTCGTTGATGCCGCCGGTGATGAGGATGGTGCGCGCCTCGAACAGCGCCTTGCCGACATGGTCGCCGGCGGGCTGGGCGTTTTTCTCGTCGCTGTCGTCCTCGTCATCATTGCGAATCAGGCGGTCATCAAACGCGTAGGCCATCGCCGGTCCTCGTCATATCAGGAGTATGCGCCCGCCAGCGGGCGCCAGAAAGTGTGATGGAAAGCCTAGGCTGCACCTTCCGGTCCGGCAAGGCGTCAGCCCAGCGCCTCCAGTCGCCCGCGCAGGTCGTCCAGCAAGGCCGCATCGCGACCGCGCGCCACCAGCACCACGCCCCGGCGCAAGGCGCCGCCCACATCCTCAAACCAGGGATAGGAGCCGAACGAAATCTCCGCATGCGCCTGCGCCAGCGCACCCAGGCTTTCGGCGATATCGCCCTCGCGCACGTCTTCCAGGCGCACTGAAACGGTGTGGGTCACCGGCCCGCCCTCGATGCGGTGGGCCACATCCTCCAGCATGCCGCGGGTGATCTTGGGCACGCCGGCCATGACGAACACATTCTCGATCTGGAAGCCCGGCGCGCCGGTCACCGGATTGGCGATCAGGCTTGCGCCCTCAGGAATTCGCGCCATGCGCAGGCGGGCCGGCGTGATCTGCGTGCCCGATCGCGCGTACCAGTCATCCAGGATGGCGCGGGCATCCGCGCGCACATCAATGGCGCGCCCGAACGCGGCGGCCATGGCGTCGGCGGTGATGTCGTCATGGGTGGGCCCTATTCCCCCTGTGGTGAAGACATAGTCATGGGCCGCCGACAGGGCGCGCACCGCCTCCACGATCGCAGGCTGGTCGTCCGTCACCACCCGCGCCTCCTTCACCGGCACGCCAAGCGGCTGCAGGAACTCGGCGATCTGTTTGAGATTGGCGTCCTGGGTGCGCCCGGACAGAATCTCGTCCCCGATCAGCAGCACCGCCGCGCTGACATCCGCCTTCATGACACTATCCTCACTTGCCGGGACCCCGGCTGACAGTATGGTCCTGCTGTCCCGTTGCGCCAGAGCCGCTCATGCAATTGCCGCCCCTGACTGAAGCCCGATTGTTGCGCCGCTACAAGCGCTTCCTGGCCGATGTGGAGATTCCCGGTCATGGGCTGACCGTGGCGCATTGCCCCAATCCCGGCGCCATGACGGGGCTGGCTGTGCGCGGGGCGCGCTGCTGGCTGTCCCACCACGACAGCCCGGCGCGAAAGCTGGCCTGGACGCTGGAAATCGTCGAGGCGGATGACACGCTGGTGGGCATCAACACCAACACACCCAATGGCTTGGCCGAAGACGCGATCCGCGCTGGCTTGATTGATGAGCTGGCCGGTTACGAGACAATCAAGCGCGAAGCAGCGGCGGGTGAAGCTTCCCGGCTGGACTTCCTGCTGACCGCAGAAGCCCTGCCGCGCACCTGGGTCGAGGTGAAGAACGTCCATCTCATGCGCCAGCCGGGACTGGCCGAGTTTCCTGACAGCGTCACCACGCGCGGCGCCAAACATCTGACCGAGCTGGCGTCTCTGGCGCGCAAGGGCGAGCGGGCGGTGCAGTTATTCATCATTCAGCGCAGCGATTGTAACCGGCTCACGCCCGCCGCGGATATCGATCCGGCCTACGCCGCAGCGCTCAAGGCCGCCCACGCCGACGGGGTGGAGGTGTTGGCCTATGCCTGCGACATCACGCTGGAGGCCATCACCGTGACACGCGCGATCGAGGTGATCCTGTGACCGGCTGGGACCTGCCCTCACCCTTCATCCACCCCATCACCGCACAGGCCGGTGACATCGATATCTTCGGTCACGCCAACAACGCGTCCTATCTGCGCTGGGCGGACGAGACCGCCTGGGCACACTGGGAAAGCGGCGGGCTGACCCGCCAGGACTGTCTTGATGAAGACCGCGGCATGGCGATCCTGCGCACCGAGGCCGATTATCTGGGCCATATCCGCGAAGGCGAGGCGATTGATTGCGCCGTGTGGATCGCCCGCTCAGACGGGCGCTTGCGCGCCGAGCGCTGGTATCAGTTCCGCCGCGCAGACACCGGCGAAACCGTGTTCCGCGCCGTGACCCGGCTGGTGTGCTTCCAGCTCTCCACGGGGCGCCCGGCGCGGATGACGGGGCCGTTTGCGAGCCATTACGCCCCTCCCGCGCCAGACCTCGCCGCCGCCGCAGATGCCTTCATGACGCATTTGAAACGTTGAGACTGGCGCGCGCCTTTCTATTGTGCGCCGCAAATCACCGGTCTCGGGAGGGCTAGCCATGCGTAAAGTATTGATCTGCGCCGCAGTTTTGGCGGTCTCCGCCTGTTCGGTCAGCCAGGAGGCGGCGCGGCCTGCACTCGACGTCACCCCCGGTTCCATCGAGGCCCATATCCGCTTCCTCGCCGATGACCTGATGGAGGGCCGGGAGGCCGGGACGCGCGGCTATGCGCTGGCCACAAATTATGTCGAGGCGCAATACCGCCTGATCGGGCTGGAGCCGGGTGGAGAGGCGGACTCGTTCCGCGCCCGCGTGCCGCTGCAGACCCTGACGCCGCTGTCTGAACACGCCGGCCTGTCCATTGACGGGACCGCCATGACGCCCGGGCAGGACTTCGTCGTGGCGGCCCATCCCGTCCATGACCGCAGCTCGGTGGAGGCCGAGGCGGTGTTCGCCGGTTATGGCCTGGTGGCGCCGGGTTTGGGCCTCAATGATTATGACGGGTTGGATCTCAACGGCCAGATCGCTGTGGTGCTGGCCGGAACGCCGTCAGGACTGCCGTCTGACGTCGCCGCCCACCTCAACAATCCGCGCACAAAGGCCGAATTCGCCGCCCGCGCAGGGGCTGTGGGCCTGATCGTGATCCCGGCAGAGGGCCTGACCCGCTGGTCCTTCCGCCGCCTGGCGCCCATGGCGGGCCGCCCCTCCATGACCACCGCCGCAGCCGCCTCGCCTGAACAGATCCGCGTGACGGCGTCCATCTCGGACGAAGCCGCAGGCCTGCTGTTCGCCCGCGCGCCGCAGGATTTCGCCACAGTGGTGGAGGCCGCGCGCAATGGCGAGGCGCTGACCGGCTTTGATCTCAACGTCGCCGTGGCGCTGTCCCAGGGTACGGCGCGCGAGACCATTCATGACGACAATGTGGTGGGCGTGCTGCCCGGCGGCGATCCGGCCCTGGCGGATGAAGCGGTGATCGTCACCGCCCATCTCGACCATATCGGCGTCTGCCGCCCCATGCAGGACGATCCGATCTGCAATGGTGCGCTGGATAACGCGTCGGGCGTGTCGATCATGATCGAAACCGCCCGGGCGCTGGCCACCGGTCCGCGCCCGGCCCGCCCTGTGGTCTTTATCGCGCTGGCGGCTGAGGAGAAGGGGCTTCTGGGCGCGGCCCATATCGCCTCCAACCCGACCCCGGCCATGGGCCGCATGGCCGCCAACGTCAATCTGGACATGCCGGTCATCCTGTACGAGTTCAACGATGTGATCGCGTTCGGCGCCGAGCATTCCACGCTGGGCCCGGTGGCCGAAGCGGCGGCGGCCAGCCGCGGCGTGCGCCTGTCGCCTGATCCGATCCCCGAGCAATCGCTGTTCGTGCGCTCGGACCATTATCACTTCGTGCGCGCGGGCGTGCCGTCGCTGTTCCTGATGACCGGGTTTTCCAGCCCGGATGAGGCCGACGATGAAGGGTGCGGTTTTCTGGGATTCCTGAGCGGCAATTACCACCAGCCCGGCGATGATCTCAGCCAGCCCCTGCGCTTTGATCAGGGGGCGAAGTTCGCCAATATCAACCTGGCGATTATCCAGGCTATCGCCAATGCGCCCGAGGCGCCGCGCTGGAACGAGGACAGCTTCTTCGCCGGTCGATAGGGCTCACCTGGTTTCCCTTCGCCGCGCATTTGAGTATATCAGCGCCATGCTGAACGGAGCTGACACGTGAACGATGGCGGACTGGATATCGATCTGGACCTGGATCTGGAGCCCGCCCCGCGCCGCGACGGGCAGATCAAGCTCCATGCGCCCGCCGATTTTGAAGGCATGCGTCATGCGGGACGGCTGGCCGCATCGGCGCTGGACATGCTGGTGGAACATGTACGTCCGGGCGTGACCACCCAGGCGCTCGACGATCTGGTTCGCGCGTATTTCCTGGAGCATGGCGCCAAGCCGGCGACCCTGTTCTACAAGGGCTATACGAAGTCCAGCTGCACCTCGATCAATCACGTGGTCTGCCACGGCATCCCCAATGAGAAGCCGCTGAAAGACGGGGATATCGTCAATATCGATGTCACCTGCATTCTCGACGGCTGGCATGGCGACACCAGCCGCATGTTCCCGGTTGGCGAGGTGCGCCGCAAGGCGGAGCGCCTGGTGGAAGTGACCTATGAAGCCATGATGCGGGGCATCTCGGCGATCCGCCCCGGCGCCACGTTTGGCGATATCGGCTGGGCGATCCAGTCCTATGCCGAGAGCCAGCGCTGCTCGGTGGTGCGCGACTTCTGCGGTCACGGCATCGGGCGGCTGTTCCACGACGCGCCCAACGTGCTGCACTTTGGCGAGGCGGGTTATGGCCCGGTGCTGGAAGAGGGCATGTTCTTCACCGTGGAGCCCATGCTCAACGCCGGCAAGCCGGGTGTGAAGGTGCTCGCCGATGGCTGGACGGCGGTGACCCGTGACAAGTCCCTGTCCGCCCAGTTTGAGCACACGGTCGGGGTGACGGCCGACGGGGTGGAGATTTTCACCCGCTCGCCCAAGGGGCTAGACTGCCCGCCCTGGCGCTAAGCCATCTTACTTGAAAACAGAACCCGGCGGGGCGCTGGCGCCCCGCCTGTCTGCCTTATCAGCGTATGCACAGCACGTCGACGAGGATGTTGCCGCCTTGCTGGCGCCGGCTATTGCCCACATGGACCACCGGTCCGCGCCAGCTTTCAGAGGTGAACCAGGCCGCCCGGCCGAGGCCGGCCCGCTGGCACATCTGGTCGGCGGCGGGCTGGCCGCAGCGGAAGCCGGGCGTGACGCAAGCGGCGATGGCGGCGCCTTGCATTTCCGGACGCGCGTAGAAGCGCGAGGTCACGCCCTGTGCTGCGCCGTCAATGCCGCCGGGAGACGCGCCCCAGCCCGGTGCGCCGCCGCCCCAGCCGGGATCAGGCTGGTTCTGAGGCAGGCCGTCCGGCGTCGCCGAACTGATATTGCCCTGCATCCGGAAGCGGGCGAGGTCGCCGCTATTGCGGTCCAGCTCCACGCAGCGGCCGCGGTAATTGGCGTGCTCGCACAGCGTCCAGCTGCCCGAGTGCACCTCCACCGAGCGCGGCATATCGTTGAAATTGATGCGGGTGAAATTGTCCTCTGCGCGCGTCAGCGTCACCGAGCGCCCGGTATAGTCCGGCCCCGACCACAACGTGATGCCGCGGCGGGAGTCCGACCGCTGGCGGTGGACGGCGCGCACCGAGCTGATCTCATTGTTCAGCCGGCCTGTGAACTGGGCGATGTCGCCGGTCAGCGACAGGCAGGTTCCGCGATAGTCGGCGTGCTCGCACACCTCCCACTGACCGCCCTCGACCCGGGCCGAGCTGGCGCGGTCATTGAAATTGATCCAGGCGAAATTCGGCGCGTCGCCGTCAATGCGGATGGAGCGGCCCTGGAAATTGGCCTGCTCGTAAAACACGATGGCGGGCCGATCAGAGCCTCGGTCAGGACCGCGTCCGCCTCTCTGGGCGTCAGCCGCGCTGGTGGCGGCGAAAGCCACAGCGGCGGCTGCGGCGCAAAGGCGCATGATTTTGGACATGATCGGTCACTCCTGTTGGGTCAACAGAAGCGAGCAAGCCCCAGCCCCGTTGAACTGGCGATGAATTGGCCGGGGGGCGGGCGTTCATGTCAAGCCAATTGAAGGCCTTAGTACCCTTGCGCCGCTCCGTCCGTGCGCATTTCGCTGGCGCCGTGCAGTACGCCCGTGCGCGGATCGCGCCAGATGCCCTGATAGCCGCCAAAGGACCGGTCGCCATCGCGGGTCACATGGCCGCGCGCAGCCAGTTCCTCACGCACCTCTTCAGGCACGCCGCGCTCCAGGAAGACTTCGCCAAGACCGGCCACGTCGCCGATACGGCCCACTTCGGAACTGGAGCCGTCATGGCGCCAGCGCGCCGCGTCGCCGGCTTCCTGCACGTTGAGGCCGAAATCGATCATGTTGACCAGGATCTGCACATGGCCCTGGGGCTGCATGGACCCGCCCATCACGCCAAAGCTCATCACCGCCTCGCCGTCACGCGTCACCATGGCCGGGATGATGGTGTGGAAGGGCAGCTTGCCGGGCGCATAGGCGTTGGGGTGATCGGGATCGAGGCTGAACAGCTCGCCGCGGTTCTGCAGCATGAAGCCCAGACCGTCCGGGACCAGGCCAGAGCCCATGCCGCGGAAGTTGGACTGGATCAGAGAGACCATCATGCCGCTGGAATCGGCCACGGTCAGATAGGTGGTGTCGGCGGTCTCCAGGATCGCCGGGTCGCCGGCTGACACCATCTCCATCGCCCGCTCCATGGAGATCAGGGCGCGGCGCGTATCGGCGTATTCGTCCGTCAGAAGCGCGCGTGGATCGATATCCATGAAGGCCGGATCGGCGTAGAAGCGCGCCCGGTCCTCGAACGCCAGGCGCTTGGCCTCGATCATCACATGCAGCGCGTCCGCGCTCATGAAGCCCATGGACGCGAGGTCGTAATCCTCCAGAATGTTCAGCATCTGAAGCGCGGCTATCCCCTGTCCCTGGGGCGGCAATTCCCACACATCATAGCCCCGGTAATTCACGCTCAGCGGCTCGATCCAGTCCGACCGGTGCGCCGCCAGATCCTCCGCACTCAGCCAACCGCCGATCCGGCGCATGTAAGTGTCTATAACTTCTGCGATTTCGCCCTGGTAATAGGCGTCACGCCCGCCGTCTGCGAGCAGGCGGTAGGTGCGCGCCAGATCGGGATTGCGGAAGATCTCTCCCTCCACCGGAGCCGCACCATCGGGGGTGTAGTAGGTCGCGCGCGCGTTCGCCAATTCCTCAATCTCGCCATTGGCTTGGCGCTGTTCGAGGATGCGCATGTTGCGCGCCCAGTAGAACGCGATGGTCTTGGAAACCGGGAAGCCGTCCTCGGCATAGGCGATGGCCGGCGCCAGCACCTCGCTCATGGGCAACCGCCCGAACCGCTCATGCAACTCGAACCAGCCATCCACGGCGCCGGGGACAGACACCGCCAAGGCGCCCAGCGGCGGGATGGCGCCCGCTTCGCCCGAGCGTTCCAGAACCGTCTGGAAATCCAGCGACATGGGCGAGCGGCCCGCCGCGTTGAGGCCGTGGACCTGACGGGTTTCGGGGTCCCAGACAATGGCGAACAGATCGCCGCCAATGCCGTTTCCGACCGGCTCCATCAGACCCAACGCCGCATTCGCGGCGATGGCCGCATCCACCGCGCTGCCGCCCTTCTTGAGGATGTCGATCGCCACCTGGGTGGCCAGCGGCTGGGAGGTTGCGGCCATGCCGTTGGTGGCGACCACCGGCGAGCGCCCCGCGAAATGATCACCGGTCACCCGTTCGCCCGGATAGAAGGTCTGGGCGCCGGCCAGGCTCCCGAAGATCGAAAAGCTCATGGCGGCGGCCCCTGCGGCGATGGTGCGGATCATGGCGTCTCTCCCCTTGCGCAGCCCGGTGCAGCCCGGACCCGTTTTGAAGGGGAGTAGATAGGCTCAGATCACTGCGATCAAGCCGACGCCCTGTCAGCGGCCATCATCTTCGGGCTCAGGCTCGGGTTCCGGGCGCGGCTGGGGCCGGCGCCCCAGCACGCCGTCGAGCAGTCGCCGGGCCGGGTCGTCGCGGGTCTCCTGCTCGCCGTTCTCGCCTTCGCGCGGGCGTCCGGTCAGGGCGCCGGTGGCGGCATCGCGCGCGACGTCCTCAAGGCGGCGTCCATCGGTAAGCGCCTGGCCGGTCTGGCCGCCAATCAGCGATCCGGCGCGCAGGCGGACCAGATCGCGCGCTACCGCTTCCAGGTCCACCGAGACGGCCACATCGTTGAAGCCGCCCCGGATGCGCACCGGCACGGCCAGGCCCTGCAGATTGCTGTCGCCGCCCTGGCCCGCC
>JBHYFR010000074.1:0-11081 GCA_051859425.1 Oceanicaulis sp. | reverse complement strand
GGCGATCCACATCGTCTCGATGCGCGAGGGCGCCCCGTCAGCAGACAGCGCTGCGCGCAGACGCTCAGCGGCGCCGCCACGGTCCGGGGCCCAGGCGCGCGGCTCATGAGCGTCCAGGCGCGATACCGCCTCGCGCGCATCAAGAAACCGCAGCGTATCGCCGCTGCGCGGCGCCGGCGCGGTGAACAGGATCGCCGCCGGGCGTCCGTCAGCCCGCGCAGCGTCCAGCCGGGCGCGCGCCTCGGCGGCGGCGGACGGCCAGGCCGAGGCGGCGGTCCAACCGTCATCGACAATCACCAGCAGCGGATCGGCAGAGCCTGACCCGGCGTCCGGCTGCCAGACCGGCCGCGCCAGCGCGAGAATGATCATCGCCGCCAGCAACAGGCGCAGCAGCACCAGCCACCAGGGCGTGCTCTGCGGGGTTTCCGGCGTGCGCGCCAGGCGCTGCAACAGGCGGATCGGGGCGAACACCACCGCGCGCGGCGCCGGCGGCGTGGCGCGCAGCAACATCCACAAGAGCGGCAGCACCACCAGAGCCGCCAGCGCCCAGGGCACAGCAAAAGCGAGCGGGCCCAGGCTCAGCATCACACGCCCCCGTCCAGCGCCTGGTAGAGCGACAAGACCGCGGCGCCCGCCGGGCGGTCAGTGCGGTGGGTGACCAGCGTCCAGCCGGTGCGCCGGGCCAGATCGGCCAGCGCCGCGCCCTGCTCGGCCCACAAGCGGGCATAGCCCGCGCGCGCGGACTCCGCCCGGCCAAACACGATGGGTTCGCCGCCGCCCGCCGGGTCAAATCGCGTGCGCCCCTCAAAGGGAAAGTCTTCCTCGGCCGGATCAATCACGCGCAGCAATACCCCGCGTGCGCCCGCCGCCGACAGCGCCGCAAGGCGCCGGGCCCAGGTTTCGGGCGGATCGAGAAAATCACTGGCCAGCACCAGGCGCGCATGACGCGGCAGGTCGGGCGCCTCCACACTCGCCGCTGCGCCGGGGCCGTCGGCCAGAGCGCGGCCCGCCAGCTCCAGCCCTGCCCGGCCTGACCGCGCCCGGCCGGTTTCGCCCAGCGTGGCGACCCGCTCACCGCCCCGCGTGAGCAGGCTGGCGCAGGCGATCAGGCAGACGGCGGCGCGGTCGCGCTTGACCGGCAGGCCGGCGCTGTGTGTCGCCATGCCCGGTGATCCGTCGCGCCAGAGATAGACGGCATTGGCCGCCTCCCATTCGGTTTCGCGCACGAACAGCTGATCGCCGCGCGCTGACCGGCGCCAGTCCACCGAGCGCGCGCCGTCTTCAACGCGGTGGCGGCGATATTCCCAGAACGTCTCGCCCGAACCGGCCCGGCGCCGGCCATGGGAGCCGAACGCCACCGTGGCCGCGATCCGCTCGGCCTCGGCCAGCAGGGCGGGAAAACGCGACGCGGCGCGCTCCGCCTCGCGGCGCAGCCGGTCATGGGTGCGTATGGGTCGGGTGACGGCCATGAACCGGTCCGTTATCTCCCTGGCGCCGCTCAGGCCGCGTCTGCTGCGAGGCGGCGGATCAGCGTGTCCACCGCCAGACCGTCCGCGCGCGCTGCAAACGTCAGCGCCATGCGGTGCTTGAGGACCGGTTCGGCCAGCGCGATTACATCCTCGGTGGCCGGCGCCCGGCGCCCTTGCAGCAAGGCGCGCGCGCGCACCGCCAGCATCAGTGACTGGCCCGCTCGCGGGCCGGGGCCCCAGGCGACGCCTTCGCGCACATCGGCGTCTTCAGACCGGTCCGGGCGCGCCCGCTCCAGCAGGGCCAGGATGGCGTTGAGCACCTTGTCGCCCACCGGCATGGCCCGCACCAGCTGCTGCAAACCGGCGATTTCATCGGGCGACAGCACCGCCACCGACTCGCCTTCATCGGTCCCGGTGGTGGCCAGCAGAATGGCGCGTTCCTCATCGCGCGACGGGTATGGCACGTCGATCTGCATCAGGAAGCGGTCAAGCTGGGCTTCGGGCAGCGGATAGGTGCCCTCCTGCTCGATCGGGTTTTGGGTGGCCAGCACGTGGAAGGGTTTGGGCAGGTCGTGGCGCTGGCCCGCGATCGTGACAAAGCCTTCCTGCATGGCCTGCAACAGCGCGGCCTGGGTGCGCGGGCTGGCCCGGTTGATCTCGTCAGCCATCAGAAGGCGGCAGAACACGGGACCGGGAATGAAGCGGAAAGCGCGCTTGCCGCCGGGCGCCTCTTCGAGCACCTCCGAGCCCAGAATATCGGCCGGCATAAGGTCGGGGGTGAACTGCACCCGCTTGTCATCCAGACCCGTCACCACGGCCACGGCGTGCACCAGGCGCGTCTTGGCCAGACCCGGCGCGCCGACCAGCAATCCGTGCCCGCCGGCCAGGATCACCGCCAGGGTGCGTTCGACCACATCATCCAGCCCGATAATGGACCGCGCGATGGATGCGCGCGCCTGCGCCAGCCGCTCTGCGGCTGCATCCGCTTGCGCTGCAATGGCGCCGGAGTCTTTCATCGCACTGCTCATGGCCCTAAATCCTTTGGCGTAACCATCCTGGGCCAAACATGGCCGCAGCCTGCCGAGGTGTCCATGGCCGGGCCTGACCATGACCAAGATGCAATGCAGTCCCTGATCAAGGCGGCCGAGGCCGCCAGCGGCGCGGGCGGCTATCCCCCCGTGGAGCGCTGGGAGCCGGAGTATTGCGGCGAGATGGACCTGGTCATCCGCCGCGATGGCAGCTGGTGGCATGAAGGCACCCGCATCGGCCGCGAGCGCATGGTGCGTCTTTTCGCCCGCATCCTGCGCAAGGATGCCGATGGCCACACCTATCTGGTCACCCCGGTGGAGAAGATCCGCATCGAGGTGGAGGCCGCGCCCTTCCTGGCGATCGCGGTGGAGCGCGCGGGCGAGGGCAAGGACCAGACGCTGGCCTTGCGCACCAATCTGGACGACGCCGTGATCGCAGGACCCGATCACCCCATCCGCGTGGATGCCGGCCACGATGGCGCGCCGGACCCCTACGTGCTGATCCGCGGACGGCTGGAGGCGTTGATCACCCGCGCCGCCTTCTATGATCTGGCCGCGCTGGCTGTGCCTGGCGAGGACGAGACCGGCCAGAGCGTCATGGGGGTGTGGAGCCGCGGCGTGTTCTTCCCGCTGGGGCCGGCGGCATGAGCCTGCGCGCCACCGAAGCGACAGCTGACGGCATCCTGGCCCGGCTTGAAGCCGTGCTGGACCCGGTGGATGCGCGCATGCCCGCGCCCCGGCTGGGCGATGGCGATCTCAATGGCGAGCCGTCGCCGTCAGGCCGGGTGCTACGACCGGCGGCGGTGCTGGCGCTGCTGGTGCAGGACGCCGATGCGCTACGCATCCTGTTCACACGGCGCGCAGACCATTTGCAGGCCCATGCCGGTCAGGTCAGCTTTCCCGGCGGGCGCCAGATGGCGGGGCGCGAAACGCTGGCGCAATGCGCCTTGCGCGAGACCGAAGAAGAGATCGGCCTGACGCCGGACCGCATCACGCTTCTGGGCCGCTGGGAGAGTTACGAGACGGTCACCGGGTTTGAAGTGACGCCGTTTGTCGGGGTGACGCAGGCCGGCTTCACCCTCGACCCCGACCCCGGCGAGGTGGCCGAGGTGTTTGAAGCGCCCTTCGACTTCCTGATGAATCCCGCTAACCACCGGCTGGAAGAGCGTGAGTTTCGAGGCATGCTGCGCCGCTACTACGCCATGCCCTGGCAAGGGCGCTATATCTGGGGCGCGACGGCGGGCATGCTGCGCGCCCTCTCGCGGCGCTATGCCGAAGGCCGCCCCGGCGGACCGCAATTTGCCGGAAAGGCCGCCCGATGATGCGCATGATCCTGATTTCCGCGCTCGCCTTCATCCTTCCCTTTATCGTCTGGTACGCCGCTGCGCGCATGCGCGGGCACGAGGGGCATGCGCCCATCGGCCTGCTCTCGCTGGCGGGAGCGGCGTGCGTGATGGTGACGGTGACCGCGCTGGCCCTGGTCGCGGCGGGAGAAGCAGACAGAGGGCGGGACTATGAGCCGCCGCGCATTGAACGCGAACGCGCACCGTCCGGAAATCTAGGCCCCAGCGGGGAGTCGCGCGGTCAGCACCGCACACCCGGTGAAAACGTGCCGCGCGAGCCGGCCCGTGAACCCTCACCGGAGCCGGAGCGGGAGCCGGATCCGGCTGCGGTCCCCTCCCCGGCCCCTGAACGGTGAGGCGCGCCGTGGGGGAGGTTCGGCTTGATCCGCATGACCACCCCTGGCTCACCGCGCCGGCCACGCGCGCGGTGATGGATGCGCTGAGCCCCGGCGACACGGACCGGGCGCGCTTTGTGGGCGGATGCGTGCGCAATGCGCTGCGCGGCGAACCGGTCAGCGATGTGGATGTGGCCACCGTGCTGCACCCCGAGGCCTCGTTGCAGGCCCTGACTGCGGCGGGCATCCGCGCCGAGCCCACCGGCATTGATCACGGCACCATCACCGCTATCGTCAACGGCGAGCCCGTCGAAGTCACCAGCCTGCGCCGGGATGTGGAGACGGACGGGCGCCGGGCGGTGATCGCTTACACGCAAGACTGGAGCGAAGACGCGGGCCGGCGCGACTTCACCATGAACGCCATATATGCGCGGCGCGATGGCAGCCTGTTCGACCCGTTCGGGGGCATCGCCCATGCCCGCGCAGGCCAGGTGATCTTCATCGGCGACCCGCTGGCGCGCATCGCCGAGGACCATCTGCGCATCCTGCGCTTCTACCGGTTCGGCGCCTGGATGGGCGGGACGCTGGACCGGCAAGGCCGGCAGGCTTGCGAGGCCCAGGCCCACACGCTGAACCGGCTGTCCGCCGAACGGGTCTGGAAAGAGCTTAAGAAGCTGCTGCTCGCGCCTGATCCCGGCCCGGTGGTGGAGGCGATGCACAAAGGCCACGTTCTGGCGGCCTTCTGGCCCGGAACTCTCGACTTCAAGCTTTTCTTAAGCTTAATTAACGCGGACCGAGGGAAAGCCCGGCCTGCAGACGCGCTTTTGCGCCTCGCAGCCCTGGCCGGGCAGGATGGGGACGCCGTGGCTGGCTTGAGCGCACGCATGAAAGCCTCGCGGGCCGAAACAGCCCGGCTGGCCGCCATGAGCGGACCGGCCCCTGCGCGCGCAGGCCCTGTGCGGGCCGGCATGGGTCAGCGTGACCTGCGCCGCGCGCTATACGTTCTGGGACCGCAGGCCGCCGCTGACCGCTTGCGCCTGGATGAAGCGCGCTCGGGCGAGGACGCCTCGGCGAACCTGGCCCATGCCGCGCAGTGGAGCCGTCCGCGCTTTCCGGTCACCGGCCGTGATCTGATCGCCCTGGGCGCCGCGCCCGGCCCGGATCTGGGCGCCCGGCTGGAGGCGCTGGAAGACGCCTGGATCGCCTCGGACTTCACCCTCACCCGGGACCAGTTGCTGAGCCGGGAGACCCCGGCATGAGCGTCAGCGAACTCTTCAGCCAGCGCTATCAGGCGCGCATCGGATGCGGGGATCTGTTTTCCGAAGACCTGCACCTGCACGATTACCGGGCGCTGGACCAGTGGGCCGAGGAAACCAGCGAGACGCCCCAGGCGCGTCTGAAGCTGCACATTGATCGCGAAAGCGACATGCGCATCCAGGTCAAGCGCGCCATCGACAACGTCAATGAGCAGCGCGCGGTCAAGGACCTGCCGCGCCGGGCCGCCAAGCGCATGGCCGACGCCTATCAGCAGCGCAGCGAGCATGCGCGCGCCGAAGTGGTGCTGGCGGGTCTGGACTGGCTGTTCGACTATGCCGGGCGTCCGCCGGAGATCGACCCGGTCAGGGACGACCCTTACGGCCTGGCGGCCAATCTTTTTGTCTTTGATTTTGTGGAGATGTTCTTCGACCTCCTGCCGGGCGAGGAGCAGCTTGATTTCAGCCGCGATCTGAACGCCCGCCTGCAGCAGGGCCAGTCGCGCTGGTATTTCCAGCTTGGCCGCTGGCGGCGCAATGACTGGCCGCCTGACCGCGACAGCCAGTTTGACCACATCCTGTTGTCCCTGAAGCATCAGTCGGACGCCGCCCTGCGCCGGAAAGCCAATCTGGAGCGCTCGGGCGAAAGCGTGCCGTTCGATCCCGAGGCGGCCGCCGAGGCGCTGAGAAACGCCGCGCGGCGGCTGTGGGAAGCTGACCAGCTGCTGTCATCGGACCTTCTGTCGGACAAGGTGCGCCATGCCGCCGCCGTGCGCGCGGCCCGCCAGGCGTTCGACGCCTGCCTGAAAAGCTTTGGCGGTGTGGTGCGCGGGCCGTTCGTGCGCGGCAAGCCGCCGCGCGAGCCGCGCCGGCGTTTCGGCCTCCTGTCCGGCGCCGCTGCGGGCAAGCCTGCGTCCGGCGCGCTCAAGGGCGTGGAGGAGCCGCTGGCGGCGGCGTACCGCATCAAGCGTCTGGGCGAGGCGCTGGCGCAGGGTCACGGGATCGAACGCGCCGACCGGCTGAAACTGCTCGAACGCGCCAACCTGGCCGAATTCGTCATGCGGCTCATCCTGTTCGGCCTGCCCTCGGGCAAGGCCGACGCCGATGATGCGGAGTCAGAGGAAGTGCGCCGCTATTCCAGGCTGACCCGCTCTGAAACGCCTGCAGCCCTGGCCGGCAAGCGGCTGAGCCATGGCGAGGGCGAGTTGCTGCTGCAGTTGCAGGACAAGGCCACGGCGCGCCTGGCCGTGGACCTGATGGCCCGGCTCAGCCAGTTCGCCACCGGCGCCGCCACCAGCCATGGCGAAGGCGACATGGCCGGCGAACTGCCCTCGGCCGCCTTTGCACGCCATCCCCGCCAGGCCGATCTCGCCCGCGCCATGTTCTGGCGGCGCGTCGGCATCGGCGTGCTCATCACCGCCGCCGCCTGCGCCCTGGTGGCGCTGGGCTTGGCGGTGGGGATGAGGCTTTAAGCGCTAACCCGCCTTCGAGAAATCCGGAGGCCGCCGCTCGAGGAACGCTGTCACTGCTTCCTTGAACTCGGCTGAGGCCAGCTGGCGGGCGAACACCTCGCCCTCGGCGCGGATCACGTCCATCAGCGCGGCCTGCCCGGCCTGCATCAGAGCGCGCGACTGGCGCAGCGCTTCGGGCGCCTTGGCAGCCAGCGTGCGGGCGCGCGCCATTACCTCGCCTTCCAGCGCATCGGGCGTGAACACGCCATTGACCAGGCCGAAACGTTCGGCCCGCGCCGCATCCCAGCTTTCGCCCAGCAACAACAGCTCGCCCGCTACGGCGCGCCCCGCCAGACCCGGCATCAGCACCGACGATCCAAACTCGGGCACCAGCGCCAGATCGACAAACGGCGTGCGGAACACCGAGCGGTCAGACGTGTAGGCGAAATCGCAATGCAGCAGCAGGGTCACGCCAATGCCGATGGCCAGACCGTCCACCGCCGCGATGACCGGCTTGCGGCACGCGATCAGCGACCGCATGAAATGCTCGACGGGAGGCGTCTCGGCGCCGCCGATATGCGGGGGCGCCTCCATGAAATCCATGAGGTCATTGCCCGCGGTGAACACGCCTTCGGTGCCGGCGATCACCACCACGCGCACGGTGTCGTCTGCACCGGCGCCGTCGAGCGCCTCGGCCATCGCCGTGTACATGGCGCGGGTGATGGCGTTCTTCTTGGCGGCGCGGTTGAAGCGCACGGTGCGCACGCCGTCAGCATCCTCGACGCGGATATCATCAGTCATGGAAATTCCTTCACGGGATTCGCAAGTCAGCCGGCATAGGGACAGACCAGAACATGGCCGTCAAACACGGCGCCGACCAGTAGCCGGCCGTCATGTACGGCGCCCACGCTGGCTGAATTGATCAATGAGCCGTCATTCATGAACACGATCCGGCGCTCGCCGGTCTGGGGATCAAGGCGCATCACCACAGAGGGCGCCAGGGATTCGGGGTCGGTTGAGTGGTCAAGGAAATCAAAGACGCTCACATTGCCACCCACATAAAGCGCGCCATCGGGACCGATCTCGATATTGTCCGCGCCCATGGGCATGCGATGGGATGTCACCCGGCGCAGCGCGCCATCGGCCCGATTGCGCTCGAAAACCCGCACTTCACGCCCAAGAAACGCCGCCACATAGAGCTGGTCGCCGGCGGCGTTCACATTGATGCCGTTGGTGTAGATGAAGCCGTCGGCGACGATGCGCGCGGTCTCGCCGTCAAAATACGCCACACTGCCCAGCGGCAGGCCCAGAAACGCTTCCAGATAACCCATGGGCGTGTCGCCGAAATAGGAATCGTTGGTGATGTAGAACTGGCGCGGCCCGACCCCGACCACGTCGTTGGGCGAGCGGATCGCCGGATCGGTGATGGTTTGAAGATGGGTGAGCGCGCCGCCCTCGCCGATATCATAGATCAGCACCTGGCTGCCCGAGGCGGGGTGGCTGATCACGAACAGGCGCGCGATTGGCGCCCCGTCGGGACCTTCACCGCGCCACAGGCTGATACCGTGCGGCCGGAAATCGGCCGGGGAATCATTTGAGACCCGCGTCACCCGCGACGGGTCCGCAGGATCAAACACATAGATGCCATTGGTCTGGGCCATGGCGCCCGCGCGCCGGTCCTGGGCCGAGACGAAGGCCAGCCCGGTCACGGGATCGACGGTCACATCTTCGGTGCCCGGCGCCACTGAAACCCGCTCGCAGCCCTCGGTCCCAATCTCGCTGACCGGGGTCAGCGCGCCCGATGCCGGAATGACGATATAGGCCAGTCTCGCTGCAATCAGCATCACAGTCAGGCCCACCGCCCATAGCGCGTAACGCATCACACCCTCCCCCATGCCCCGACCGGCGATGCCGGTCATCAGGTCAAGCACCCTAGAAACGCGCCGGTGCGGCGTCCAGCGCGATCAGAGCCGGCGCGGCGCCGGGTTTGCATAACGCAGTTGACAATCATTCGCAGCTGAGGCCTTATGTTCTTGCGAATGATTTGCGGAAGCGGCTCGCCGCCCCGCCATCGCGCGAAGCCAACGAAGGACGCCGGATCCATGTATGTCTGCCTCTGCAACGCCCTGCGCTGCCGCGACATCAAAGCCGCCGCCGAAGGTGGCGCGCGCGACACAGCCTCGGCGTTCAAGGCGTGCGGCGCCAAACCGCGCTGCGGGCGCTGCCTGGAAGAGGCCGGCCGCATGATCGCGGCCATGGGCCCGGCCCCCGCACACATGGTCCCGGCTGAATAGTTCTAGCGGGCGTAGCGGACCACTGTCTGCTCGATCGCGCCGAAGATCGATTTGCCTGACCCGTCCAGCATTTCGATACGCACCTGATCGCCCGGGATCATGAAGCGCGTTTTCGGCGCGCCGTCATAGATCGTCTCGATCATGCGTATCTCGGCAATGCAGGAATAGCCCTTCCCGCCCTCGCTGACCGGCTTGCCCGGCCCGTCGCCCAGCTTGTTGGACACCGTGCCCGATCCCACGATCGTGCCTGCCGTCAGCGGGCGGGTCTTGGCCACATGGGCGACCAGCTGGGCGAAATCGAACGTCATATCGACCTGGCAGTCGGGCTCGCCGAACACCTCGCCATTGAGCCAGGAGCGCAGGGGCAGATGAAGCTTGCGCCCGTCCCAGGCCTCGCCCAGCTCATCAGGCGTCACCGCCACGGGCGAAAACGCCGTGGGCGGCTTGGACTGGAAGAAGCCGAACCCCTTGGCGAGCTCGCCCGGAATCAGGCCGCGCAAGCTCACATCATTGAGGATCATGATCAGGCGGATGGCGCCCGCGGCCTCATCCACCGAGCAGCCCTGGGGCGCATCACCCGTGACCACGGCCACTTCCGCCTCGAAATCGAGCCCCCAGCTGTCATCGCCCAGCGGGATGTCCTGACGCGGCGCCAGGAAGGCGTCCGAGCCGCCCTGATACATCAAGGGATCGGTCCAGAAGCTCTCGGGCAGTTCCGCCCCGCGCGCCTTGCGCACCAGCTCCACATGATTGACGTAGGCCGAGCCGTCCGCCCACTGATAGGCGCGCGGCAGGGGCGAAAGCGCGTCGCGCTCATGGAAACGCTCGCGCGGTATGGTCTCGCGCTCCAGCTCGGTCGCCAGGGTGCGCAGGGCCGGCTCGATGCGCGCCCAGTCATCCAGCGCCGCCTGCAGGGTCGGCGCGATGTGGCGCGCATCCGCGCACCAGTTGAGATCATGGGAGACAACGACGAGACGCCCGTCACGGCCCGTGGACTTCAGACTGGCGAGTTTCATCGGTTTTCCTCCGCGCGCAGCGCATCTGCATCATCAAAACTGACGGGGCGGAACGCGCCGTCCTCACCCATCCATTCCAGCACGCCGTCCGCGATCCCGAAACGGGCGCCGTGCAGGCGAACCCGGCCCTGTTCGACGGCCTCGGCCACAAACGGAAAGCCCACCAGGCGCTTGAGGGAGTGGCGCACAGAGCGCAGCTCCAGATCATCGCACAGCTCTTCCTCGCTGACGGCCTCTCCCAGCTCGGCGCGCGCCTCGGCGCAGGCTGGCGCCAGCGGGTCGAGCCAGCGTTCGATGAACTGGGTGCCAGCGGCAGACCCGGTGGCGGCGGCATGGACCCCGCCGCACTGGCGGTGACCCAACACCACGATGTGGTCGACCTTCAGGGACTTCACGGCGAATTCCAGCGCCGCCGAGACACCGTGATGGGCGCCGTCCGGCTCGTAGGGCGGGACCAGATTGGCCACATTGCGCACGATGAACAGCTCGCCCGGGCCGGCATTGAAGATGGCGGCGGGATCGACGCGGCTGTCGGCGCAGCCGATCACCAGCACGCGCGGCGACTGGCCCTTGGCCAGATTGCGCCAGATGCGCTGCTTCTTCTCAAAGCGCTCGGCGCGGAACTGCGCGTATCCGGATTTCAGCTGATCAGGTATCAAAACGCCCCTACCCCTTCCACGAATTGACATAGTCCGGATTTTCCACCCGCGCGGCGTCGGCGCCGACATTGAGCGGATCGCGGGTGTCGATCATCACGGCGTACTCATTGGTCGCCGGTTTGGACTGGGTGAGCATGTTTTTCAATGCCTTGGGGTGCGGCCCGTGGGTGAAGCCCGACGGGTGGAAGGTCATCATGCCCGCATCGATATTGTCGCGGCTGAAGAAGTCGCCG
>JBHYFR010000073.1:0-11435 GCA_051859425.1 Oceanicaulis sp. | reverse complement strand
TGTTCTCGGTGGTGCCGGAAATGCGCCGCGTGGTCGAGGCGCTGGGCAAGGCGATCCCCGGCATGGGCGCGATCATGCTGGTGCTGGGGGTGATTTTCTATGTGGGCGCGGTGATGGGGGCCATGCTGTTCGCCGGCACCCATCCGGAATTCTTCGCCAATCTGGGCGCGTCGGCCTTCACCCTGTTCCAGGTGATGACGCTGGAAAGCTGGTCCATGGGCGTGGCGCGGCCGGTCATCGCCGACCACCCCTATGCCTGGATATTCTTTGTCGGCTTCATCGTGCTGACCAGTTTTGCGGTGCTGAACCTGTTCATCGCGGTGATCGTGGACTCCATGCAGTCCAAGCATTTCGACGCCGAAGATGTGCGCCAGCAGGCCGCCCATGACGAGCGCGTTCAATTGCTCGACGAGGTGCGGGCCCTGCGCATCGAGCTGTCGGAGCTGCGCGCCGAACTGCGCGCTCAGCCGCCCGAAGATCTCAACTCGGCGTCAAACCGGGAAGACAGGGACGAGTAGAACGCCGCCAGCTGCTCATCGCGCGCGCTGCGCCGGCGCGGGGCGGGCGCCGTCAGGGCCGCCGGCGTCACGCCCTCATGGGCCGCGATCATGAACCGGCTCCAGATGTCCGCCGGCAGCTGGCCGCCCGTCACCCCCTGCATGGGCGTGTCGTCATCATTGCCGACCCATACCCCGGTGGTGAGATGGGCGGTATAGCCGACAAACCAGGCGTCGCGGCTGTTCTGGCTGGTGCCGGTCTTGCCCGCTGCGGTGTGGCCGGGCACCCGGGCGCGCGTGCCGGTGCCGTCGATGATCACGCTCTGCATCATGGTGCTGACCCAGCGGGCATGCTCGACGCTGAGCACCGGCTCGCCCTCGCCCGCGCGATCGGCCTGCCAGATCAGTTCGCCACGGGCGCTGCGAATCTCGCGCACCAGATAGGGCGCGCGCCGGCGGCCATCGCGGGCGAAGACCGAGTAGGCGCCGGTCAGCTCCAGAAGCTGCACCTCGCCTGCGCCCAGCGTCATGGCGGGCACGGGCAGCATGGGGGTGGTCAGGCCCAGACGCGCGGCCATGGCCGTGACATTCGTCATGCCCGCCTGCACGCCCGCCAAGGCCGCCACCGTGTTGACCGAGCGCTTGAGCGCGTCGGCGATGGTGATGCGCCCCAGATGCCCGCCGCCAAAATTCACCGGACGCCAGCCGTCGATATCGATGGGCGCATCGTCGAACACCGTGGCCGGGTCCATGCCTGCTTCAAACGCCGCAGCGAAGACCACAGGCTTGAACGCCGAGCCCGGCTGGCGGCGCGCCTGGGTGGCGCGGTTGAACTGGCTGACGCTGTAATCGCGCCCGCCCACCAGCGCGCGCACCTGACCATCGGGCGCCAGCGCCACCAGCGCGCCCTCGCCCGCCCGGCGCGCCTCGCCTTGCGCGTCGAGCACGTGGTTGAGCGCCGCCTGACCGGCGCGCTGGAGCGCCAGATCAATGGTCGTTGTGATGACCAGGTCGGGCACAGCCCGGTCCTCGCCCAGTATGGCCAGCGCCTCGGCGGCGGCGGCGTCGAACACATGGCCCAGGGCCTGCGCGTCCCCCGGCGCCAGCAGCGCCTCGGCCAGTTCAGCCGGGATCGATGACGCCGTCAGATAGGCGATGGGATCAATGAAGCCCTCATCCAGCATGGCCGACAACACCAGCCGCGTGCGCGCCAGCGCCGCCTCCATATTGGCGGTGGGGGCCAGGCGCGTGGGCGCCTTGGGCAGGGCGGCCAAAAGGGCGGCTTCCTGCAGGCTCAGCTCTGAGGTGGTGGTCTGGAAATAGCGCCGCGAAGCGGCCTCCACGCCATAGGCCTGCTCGCCCAGATACACGCGGTTGAGATAGAGTTCGAGGATCTCCTGCTTGCTCAGCCGTTGCTCCAGCTCGCGCGCCAACCGGATCTCCTGCAGCTTGCGGCGCAGGCTGCGTTCAGGCGTCAGCACCAGATTCTTCACCAGCTGCATGGTCAGGGTGGAGCCGCCCTGCACCGTGCGCCCGGCGCGCAGATTGACCCAGAGCGAACGCGCCAGCCCGTACCAGTCGACCCCGTCATGGTCGAAGAAGCGGCGGTCCTCGATGGCCAGAAAAGCCTGGGGCAGATGGGCGGGCATCTCTTCCAGACGCACGCGGCGGCCATAAAGCGGGCCGCGCACCGCCACCACCGTCCCGTCATCGGCCAGCACCGTCACCGACGGCTCCAGCCGCACATCCCAAAGCGCATCGACGCTTTCAGGCCATTCGGGCAGGTCATGGAACGCCCAGCGCCAGGCCACGGCCCCGCCAACGGCGCCTGCCGCGATCAACGCCACCAGCACCCCGGCCAGAATCAATGGCAGGGCGCGGCGCGCGCGTGCGCCAAACGGCTCGGTTTCATCGGCCCGGAAAGTAATGATGCGCTCCCTCTGGTCCCAGTGCGGTGATGCGCTGTTAACAGCGCGCGTTCGCGGCTAAATTCGGGCGATGGCTCCCACTGATCCGTTTTACGAGACAAAGACGCTGGCGCAAATGACGCAAGCGGAGTGGGAATCGCTGTGCGACGGTTGCGGGCGGTGCTGCACGCTGTTGCTGGAGGACGAGGACGGGTCGGTCTGGCGCACATCGCTGGCCTGCCGCCTGCTCGACCTGAAGACCGTGCGCTGCAGCGACTACGCCCATCGCCACGCCAAAGTTCCAGGCTGCGTGAAGCTGACGCCGCAGACGATCGGCCAGCTCGGCTGGATGCCGGACACCTGCGCCTACCGCCTGATATCCGAAGGCAAACCCCTGCCCGCCTGGCATCCCTTGCGCACCGGCGATCCGTCCAGCGTCATCGCGGCGGGGGTCAGCGTCAAAGGCACGCTGACCAGCGAAGCGCTGGTCGATGAGGCTGACCAGGAAGACTACATCACCGGCCGCGTGCTCTGACCCGCCTCCATCAAGCCTCGTCCGGCGCGGGGCGTCCCATGCGCCGCACCGGCGCCAGCGCCTGAAACACGCCCTCGCGCTGCTCAGCGCGCGCGGTGATCGCCTCCATGATGTCAGCCGGGTTCCACAGGCTCGATTGCAGCACCATGGCCTGCTCCAGCGCATCGCTCACCGCATGATCGCGCGCATAGAGGAAGGAGCGTTTCACCCCGCTGATCGCCAGCGGCGCCTTGGCGGCGATCTCGCGCGCGACAGCGTCCACATGGGCGCGCAGCGCCTCTGGCGTCTCCAGCACTGCGTTGTAGAGCCCCAGCCGCTCGGCCCGCGCCGCATCCAGCTTCGCCCCGGTATAGGCCAGCTCGCGCGCCACGCCCTCGGGCATCAGCTTTGGCAGGCGCTGCAACGTGCCCACATCGGCGAACATGGCGATATTGGTCTCCTCGATGCGCAGCCAGGCCTCACCCGCCCCGTAGCGCAGATCGCAGGCCGTGATCATGTCCACCGCCCCGCCCACGCATGGTCCCTGCACTGCGGCGATGACCGGGAAGCGCGCCCGCTCGAACGCCGTGAAGGCGTCCTGCAGGGCGGTGGCGGCGGTCAGGAACGCCTCGCGCGCCGCCGCGCTATCGGTGGACAGGGCGCCAGGATCGGTGAACACCGAGATATCCATGCCGGCGCTGAACACCGGCCCTTGCGCATCCAGGATCAGCACCCGCGTGCGCCCGGCGTCCGACAGCGCCATGACCGCCTGCGGCAGCTCGCGCCAGAAGGCGGGCGTCATGGTGTTGCGCTTGTCCGGGCGATTGAGGGTGAGGCGCGCGATGGCGCCCTCTTCAGTGACGGCAAAGCTGGTCCAGGCCATGGGCGCTCCTCAGACAAAGGCGGTTTGCGCCGCCAGCTTTGTCCGGTCCGGCGCGTGATTCAAGGGCGCATGCGGGCGCCCGCGCCATTGGACCGGAACGCGATTATCCTTTAGGGAAAGACAAGGCGCGCTGGCGCGCGCAATCTGTGTTTCGAGGAGGCGTCTTCATGGGTGCGCATTGGACAGGCCTTATCGTCGTGGCGCTGCTGCTGCTCGTGCTGTTTGGCGGGCGCGGCAAGATTTCGGCGCTGATGGGCGACATGGCCAAGGGGATAACGGCCTTCCGCAAGGGGCTTAAGGACGAC
Organism: Oceanicaulis sp.; assembly: GCA_051859425.1. Lineage (GTDB taxonomy): Bacteria > Pseudomonadota > Alphaproteobacteria > Caulobacterales > Maricaulaceae > Oceanicaulis. The sequence goes on along the minus strand of JBHYFR010000073.1, from coordinate 7,329 downwards.
GACAAGCCCGCTGACGGCGACGAAACCACCCCGCCCTCCGGCGCCCTCGGTTCGGAGGCGGGACGCACGGCCGAGACGCGCCGCGAGGACGAACGCACCGGGAGCTAGGCGATGAACCCGGGCATTGGCGCGCCGGAGCTTCTGATCCTGATCATCCTTGCCCTTGTGGTGGTAGGCCCCAAGGACCTGCCGCTCATGGTGCGCAAGACGGGCCGCTTCATGGGCAAGATGCGCGCCATGGCGCGTGATTTTCAGCGCAGTTTTGACGAACTGGGCCGCGAGGCGGAATTGTCCGAACTGCGCGAGGAAATCGAAGCCCTCAAGAAAGCCAATCCGGTCAACGAAATCCGCTCTGAGCTGAAAAAGGCCGAGGCGGAAGCCATGGCCGAAGACAGCGCGCCAGCCGAACCGCGCCCGGCCGATATTCGCGAACATCCGCGCCTGGCCGGCCGCGCCAAGCGCCCCGCCCCGGCGCCCGCGCCTGAACCCGGACAGACGGACTAGCATCATGGGCGCGCCGAAGGACCCTGAAGACGAGGTTGAAGCCTCGCGCGCGCCGCTGATGACGCATCTCGAAGAGCTGCGCTCGCGCCTGATCGCGACGCTGGGCGCGCTGACGGTCGGTTTTGTGATCTGCTTTATCGCCGCCGAGGCGATCTACAACTTCCTGCTCGTCCCCTTCGAGACCGCCGCCCGCCAGGTGCGCGGCGAGGATCTGGAGCTGCAGCTGATCTTCACCGCGCCGCTGGAGTTCTTTTTCGTCAAGCTCAAGCTGGCTCTGTTCGGCGCCATCGTGCTCTGCTTTCCGGTGCTGGCCTATCAGGTCTGGGCCTTCGTGCGTCCCGGCCTGTACAAGAATGAGCGCCTGGCCTTTGCGCCCTTCCTGATCGCCGCGCCGGTGCTGTTCACCGCCGGCATGGCGTTCGTCTACTACATCATCCTGCCCTTTGTGATGGGCTTCGCCCTGGGTCAGGAACAGGCGCCGGTGGAGGGCCGCGCCAGCATTCAGCTGCTCACGCGCGTGTCGGAATATCTCAACCTGGTGACCACGCTGACGCTGGCCTTCGGCCTCAGCTTTCAGCTGCCCGTGCTCCTGTCCCTTCTGGGCAAGGCGGGGCTGATCACCAGCCAGACGCTGATCAAGTCGTGGAAATACGCACTGGTGGGCATCGCCGCCTTCGCCGCCTTTGTCACGCCGCCCGACCCGATCAGCCAGCTCTTCCTGGGCGCGGCAATGTTCGGGCTGTACGGCCTGTCGATTCTGGCGGTGAAGATGGTCGAGCCCAAGCCGGACGAAGACGAGGCCTGACGCAGGCAGGCTGGGTGATGCTCTAACGCCCGCTTTCGCCGCCGCCGCCACCGCCCGAGGACGCTTCGCTCGACCCGGCCTCGCTGGCGTCGGCTTCACCGCGCGCCAGAGGCTCGGGCAGGGCCGCGGCATCGGGCTCGCCGCCATGGCTGCGCACCGCAGGCGGCACGAACACCTCCGCGCCATCGTCCATATAGATGCTGGTGGACGGGAAGGCGAAGCCGGTCCCGGCCTCTTCCACGATCCGCTTGACCGCAAAGGCGAGCTCTTCTTTCAGCCTCAGCCATTCGCCCCAATTTGTGGTCACCGTGAAGGCGTATAGCAAATAGTCGATGGAGGACGGGCCGAAGCTGTCCACGCGCATGAAGGTGGGCACCGCCGGCGGTTTGGCGAATTCGGGATGGTTGAGGATGAAGTCCAGCACCTTGTCGCGGATATACTCCAGCTGGGCGGTGGTGGTCTTGTACTCCACCCCGATGATCCAGCGGATGCGCCGGTGGGTCATGCGGGTGAAATTGGTCACGGCGTTATCGGCCAGCTTGGAATTGGGCACGAAGACCGGACTGCGATCAAAGCGGCGCACCAATGTGGAGCGGAACTTGATCTCCTCCACCGTGCCTTCCACCACGCCGTCCACCAGGATCCATTCGCCCGGCAGGAAGCGCTTTTCGGTCAGGATCAGAATGCCCGCGATGAGGTTGCGGAACAGGTCCTGCGCGCCCAGACCGATGGCCACGCCCAGAAGACCCAGTCCCCCGATCACCGGCGCCACCGGAATGCCCCAGATCTGCAGGACGGCCGCCGCGCCGATCACCAGGAACAGAATGCGCAGGAATTTGGCCAGCCAGTCCACCATCACCGGCGTCAGCGCCTTGCGCAGCGGCGTCAGCAGATAGGAGACCGGGACCACGACATTATGCAGCGCCCAGAACAGGGCGATCACCACCAGCGTCTCGACCAGCTTCGTGCCGTTCAGGGGCGCGGCGTCGGAATGGAGGTCCATGATGGTGAAGGCGATATAGACCCCGATAATCACCGGGATCAGCTTGACCGGCCCTTTGAGGGCGTTGATCACCTTGCTGTCGAGATTGTTGTCGGTGCGGTCGGCAAACGCGATCAGGCGGCGCAGAACCACATGGGAGAACAGGCCGCGCACCATGAAGGCCAGCGCCAGCACGCCCAGCGCGATCAGCCCGTCGCCCACATTATAGCCGGCAAAGCTGGTCTCCCAGACCCGCACCACGATCTCCCAGAGGGTTTCGGCCCGGGCGATCAGCTCATTGCCCACATCATTGCCTGGTGCAGTGCTGGTCATGCCGCGCGCTCCCGCGTGTTGGCGAAAACGACGTCAGGCCATTTTTCCTGGGAATAGCTCACCTCCCAGGACGATTTGGCCAGGAACACCACGGCCCCGTCGATATCTTCGGCGATAGCGGTCTTGTGCCGGTCGATGAAGGCGTCAACCTTGTCCGGCGCGCCCTGGAGCCAGCGCGCCGTCTCGAAGGGGCAGCTTTCGAACACCACCTCGATGCCGTACTCGTCGGCCACGCGCTGGGCCATCACGTCAATCTGCAGGGCACCCACCGCGCCGATGACGAACTCGCCGCCCACCTGCAGCCGGAACAGCTGTGTAACGCCTTCCTCGGCGAGCGATTCCAGCGCCTTTTTCAGGTGCTTGGCCTTGAGCGGATCCTTCAGCCGCGCCCGGCGCAGCATTTCGGGCGCAAAGTTGGGAATGCCCGCCACACGCCATTTGCCGCTTTCCGACAGGGTGTCGCCCACGCGCAGCACGCCGTGATTCGGCACGCCCATCACATCGCCCGCAAACGCCTCGTCAGCAATCTCGCGGTCCGAGGCGAAGAACAGGATCGGGTTGGAGACGGTGAGCTGTTTGCCGTGGTCGGTCTTCAGTTTCATGCCGCGCCGGAAAGAGCCCGACACCAGACGCACAAACGCCACCCGGTCACGGTGATTGGGGTCCATGTTCGCCTGCACCTTGAACACGAAGCCGGCGACTTCCTTGCCGCCGGGTTCCAGCGCATCCGCGGGACCCGCCGCCGCCTGGGGCTGGGGTCCGGGCGCGACTTCGGCCACGGCGTCGAGCAATTCGCGTACGCCGAACCGGCGCAGGGCCGAGCCGAAATAGACCGGCGTCAGATGGCCTTCGCGGAAGCTCTGCTCGATGAAGGGCGGGCACAGCTCGCGCGCCATCTCCATCCCTTCGCGCACCTCGGCGAGCTCGCCCTCGGACAGCTCGGACGCAACGGAGTTGCCCGACAGCGAAAAACGCTCGGACGGCGCCGGATCGGAATCGTCGGCCGAGGGGCGGCGGTAGAGGATGAACTCATCGCGCGCCATGTCAGCCACGCCGCGAAAACGCTGGCCGGACCCGCAGGGCCACTGCATGGGCGTGGCGTCCAGCGCCAGCTTGTCCTGGATGTCGTCGAGAAGGTCGGTGACCTCCATCGCCTCACGGTCCATCTTGTTGATGAAGGTGATGATCGGGATGTCGCGCAGGCGGCACACCTCCACCAGTTTCAGCGTGCGCGGCTCCACGCCCTTGGCCGCGTCCAGCACCATGATGGCGCAGTCCGCCGCCGTGAGCGTGCGGTAGGTGTCTTCGGAGAAGTCCTCGTGGCCGGGCGTATCGAGCAGGTTGAACAACAGGCCCTTGTATTCATACGTCATGACCGAGGCCGACACCGAAATGCCGCGCTCGCGCTCGATCTTCATCCAGTCTGACTGGGTGCGCCGGTTCTGACCGCGCGCCTTGACCTGACCGGCCAGCCGGATCGCCCCGGCTTCCAGCAGCAGGGTCTCGGTCAGCGTGGTCTTGCCGGCGTCAGGATGGGAGATGATGGCGTAGGTGCGCCGGCGCGCCCATTCGGGCCCAGCAGGTACGGCGGTCATGGCGGATCCTTAGTGCTTCGGCTGACGCGAGGTAGCCGAGCACGCGCCCGCTGGCAAGGATGGCGGGCGTCTGGGCGCCTTGCGCCTACGCCGCCTCGGCGTCCTTGCGCAGCTTCATGAAGCGCAGGGCGCGCCGGGCGCTTTCGGGATCCAGCGCGTCATAGATCTTGCCCAGATCGCGCGCCTCGGCGAAGGCGTGATCGCCCGCAGACCCGCGCAGCACCGCCACGGTGACGAACAGCGCCTTGTCCAGCCCCGCCGCCTTGCAGATCATGGCCAGGCCATCGGCGCTGTCATGCTCGAGCGCACGGCGCGCCGCGACATAATCCACGCCGGTCATCTCGGCGAAGCCGGCGCAGAAATGTACCCGCTTCTTCTCGCGCAACAGCCGCACCAGCAGCGCCCCGTCGAGCTCCTTGCGCATGCGCTTGGCGGCGATGAAGCGGCGCGCCTCGGCCAGTTCGCTGTCTTCAGCCATGCGCGAGGCGAGCCGCTGGTGGGACGCCGCCAGCGCCGCCTCCAGCACGCCCGGCTCGAGCGACTCAAAGCGCGCGGTGATCTGGTCGCGCAGATGGTTCTCCACCACGGTCATGAGATCGCCCAGCAGATCCACGGGCGTGTCCGCACGCTGCACCAGCGGCGCTTGCAGGACCGGGCTGGCCTCGGCGCGCTGGGTCACGGCTTCAAAGGTCTGGCGGTTCAGGCGCGACCCCGGATTGCTCACCAGGCGGGCCACGCTCTTGTCATCGCCGCGCTCGACGATGGCGCTGGACAGGCGCTCACCGACCTCGGCCCGCCCGGCGATGGCGCGGATATGATCCTGCCCGCGCTCGTGAACGATGGCGACCAGGTCCTCGTCCTTCAGCGCCGTGGAGCGCGACAGGATGGGGGCGGCCACCTCGATGGCGTCCATCGCCAGCTGCATGATCAGGCCGCGCGGCGCCAGCGCACTGTCGGCGAAGCGCTCAGCCAGTTCGGCGCGCGCGCTCCGGGCGGTCTGGGCCGCCAGGGCTTGCAGCACCGAGTCAAACTCGGCCTGGGTCTGGCTCGCGGGCGCAGGCGGCGTCTCGAAGAACAGATCGGTCACCTCGCGCAGCAGCAACCTGCGGCGCTCGGAGGATTTCTCACGCGCGAGTTCGGCCAGCTTGTGCAATCGGGACGAGGCGGACATGCGTGAACGATCTCCGGGTTGAGTTTTGTTGCAAGTGCACACTGGCACAAGCCGGTAAACAATCTGTGGCGGAACCCGCTTGGCCAGTGATTTTGCCCAACAGGCTTGCCCGGACGTTAACCGCCGGCCAGGCCCGGCGCCCGGTCGCGGCGGGGCGTTGGGGCCCGGCGCGCATCGGACGCCTCCAGAGCTTCCAACGCGGCGCGTTCACGCGCATTAGGGGGCCGCTCGCCCGCCGCCTCGATCCGCGCAGCCAGGGCGGGCGATAATCCTGTGACGGCGCCCGGTGACGGCACAGCCGTGCGCACGGCGCCCAGCAGCGCGCAGCCGCCCGCGCGCTCCCCCGCCGCCGGACGCCAGCTCCAGGCCATGCAGTCCTCACGCAGGCCGCACACCGCCGCGCAGGCATTGGCGCTCAGCTCGGCCAGCCCGTCGGGGCGCTCGATGACGCCGCCGCGGCGTTCATGGTCGACCAGAATCGCGCCCGCCGGCACAGCCGGCGCGGCGGACAGAATCAAAAGGGGCAGGATGAGCGCCAACATGGCCCGATCCTGCCCCTCAACTGATTGCAAATGTATTGCTGCCGGCTCAGCCGGGCTGCTTGCGCGCCTGCGCAGCCTCGGCCAGACGCTCGCGCGCCAGCTGGTCAGCGGCCATGTTGGCGGGACGCCCTTCACTGGCCGCCGCATCGATGATTTCGCCCAGCGTCTGCTTGAGCGTGACCAGCTTGCCTTCGACCCATTTGGCGTCAAAGCGCGAATCCAGCTCGCCCATCACATTGATGATGCCGCCGGCATTGATCACATAGTCAGGCGCATAGAGGATGCCGCGATCCATCAGCGCCTGACCCATATCGCGGGTCTCCAGCTGGTTATTGGCGGCGCCCGCCACGATCTTCACCTTCAGCCGCCCGATTGTGGACGGGTTGATGACAGCGCCCAGCGCGCACGGCGCGAACACGTCGGCGTCCACGTCGTAGATGGCGTCCGGATCTGACACGACCGTGGCGCCCAGCTCGCGCGCCAGCTCGGCCAGGGGGTCGGCCTTGATATCGGCCAGGAACAGATCGGCGCCCGCCTCGGCCAGGTGACGGCACAGATAGGCGCCCACATGGCCGGTGGCGCCCTGCACCGCGATGCGCACGCCGTTCAGGTCCGCCTTGCCCAGCCCGCGCTCGACACAGGCCTGTATGCCCAGGAACACGCCCTTGGCGGTGACCGGGGAGGGATCACCGGTGCCGTCGGGCAGGCCCACCACATGGCGCGTGGTGCGGCGCGCCGCGACCATGTCGGCGGGCGACACGCCCACATCCTCGGCCGAGATGTACTGGCCATTGAGCGATTCCAGTGCGCGCCCGAACGCCTCGAACAACGCTTCGCGGTCAAACTCGCCCTGGGGGCGCATGATCACGCTCTTGCCGCCGCCGATGGGCAGGTCGGCCATGATATTCTTGTAGCTCATGCCCTGGGACAGGCGCAGCACGTCGGTCAGCGCCTCGACAGAGCTGGGATAGGTCCACATGCGGCAGCCGCCAACGGCCGGGCCGCGGGCGGTGGAGTGCACCGCCAGAATGGCTTTCAGCCCGGTCGCCGGATCGGTGGCGAACAGGACTTTTTCGTGATCATCGAATGCGGAATGTTCGAACACGCTCATATGGGGGGAGTCCTTCAAGCGGCCTCAGGAAAGGGAGCCGGACGCGGCCTGCCGGTCTTGCCTGCCGGGTGCATGGGCGCGTCCTTCGGAAACTGCGCGGGCGGGATACAAGGCAGGACCGGTGCGCGCAAGTGCTGGAAACCGCTGGCGATTTGTCCGGTCAATCCGTGTGGCCAAGTATGCTGCGCACGCGTGTCCTCAGCCAGGGCAAAAGCGCGTTCGAGAACCACGGGTTACGCGCGATCCACGCATTATTGCGCCAGCTGGGGTGCGGCAGCGCAGCAAA
>JBHYFR010000072.1:0-11451 GCA_051859425.1 Oceanicaulis sp. | reverse complement strand
ATGTGGGCATGGTGGGCGTGAACGTGCCGATCCCGGTGCCGGTGGCCTATCACACCTTCGGCGGCTGGAAGCGCTCGGCCTTCGGCGACACCAACCAGCATGGCATGGAAGGGGTGCGCTTCTTCACCAAGATCAAAACCGTCACCCAGCGCTGGCCCACCGGCGAGGTGACCGATCAGGCGTTTGTGATTCCGACGATGGGGTAGAAGGCAGGAGGCTGGATACAGCCGCCTGCCGGTCTTCACCCCCGCTTGCGCATCAGCGCTACGTCCTTGACCGGGATATCGATTTCCAGCTCCAGCCGGGCTGCGATATGGCGCAGGGTGGCCTCGCGGTAGAAGACGACATGGGTGGGATCGAGGCGGTAATGCCAGCGGGAGAAGGCGGCGTCGTCGGTCTGGAAACAGGTCATGACGCCCAGCCAGCCGCCGGGCTTGAGCAGGCCGGCCAGCGTCGCGAATTCGCGCTGCGGATCGTGAAAATGCTCCGCCGTCTCGGTGCAGGTGATAAAGTCGTAGCGCCCCTCAAGCACGGTGCGGTCCGGCGCGAAGAGGGGATCGTACAGCGCCACGCGGTGCCCGGCCTCGCCCAGCATGGCCGCCAGCGCTGACCCTGGTCCGCAGCCATAGTCGAGCCCGCTCGATTCCGATTTGAGGCGCAGGATCAGCGGATCGGCCAGCTTGGACAGGAAGCGCCGGTAACCGGGGTCAGCGGGATGGTTCTCGTGCAGGCGGTACTGGGCGTGCTCGGCCTCGCGCGCCAGGTAATGACGCGGGTCCATGAACGTCGCCTGGCAGGTGTGGCAGCGCCAGTAATCGCAGGCGTCCACGCGGACGAAGGGCGCAGGCTCTGGCGTATGGCACACCGGGCAATGGGCCGGGGCTGCGCTGGGCGGGGCGGGTGAGCTCATGGCGCGTGTTATAGACCCTGCCGCGAAAAACGGGGAAGCCGCCCATGCCCACGCCGCTCCACACTGAACGCCTCGACGCCGTGCACGGCGCTGTGCGGGCGCTGGGGGCGCGGCGTATCGCGGATCTGGGCTGCGGCGATGGCGATTTCCTGATCCGTCTGGCGCACGACAGCGCCATCGACCACATCACCGGCGTGGAGATCAGCCGCCCCCGTCTGGAGGCGCTGGCCACGCGCCTGGCGCAGGCGGGGCCTCAGGCGCAGGCGCGCGTCACCTTGCGTCATGACACGCTGATCGAGGCCGGGCGCTGGATCACCGGAGCGGACTGTGTGGTCATGGTGGAGGTGATCGAGCATCTGGCGCCAGACATGCTCCCGCGCCTGGAACGCCTGCTCCTGCAAGAGGTTCGCCCGCCCGCCGTAATCGTGACCACGCCCAACGCGCAGTACAATGCGCGCCTGGGCGTGCCGCCCCATCGCTTCCGCCACCCGGGGCACCGGTTTGAATGGACGCGGGGGCAGTTTCGAGACTGGGCGCGGCGCGCGGCGGGCCGCGCCGGTTATGGCGCCGGCTTTCAGGACATGGGCGGAGTGGACCCCGACATCGGCGGCGCCAGTCAGATGGCGATCCTGATCCGCCATGAAAAGCGCGGATGAGCGCGCTAACCCCTTATATCTGCAAACGGTAACCGCCGGTCTCGGTGATCAGCAGGCGGGCGTTCTGGGGGTCCGGCTCGATCTTCTGGCGCAGCCGGTAGACATGGGTTTCCAGCGTGTGGGTGTTGGCCTCGCGGTGATAGCCCCAGACCTGGTCCAGCAGCTCCTCGCGCACCACCGGCTTGCCGCCGGCGCGGTATAAATACCTCAAAATGCTGGTCTCTTTCTCGGTCAGGCGGATCTTCCTGTCCTCGGCGGTGAGCAAGAGCTTCATCGCCGGCTTGAACCGGTAAGGGCCCAGCGGCAGCACCGCGTCCTCGCTGGCCTGGTGGCGTTTGAGCTGGGTGTTGACCCGTTCGAGCAGCACCACAAACGAAATCGGCTTGGCCAGAAAATCATCCGCGCCCGAGCGCAAACCCAGCACGTGATCGGCGTCGCCCGACTGGGCGGTCAAGAGGATGATCGGCGTGGTTATCCCGTCCTTGCGCAAGTGCCTGCAGGCCTCGCGCCCGTCCATATCCGGCAGGCCCACATCCAGGATGATCAGGTCCACCGGCTGGGTTCCGGCCAGTTCCATGCCCGGTTTGGCCGCGTCGGCGGTGAGCACGTTGAACCCGTCTTCATAGCCGAACTGCTCGGCCAGCGCCTCGCGCAACAGATCGTCGTCATCGACCAGAAGAAGGGTGTGGGTGGTCATGGCGGGGGCTCCCTGGCCGGACGCTTGGGCGGTCTACCTTGCCTGTTCCGCCGTCGCGCGCAAGCGCTGGCGGCAAGCGCCTGCCTTAGTGCAGCGCGCCGCGCGCGGCGATTGACGCATGGGTGAGCGGTGTCAAACTTTGCGTGATTGCGCCGTCCCCGGCCCGGGGATAGCGCCGCTGATGTCAGGGGGACAGTTATGGTCCGCAACCGGTTCACGTATGCCCAAAACCCCCTGCCAGGAGACATGAACGGGCCCTTAGGGGACAAAAAAGGCCCCGCAGGTGACATAAATCCGCTGTGTGGAGTCGTGGCCGGTCACGGCTTCGGTCCGGTGCGCGCCGTCATCGGCCGGTCGGGGAAAATCGCGGCGGAGATGAAGCGCGAAGGCGACGGCGCCACGCCAGCGGGCGCCTGGCCGGCGCGCCGCGCGCTGTGGCGCCCTGACCGGCTGGACCGACCGGAGACCGCCCTGGTGCTGGACCCGATTCTGCCCGATGACGGCTGGTGCGACGACCCGGCCGACCCCGCCTATAACCGGCCCGTCAGATTGCCCTGGCCGGGCCGCCATGAAGTGATGACGCGCGAAGACGGGCTCTACGACATCGTCGTGGTGCTCGGCCATAATGACGACCCGCCCGTCCCCGGCCTCGGCTCGGCGATCTTCCTGCACTGCGCCAGCCCCGATTACGCCCCCACCGAGGGCTGCATCGCGATTGCACGCGATGATCTCGTGGCGTTGCTGAAGGTGCTCAAGGCAGGTGATGTGGTGGAGGTGGGGTGAGGGCTCTGAGAAGGCTCTGTGGTTGCCGCCTCCGGCAGCGCCCCCAGCCTCCACCGCCCCGGACGGCTCCGGGGATCAATCCTCCCCATCGACCTATGCTGGAAGAAACCGCAAGGCGATCGCAGGCTTTCAAGGACGGCCCTGCGGGCCGCCGCCATGCGACGACCGAGCGGAAGCTCGGTCGTCCTTGACAGATTGCGACGCTTGCGAAAATGGCTCAGCAAGGATCGACGGCGAGACGGGGCCGCATTGCGCCTGAAACCCGATCAATCGCCTGCCTGCCTTGCCGCACCTCAAAGCCGGTCCGCGATCCATCATTGACGCTGTCCGCCCCCAGCGGTCTGGCCAAGCTTGGTGGATGGGCCCCGGCTCTCCCTGCGGTCGGCCGGGGAGGCAGGCTTTGACGGGGGTAGGCCAGACCCCCCCCCTCGCCGCTTCGCGGCACTCCCCCCGCAAGCGGGGTGGAGACAAGCCCCCCTCTGAACACTCCGCTTGCGCTTCGCGCCAACGTGTTGTCCTGTCGCGCGCATTATCCGTCCCAGCGTGAGGGGATCGCCATGCAGCTTCAAACGGCGTCCTGGCCCGAGATTGAGTCCCATCTCAAGACCTCCAAAGGCATCGTCATTCCCATCGGCTCGTTCGAGCAGCATGGTCCCAACGGGCTGATCGGCACCGACGCCATCTGTCCCGAAGTGATCGCGCGCGAGGCGGGCGAGGCGGGCGGCTTCCTGGTGGGCCCGACCTTCTCGGTGGGCGTCGCCCAGCATCATCTGGGGTTTCCCGGCTCCATGACGCTGCGCCCCTCCACCATGATCGCCGCGATCAATGACTGGATCGACTCGCTGGTGCGCCACGGCTTCCGGCGGATCTATTTCCTCAACGGCCATGGCGGCAATATCGCCACCATCTCGGCGGCGTTCGCCGAAAGCTATGCGGCCTGGTCCATGGACGGGGATGCCTGCCCCTACAAGCTGCGCCAGATGAACTGGTGGGAGCTGCCCGGCGTGATGGATGTGTGCAAGTCCATCTTCCCCGTAGGCGATGGCAGCCACGCCACGGCGTCGGAAGTGGCGGTGACGTATTACGCCTATCCTCACGCGGTGAAGGACGTGGTCATGAGCCCGAAGATCGCGCCGGAAGGCTCGTTCACCGATGCCGCCGACTACCGGCGCAATTTCCCTGACGGGCGCATCGGCTCCGATCCCTCCCAGGCGACGCCGGAAAAGGGCGCCCAGATCGTCGCGGCGGCGCGGGACGCGCTGGTGCGCGAGGTTCAGGCCTTCTTCAAGGGCTAGTCATTTGCGCGCCAGCGGCCACAGCAATTCGCGCCGCGCGCTGACCGGTTCCATGCCCTCAATGCCGTAGGTGTCCGGGTAGCGCCGCGTGATCAGCGCGGTGCCGAACAGCACGTCCCAGAAGAACAGGAGATTCCCGTAATTGCCCTTGTAGCGGGTGACGCCGTCCGTGGCGTCCAGCCCGTGATGGGCGGCATGGGTGGCGGGGGTGGAGATGGTGCGCTCCACCAGCCACATCACAGGCGACAGCGCCTTGATGCGGTAAAGCGGCTCGTCCCAGCGCCAGCTGGAATGGGCGGCGATAATCACCGTCATCTTGATGATCAGATAGATCACATAGACCGGTCCGAACCCCAGATGGACCAGCACCGCCGAGATCCAGATGCCCGGCATCAGCAGGTAGTAGAAAAGATTGTTCCGGTAGACGATCCGCACGCTCATATACGCGCCCGAATGATGGGCCCGGTGCAGATTGTAAAGCCACGGTATCTGGTGGTTCAGCCGGTGCCACCAGTACTGGGTCATGTCGTCGCCCACCAGCAGGATCAAAGCCATCGCCCAGATCGGCAGGAAGGCCAGCGCGCCGGCCGAGCCGGGCCGGACCATCTCCACCAGAAGCGGCGCGACCGCGAAAATCGCCGGCACGGTCAGCAAAATGATGGTGAGGGTGGAGACCGCCTCGATGACGGCGTCCCGCGCGCCCGCCCGGTCCTTCGGGTTGAACCGGCCCAGAATGATTTCCAGCAGGGCGAAGCCCGCAAAAATCGCCGGAATGATGATCTGGTAGCTCATAGCGCTCCCCATAAGTGTGAAACGCCAGACTGGACGCGATGCGGTATAACATCCAATACTATTAAGGCATTCAGTCATGCATGGAGGTTATGGCTTATGGAGGTCCGTGAGGCGCGCCTTCTGATCGCCTGCGCCCGGGAGGGCACGCTGACCGCGGCCGCGCAAGCGCTCAATGTCTCCCAGCCAGCGGCGTCGCGCACATTGGCCCTCATCGAGGCGCGTCTGGGCGGCGTTCTGTTCGACCGGAGCGGACGGCGCCTGATCCTGACGCCCTTGGGCGAGGCGATTCTGCCGCGCGCCCGGGCGCTGGCGCAGCAAAGCGCCGACCTGATTGCACAGGCGCAGTCATGGCGCACGGGCGAGGATGGGGCGCTGACCCTTGGCGCAGGGCCGGCAGTGGCCTTTCACCTGCTTCCGGCGGCTCTGGCGGCCTATTACGGTGATGGACGGCGCGTCCGGCTGCGCGTGCAGGCGGGGGCTTCCGGACAGCTGGTAGAGGCGGTGCGCAGCGGCGCTCTGGACATGGCTGTGTGCGACAGCGAGCCGGCCGAAGGGGATGACGCGCTGAAGGTCACGGCCTTGCCAGGCGCCGGGATCGCGGCTGCCGCCCGGCCCGGCCATCCCGCCCTGTCCGGCGCGCCGCTGGCGGACTTTCCCTTTGTGTCAGCCACGCCGCCTGCGCGCATGCGCCGCCTGGTCTGGCCGTGGCCGTCATCGGACGCCAATCTGGTCAGTGATGATTACGCCCTGCTGGCGCAGGTTTGCGCCGTATCAGACCATGTGCTTGTTGCACCCGAGCCTGTGCTGGCCCGGCTTGTAAGCGAAGGGAGGCTGCGCCTCGCCAGCGCGCCCTTTGAAGGGCTTGTGGTGCGCCCGGGCGTCATCACACGCGCCGGCGCGCCAGACAGCGCTGCGCGCGAGGCGCTCAGACGCGCGATGATCATGGCCGCCGGCGGCTGAGCCTGAGATCACGCCGCGTCATTCAGGCGGGCGCGGAATTGTGTCAGCTCCTCACCCAGACGGCCCGCGGCGGAGGCCAGACCGCGCGCCGCGTCTTCAAAGCGCGCAGCGGCTTCGTCGGCGCGCGCGGCGGCGCCGGTGACGGCGCCGGCCTCCTCGCCCACCCGGGCGGTGGAGCCTGCGGCGTCAGCGGCCAGGCGTGCGATCTCATCGGTGGCGCTGGACTGTTCGGCGAAGGCGTTGCGGGCGCTGGACGAGGCGTCACGGATTTCCGAAATCGTGCGGGCGATGCCGGTGAGCGCGCTGTTGGCGGAATCGGCTGCGGTGCGCATCGCCTCGATCTTGCTGCGGATGTCGCCGGTGGCCCGGGCGGTCTGGACCGCCAGCTGTTTGACCTCGCTGGCCACCACGGCAAAGCCCTTGCCGGCCTCGCCTGCGCGCGCGGCCTCGATGGTGGCGTTGAGGGCCAGGAGATTGGTTTGCTCGGCGATGGCGCTGACCAGTTCGGCGATGTCCTCGATCTCGCGCGCGGCGTTGTGCAGCTCTTCCATGGAGCCCCCGGCGCGGCCCGCCTCGGTCTCGGCGCGCATGGAAATCTCGTCCGCGGCGCCCAGCGTGCGGGTCACCTCGGCGATGGAGGCGGCCAGTTCCTGGGCGGCGGAGGCGACGGCCTCCACATGGGCGCTGGTGTCGCGGGCCTGACCGGCGGCGCCCTCGGCGCTGGCGCGGGTGGCCCCGGCGTCACTGCGCAGCTGGCCCGCCAGCGCGCCAAGTTCCCCCGACGCGGCCTGCAGATCGACGAGCACGGCGGTGACGCTTTGTTCAAACGTGCTCGACACCGACGCAATGGTCTCGCGCGAGCGGGTGATCTCGGCCTGGCGGGTGCGGTCGGCGGCCAGCAGGTCGTCAGCTTGCGCCCGGGCGGCTTCGGACAGGCCAAGCGCCGCGTCCGCCTCGCCCAGCGCCCCCGCCACGCCGCGCGCCAGCCAGATCAGCAGCGCCGTCTGGGCGACCACCACCACGGCATGAAACACCACGCGCCAGACATCGCCGCCATCGGGAAACACGGCGGCCGGCAGGGCGAAATTCAGCGCCAGATGATGCACCGCCGCCGTGGCCGCGGCCGCCAGCAGGGCGCGCCAGTCCACCAGCACCGTCACCGCCGCCAGGGCCGCGAAGAAGGTCATGTGCATGTCGATCTGCCAGGCATGCCCGCTCATCAGGAAGGTCAGGGCGGCGGGGAAGGCCATCATGGCGGCGGCGAACACGGCGCGCGTGGTCCAGGCGTCCGGCGCGGCGCGCCAGGACAGGCCGGCCAGCGCCGTCACCGCAGCCAGGATCACGGTTCCCGCCAGCGCCTTGGACGGGTCGATGATCAGGCCGGCGGCCAGATACACGCCGGTGAAGGCGCACTGGGCGGCGAACAGGACGCGCAGGGCGCGGGCGCGCACGGTCTGAAGGCGGGTCATGAGCGTGGGTCCTCAATGCGGGTGCGGGCGCAGCCGCCCAGAATGACAGGGTCGGCGATCAGCCAGGCGCCAGCCTCGCGCAGGGCGGCGCGGCTGGCGGGGGTTTCCAGATTGACGATGATCGTGCCGGGCGCGCCGCCAAAGCGCACGATATCAACCCCGGCCCGGGCGGCGGCGCGCGCCAGCTCGGTGGGTGTGGTCTGCGGGGCGAACAGCACGGCCGCCTGACCGCTGGCGGGCGGGGCGAGTACCGCGCCGGCGGCGGGCAGTCCCGCGCTCAGCGTCAGGCAAGCGGCCAGACACGCCAGAGGGGTCAGCCCCGCAGGCGCCCGCGGGGCCGGATCGGCGGCATTTGGCGTGTCGGAGCGGGCCATGTCGGTCCTCTGGCAAGCAGAGACCCAGGGTGGCGCGGCGCGGTTAATTTTGCGTGCGTGTAATGACGCACCGGATCAACCCCAGGGCCCGCCAAACCCGCCCCTGGGCGCGTCATCGCCGTCGATGGAGCCGCCCCAGGGTCCATGATGGCCCCAGGGTCCGGCGGGCGGGGTCGGCGCCGCGCCGCCCATCTCGCGCAGGCGCGCAATGCGGTTGGCGGTGGCCGGGTGGGTGGAGAACAGATTGTCCGCGCCCTGGCCGTTCAGGGGATTGATGATGAACATGTGGGCGGTGGCCGGATTGCGCTCGGCGCTTTCATTGATCGTGCGCCGTGCGCCGCGCTCGATCTTCTCCAGCGCGCTGGCGAGCCATTGCGGCTGGCCGCAAATCTCCGCCCCCACGCGGTCGGCCTCGTATTCGCGGGCGCGCGAGATGGCCATCTGCACCAGGCTGGCCGCGATGGGCGCCAGGATCGCCAGCGCCAGCATGGCGATAATGCCGCCGCGCTCGCGCCCGCCGCCGAAGAACAGGGCGAAGGTGGCCAGATAGCCGATGGCGCCGGCGATGGTGGCGGTCACGGTCATGGTCAGCGTGTCGCGCATTTTCACATGGGCGAGCTCATGGGCCATCACGCCCATCACCTCCTGCCGGTTCAGCTGCGCCAGAAGGCCGGTGGTGGCGGCCACGGCGGCGTTGTTGGGATCGCGCCCGGTGGCGAAGGCGTTGGGCTGGGGATTGTCGATGACGAAAATGCGCGGCACGGGCATGCCGGCGGCCTCGGCCATGCGCGCGGTGTCGGACGCAAACTGATACAGGCGCGGGTCGCGCTCCTCGGGCAGGATTTCACGTGCGCCATGCATGCGCAGCACGATCTTGTCGGCGTTCCAGAAGGCGAACAGATTCATCGCCGCCGCCACGCCCAGCGCCAGGATCGCGCCCGCCGCCCCGCCGATCAGATAGCCCAGGCCCATGAACAGGGCGGTCATCGCCGCCAGCAGCATGAAGGTTCTCAAACCGTTCGATGTCATGTGCGCTCCTGTCCATCCTGACTTGGCCCAAGGGGCCGTGAACCTTATGTATCTGGGACAGGCCACGGGGAACTGCAAGCGATGACCGGACCCACCAGTCCCGAAGATAAACCGCTGAGCCCCGCCCAGCGCGCGCTGGCGGAGGCCGAGGCGCGCCGTGCAGCCGCCCGCGAAGAGGCAGCGCGCCAGACCGAGCTGGGCGGCCCCAAAGGCCCCGAGCCCACGCGCTATGGCGACTGGGAGAAAAAGGGCATCGCCCACGATTTCTGAGCGTTAACTATGGTTTGCGCTCGCCGGGCCGCGCGTGTGTGCTAGACTGGCACACATGAGCGTGTTGATCGCCCTTGTGAGCGCCGCAGCGCTGAACGCCGATCCGGCTCTGGCCGGCGGCCCGGACGCCTATGGCGAGCCCGCAGCGTATCAACCGGTCACGCAGACCCGCTTCGAGCACGGCGCGCGCACTGTCACCCGCACCGTCACTCACACAGTCACTCACACAGTCACTCACACAGTCACTCACACAGTCACTCACACAGTCACTCACACTGTCACCCGCACCGTCTCAGGCGGCGACGCGGCACCGGCGCCGGGTGTCGTTCAATTGGCGCCGGACTTCTTCCACGGACCGCTCGCCGGCGGCGTCGAGCGTCCGCCCTTGCGTCTCCATGTCATACGCCACGGCTATGTGATCCATCACGCTCCCGCCGCCCCCGCATCAGCCGGCCAGGCCGCCGCCGCGCGCGGGCTGGGCCAGGGCGGGTCGCACTAATCACCCCGCCCCAACGCAAAAAGACCCGGCGCGCTGCGCCGGGTCTTTGTGTCTTGAGAACCGCCGATCTGATCCCGGGCGCGTCAGCGCGGCGACAGGACCATGGTCATCTGGCGGCCTTCGAGCTTGGGCTCGAACTCCACCTTGGCGGTTTCGGCGAAATCGGCCTTGACCCGGTTCATGACGTCCATGCCCCGGTCCTGGTGCGCCATTTCGCGGCCCCGGAAGCGCAGGGTGACCTTCACCTTGTCGCCATCCTCGAAGAACCTGGCCATCGCGCGCGCCTTGACCTCATAGTCGTGCACATCGATGTTCGGACGCAGCTTGATCTCTTTAACGTCCTGCGTCTTCTGGTTCTTTCGGGCTTCCGCCTTCTTTTTCTGTTCCTGGAATTTCAGTTTGCCGTAATCGATGATCTTGCACACAGGCGGATCAGCGTTGGGCGAAACCTCGACAAGATCAAGACCTGCCTCTTCGGCGGCTGCAAGAGCCGAATCGAAGGGCACAATCCCCTGTTTCTCGCCATTTTCATCGATCAGGAGCACCCGCGGTACGCGGATCTCCCGGTTGATGCGCGGGCCCTCTTTTTTGGGCGGCGGCGCGGCATGCGGGCGTCGAGCTATGCGTCTTCTCCATGGAAGCTGTCAACGAAAAGGCCAGAATACAGCGTCTGGCGCTGCTGCGGTAGGGAATATCGCGAGGAGGCGTGCAAATGCAAGGCGCTCACGCCGCCACGCCGGAATTGGCGAACCCGCCGGCGCAGCGCATGGCCTGCACCGCTTCACCGGCATTGATCTGGGCCAGGGTCGGCGCGTGCATCAAAAGCGTGGGCCCCGACCCGCGCGGCGCGGAATAGACCGGCGCCGATTCACCGGGGTGGAACAGGACGGCAGGCGAGCCGGCGGCGACGATGAGATGGAGCAGCGCCACATCCTCGCCAAACGCGCACTGGGCCTGGCGGCCCAGTCCCGCCAGCTGGATGAGATTGGCGCGCCCCGTCAGATCGCGCGCGCCCGGCGTGATATGGGCGATATAGCGTCCCAGCTCGCGGGTGGACGGACCGCCCACGATCACCGGCTCCACGCCCTTCTGACGCAGCTCATGGGCCAGCGAGGCCCAGCGTTCCTTGGGCCAGCGCTGGGCGGGCGCGCTTTCATCGCCGGCCGGGCAGAACAGGGCGTAGCGCGCCTGCAGCCCGAAATAGGCCGGGTCCAGCGTGCGCGAGCGCTTGGCCACGAAATCCACCCAGTCCAGCTCCGGCCCGGGCGCCTCGCCCAGGGCATGGCCGACGCGGCACAGTCCTGCGGCGCCCAGCCGGTCCGCCACCTGGTCCAGCGGATGGCCGGGCTTTTTGGGATCGGCGATCGCCTCGATCCAGCGCACGCGGGCAAAGCGCATGGAGCTGCGAATCTTTCTGGAGGCCGACCCTGCGCCCAGATCATAGACCACGTCGAAGCCCGAATTGCGCGCCGCCTTGACCCGTTCAAAGACATTCTTCTTCGCGGCATCGCCCAGCGTCGTCTCCACCGCATTGAAATACGGGCAGTATTTCAACAGGCCCTCGAAATCGGGACCGGTCAGCAGGGTGATGCGCGCGGTGCGGTGATGGCTGCGGATCAGGCGCGCAGCCGCCAGCATGCGCACCACGCTGGTCAGGTCGCCATGAAGCGTCCCGGGTTTTCGGGAGGCTCCTATTTGTGAGAAGGAGCCACAATGA
>JBHYFR010000071.1:0-11553 GCA_051859425.1 Oceanicaulis sp. | reverse complement strand
TGGCGTCTCGACATGGGCGATCTTGATGGCGGGCGCATTGCCGGTCTGGCGGTGGATGAGGATGGCGCGATCTATCTGGCCGGCTCGGCCGGGGCCGGATTTGCGCCGGGCGATGTGCTCAATCCCAATGCCGGCGGCCGCGACGCGGTGCTGGTGCGCATCGAGGACGGCGCTGCGCCGGCGGTGAGCTATACGACATTCCTGGGCACGGACGGCGACAACACCGCCGCCTCCATCAAGACGGCTGGCGGCAAGGTGTATCTCGCCGGAACCACCTCAGGTGCGCTGCCGGGCTCCGAGCAATCGGGCGAGCGCAACAGCTTCGCCGCCGGGTTCGACGCGGCCACGGGCGCGCTGGACTGGACCCAGCAAGTGTCCGGGCGCGGCGGGGTGTCGGAAGCCACCGGCATCGTGGTGGATCAGGGCGGCGATTCGGTGCTCAACCGGCTGGGTCTGCCCAATGGCGCCGTCGCCTATGCCGACAGCCGGGTGATCAATCAGCGCTCCTCGGTGCGCGAGGGCGACCATTTCTTCATTTCGGTCAATGGCGGGCGCCAGCGCCGCATCGATATCGGACCGAACGAGACCATGCGCTCGCTGACCTTCAAGCTGAATGCGGTCATGCTGTTCAACGGCTCGGCGGATGTGCGCCGCGCGCGCGAGGGCGACATGCTGCGCGTGACGCCCAGGCCCGGCGTGACCATCGAATTGTCCGCCGGCGCAGAGGGCCGCGACGCCCTGTCCGGCCTCGGCCTGCCATCCGGCGCCATCACCGGCAAGGCCTCGGCGCGCGAACGGGCCAAGGACACGACGTCAGACGCCCCCGCCGTCTTCGCGCTGGAACTGCCCGACCGTCTGTCGATCTCTGATCGCGGCAATGCGCAGGCGGCCTATGAAGCCCTGTCCGCGGCCCAGGCCAAGATCCAGCGCGCCTGGCGCGAACTGACCCAGGACCCGGCGCTCAAAGAACTGCTCAAGGGCCCCGCCAACGGCAAGCGTGGCGGAACGGTGCCCAGCTATCTCACCGCCCAGATCGCCAATTACCAGTCCGGCCTTGACCGGCTGATGGGCGGCGGCGGCGGTCAGACGCTGGGGTTTTTCTGAAGACGTCTCAAGCCGTCTGATTACACGCCAGCGCGCCCACGACGCCGTATTTGGCGGCGGACGGGCCGTAGCCGGCCTGGGATTGTTTCTGGCGGGCGGCTTCCTCGGCGATGGCGCGCACCAGACCTTCGGTCAGCACTTTGAGCGCTTCGACGGCGGCGTGATTGCGCGCCAGCGCGGCGTTGAACGCTTCGGTCGCCGTGCGCAGCCGGTCCTTGAGCGCCGGGGCGAGGCCGGCGAGGCGTTCGGGTTCACGCGCCGCGCGCTGGGTCTCGGCGCGGTAGAGCGTGGCCAGACGCATTTTCTCGGTCTGCAGATTGACCGCCTCATGGGGGCGGCGCGCCTCGAACAGACCGGTTTCCTGGTCCAACAGGACCGTGAGGCGCGATGTCAGGCGCACCAGCGCCTCGGCGCGTTCGTCCGGGGTGTGTGCGGCGAGCTCGGTTGTCACGATCCGGCCTCCTGATATCTGAGCATTTCACGCGCCAGGGAGTCGGCCAGGCCAATGCCGCCGGCCCGGGTGATCACCTTGGCGTATTCCTCGTTGAGCATGGAGCTGAAGGCCGCTTCGCCGGGGCCGCCGCCGAAGCTGGACTTGGTGGTCTCGCCCATCATGGCTTCGAGCACCTGGGCCAGGAACACCGCCTCGAAGTCCTGAGCCGTGGCGCGGATCTGCTCGGGCGTACGCGCCTGACGCGCCTGCATCTCGCCCGGCGCAGACCGCGCCGTCAGCATGGCCGCCTGCATCTGGGCGTCCAGAAGACCGTCCATCACAGCACCTCGATATCGGCTTGCAGGGCGCCGGCGGCCTTGATGGTCTGCAAGATGGTGATCAGGTCGCGCGGGTTGACGCCCAGGGCATTGAGCCCGTCGACCAGCTCGCGCAGGGTCACCGTGCCTTGCAGCACGCCCATCTCGCGCATGTCCTGTTCCACGGTCACATCGGTGCGCGGCAGCACCACGGTTTCGCCGTCCGAGAAGGGGGCGGGCTGGCTGGCGATGGGGCTTTCCGACACCGTGACCGTCAGCCCGCCCTGGGCGATGGCGACGGTGGACACGCGCACATTATCGCCCATCACGATGGTGCCGGTGCTTTCATCGATGACCACGCGCGCGCGCATGTCGGTCTGGACGCGCAGCTGCTCCACGTCAGACAAGAGCGAGACCATGTCGCCGCGAAAGCTCGCCGGACGGGTCAGCGACACGGTGGACGGGTTCTGCGCGGCGGCGACGCCGGTCCCCAGATAGGCGTTGATGGTGTCGGCCATGCGCCGGGCGGTGGTGAAATCGGGATTGCGCAGCGACAGGCGGATTTCGTCGCGGCCGGCCAGGTCAAACTCCATTTCGCGCTCGATCACGGCGCCGTTGGCGATGCGCGCGCTTGTCGGCACGCCGCGGGTGACGCTGGCCGCCCGGCCGCCGGCGGCGAAACCGCCCGCCGCCACCGAGCCCTGCGCCACGGCGAACACCTCGCCATTGGCGCCCACCAGCGGGGTCGCGATCAGCACGCCGCCCTGCAGGCTGCTGGCGTCGCCCAGCGCCGAGACCGTCACATCGATTCGCGTGCCCTGCATGGAGAAGGGCGGCAGTTCGGCGGTCACCATCACGGCGGCGACATTGCCGGTGCGCAGATCGGCTTCGCGCACATTGATGTTGAAGCGCTCCAGCATGGAGTTCATGGCCTGGCGTGTGAAGGCGGCGTTACGCAGCGTGTCGCCCGAACCATCCAGACCCACCACCAGGCCGTAGCCGACCAGCTGGTTGGAGCGCACGCCCTCCACATCGGCGATGTCCTTGATGCGCGGATTGGCGTGGGACGCCGCAGCCAGGCTGGCGCACAGGGCCAGGGCGATCAGGAATGTGACGGGTCTCATCATGGCGTACGCAACTCCGGCCGGCTCCTGTACGCGGACCTGCGAAAAGCGTGCCAAGGTTAACGCTGTAAAATGCACTATAAATCAGTGGCTTGAAAGTTTCCCGGTCGGCTCAATCTGCCGGTCAGGGGGTTTATAGGCAATTTCTGCCCGGCGCGCGGGCGGGGCTTAATCGCGCGTTAACCCAGGTTAAGCCAGCTTCTGCCTGACGATTTGCGTCCGGGGTCCCGCCATGAAAGTCAACGCGCCGCGCAGCACACAGCCGCTTTCGCCGGTTCGCCGCAAGCCCGGCGCCGGTTCGGCGCAAGGCTTTGCGCCGGAAAGCCCGGCGACGCCGTCGAGCGCCACCGCGGCGCCCGGCGTCAGCGCGGCGGGCGCGGTCAACTCGATTGACGCCCTGATGGCGCTGCAGGGCGCGGATGATTTTCAGGGCGCGCGCCGGCGCGCCACCGACCGCGCCTTCTCGATATTGGACGTGCTGGACGATCTCAAACTGGCGCTGCTGGAGGGCGCTCTGCCCCGCGATACGCTGGTGCGCCTGATGGAGACGGTGAAGACCCAGCGCGACAACACCAGCGATCCGCGCCTTGAAGCTGTGCTCGACGAGGTCGAAATCCGCGCCGCCGTGGAGCTGGCCAAGCATGGCCGGCCTGGCTGAACACCGTTCAAGCGCCTCTTCTGCCTTGGGAAATTCACACTGGCGCCAAACTTGCGCGCCAGAAGACTTGCCCGATTGACTTGAAGGGCTTGCTGGATATGCTCCGGCGCGCTTGCGGCAGGGCATGCATGGAGTCGTGAATATGGCTGTGACCGAGTCCTCGATCGAACTGCCCAAGGGCTACGCACCCAGCGAGGCCGAGCCCTTCATGAATGCGCGCCAGAAGGAATATTTCCGGCGCAAGCTGACGGCCTGGAAGGATGAGATCATCCGCGAGAGCCGTTCGACCCTGTCTGCGCTCCAGGAAGATATCGGCGCGCTGCCTGATCTGGCCGACCGCGCCTCCACCGAAACCGACCGTGCGCTGGAGCTGCGCGCCCGCGACCGCCAGCGCAAGCTGGTCGCCAAGATCGAAGCGGCGCTGCGCCGGATCGAGGATGACACCTACGGCTATTGCGAGGAGACCGGCGAGCCGATCTCGCTGGCGCGTCTGGACGCCCGGCCGGTGGCGACGCTGAGCCTTGAGGCCCAGGAACGTCACGAACGCTCCGAGCGCGTCCACCGCGACGACTGAGCCTGTCTCAGGCCAGCCGTTCGCGCATCCAGCTCTCGGCTTCGGCCCAGCTTGAAAAGCACCGCGCGGCGAAACCCGCCTTGTGCAGCATTTTCGTCATCATGAGCGCATGCATCATGTTCGCCGCGCTGTAGACATAGGCGAGCGCGATATGCTTGGGCAGATGCGCGGCGAAAATCTCTGCGATGGACGCAAATTGCGGCACGGTGTGCTCCAGCGCGCAATCGCTGTAGTCGAGAATCAGACCGTCATGGCCTTCCTCGGTTAGGCGCTGGCACAGGCGCGGCGCGTTGGCCCGGCTTTCGGCGACGGAATTGCGCCCGCGCGTGCGGATGCACAGCACATTGGCGCCCTCCAGGGCGAAGCGTTCAATCTGAAGGGCGCTGTTCGGCATATCCCTAGAATGGCCACAGAAGGTTATAAACTTCCTGACCGATGGGCGGGCGCTGCATCTCGGAGATGTGGCCGCGGCCGCCATAGGACACCCGCGCCTCGGCGATCTTGCGGTGCTCGATCGTATTGTCCGCCGCGATGTCCTGCGGCCGCACGATGCCGGAGATCAAAAGCTCGCGCACCTCGTTATTGATGCGCACTTCCTGCCGGCCATGGATCACCAGATTGCCGTTCCACAGCACGTCCACCACGATGGCCGCCGCCGTCATGGAGATGGTCTCCGACCGGTTGACGCTGCCTGAGCCTTGCGTTGAGGATGTGGAGCCGAACCGGGTCAGATTGGCCGGATCGATGGCGTCGTTGAAGATGGCGTCCAGCGCCGCCTCGCCGCCCAGGAAATTGGTCAGGTTGGAGCGCTCCGAGGTCTGGCGCGCGCGCGAGGTCTGGTTCTGCACCTGGGCGCGATCGGAGATGTCGATCTTCACCGTCAGGATATCGCCCACATGGCTGGCGCGCGGATCACCGAAGAAGGTGGTCGTGTTGGCGCTCCACAGCGAGTTGACATTGCGCCGGGCATGGGCGCGCTCGGCCATCAGCGCCTGGATGCGCGCGGCGCGCGCCGCGTCTATCTGGGCCGGGGTCATGCCCGCGCTGCTCACTGCGCCGGTCAGGACGGCGGTATTGTCCATCGGCGACAGGGGCGGCGGCTGACCCACATAGGCGAGGCGGTCCGTCGCCGCGCAGGCGGTCAGCAGGGCGCCGGCGAGCGTAATGGCGGCTGTGTTCTTCAAAGTCGCGCGCATGGCGGCTGGCTCCTAGTTGGTGAAGGTGGGACCCGAAGCGACGCGGGCCTGGCCCGGCCCCTCGGCGATCGCCTGGATGGTGCGGTTGGACTGAAGGTTCAAAAAGCGCGCGGTCTGGCCCTGGGACGCATTGTCCAGCGCCCGCGCGCGTGCGGTCAGCGACAGTCCGCCGACCTGATAGACCAGCTGGATGATCTCCCCGCGGGTGATCAGTACCGGCGCCTGGAGATCCAGCGCGCGCAGCGGCGTATCGGCGCGCAAGGTGCGGCGCGCCTCCTGGCCGATCAGCGCCTCGGCGCGCATCAGCGTGTCGGGACGCACCTGGCCGGCGGCCATGCGCTCCCAGCGCACCATGTCATCGGTGATGACGTCGCCGCGCGCCACCGCGCGGGTCAGCACCGGCACATCGCTGACCGCCTGGGCGCGTCCGCCAATGCGTTCAAGCGCAGCGCCCGGCCAGGGCGCGATTTCGGCCCGGAACAGGCCCGCGCGCGCATCATGCTCCAGGCTGACCAGCTCGGGTCCGCCCGCGCTGTCCAGCGGGGCGTGAAGAGACTGGGTGCGGTTGGACAGCTCCACCAGATGGGCCTGCCCGCTTTCCACGTACAAGGCTTCCTCGATCAGGCGGGCGATGTCGGCCGCGCTGACCGTGCGCCCGGCCCGCTCCACCGTCACCCGCATCACGCCGCCGGCATTGGCCCAGTGCAGTCCGTGGCGGGCGGCCTCGGCGCGGATGAAGGCCGGGTCCAGCGACAGGCGCTGGCCGGGCGCCGGCGCGCGCGCCAGGGTGACATCGGCCGCATCGCCCGCGCCATCGAACAGGTCGCCCAGCGTGATCACGCCGTCCAGCGTGGTCAGCCGGTCTTTCAGAATGACCGTGCGCGCCTCGTCCGCTACGGCGGGGGAGGCGGCCAGGGCGAGCGCGGCGATGAGGGTGATGAGGCGGGTCATGACGGGCCTTTCCTAGCGTCAGCGCAGGTTCGACGAGGCGGCGAGCATTTCGTCGGCGGCGCTGATGACGCGGGCGTTCATTTCATAGGCGCGCTGGGCCTTGATCAGGGCCGTCACCTCGGTGACCGCGTCCACATTGGAGCTTTCGATAAAGCCCTGGCGGATCAGGCCGAAGCCGGGATCACCCGGCACGCCCGGCTGGGGCGCGCCCGACGCGGCGCTTTCCAGCAGGAGATTGCCGCCGATCTGTTCCAGGCCCGCCTCGTTGGCGAAGATCACCAGTTCCAGCTGGCCGACCACTTGCGGCTCGGCCTCGCCATCAAGCAGCACCTGCACCTGACCTTGCTGGTTGATCACCATCTGGCGCGCCTCGACCGGCACGACGATGCCCGGCTCCACCCGGTAGCCTTCCGACGTCACCAGCTCGCCTTCAGGGCTCAGCGAGAAATTGCCGGCCCGTGTGTAGGCGTCGCCGCCATTGGGCAGCTGAATGCGGAAATAGCCGTCGCCGGAGATGGCCACATCATAAGGGTTGGTGGTTTGCGACAGGCTGCCCTGCTCGGTGATGCGGTACACCGAGCCGGCATTCACCCCGAGACCGACCTGCACCCCGGTGGGCACGATCGTGCCGGCGTCGGACGAGGCCGCGCCGGGCTGGCGCTGGGTCTGGTAGAGCAGATCCTGAAATTCGGCCCGCTGGCGTTTGAAGGCGGTGGTGTTCATGTTCGCCAGGTTGTGGGCGATCACTTCGACAGCCAGCTGCTGGGCTTCCATCCCGGTGGCGGCAGTGGACAGGGCGCGCATGATGCGGTCTCCAGCTCAGGTTAAATTACGGCCGGCCAAGGCGTTCGATCGCCTTGCGGCTCAGTTCGTCGGCGTCGCGGATCATGCCGGTCACCGCCTGATAGGCGCGGCTGACCTCCATCATCCGGGTCATTTCAAGGACGGCGCGGACATTCGAGGCTTCGCTGAAGCCCTGGCGCACCACGGGGCGCTCATCGAGGCGTTCGGCGCCGTCAGGCGCGGAAAACCGGTTATCCCCGATCTTGGACAGTAGGCCCGGCGCTTCAAACACCGCCAGGGCGAGGCGCGGACCTGGATTGCCGTTCTGGGTCAGTACGCCATCGGTGCTGAACTCAACCGGGCCCGCTTGGGGGTCCAGCACCACAGGCGCGCCAGCCTCATCCAGCACACGCGCGCCATCAGACGCGGTCAGCTCGCCTTGCGCATTGAGGGTGAAACGGCCATCGCGGGTGAACCGCTCGCCGGCATCGGTCTCCAGAACGAAGAAGCCCGGCCCGTCGAGCGCCAGGTCCAGCGGGCGCCCGGTGGGGGTGAGGGCGCCTTGCGTGAAATCGCGCATCATCGCCCACTCGCCGACGAACTGGACCTGAGCCGGTCCGTCCTCGTGGCGCGCGCGGCGGGTCTCGCGCGATTCAAGCATGACGCGTTCGGCCTTGAACCCGTCCGTGTTGATATTCGCGATATTGTTGGCGGTGATGTCCATCTCGCGGCGCAGCGTGAGCTGGCGCGACAGGCCGATGAGCATCGCATTGTCCATGGGGCGCCTCTCCTTCTGGCGTTGAGCCCCAGCCGCAGGTTCTGGGCGGCCGTTCCCGATCGCTGGCGCAAGCCGCGTGCCATGGTTAACGCATTGATTTTGTTGAGCTCGCCAAATCGCACTCCGGGCCAGATGGTGCAGGCTTGCCGCTTAGGTGCGTACAAGGCGGCAATAACTGCCGGGTGAACGCGGTTTCCCAACGAATCGTTAACCGCAGCGGCGGTTAATGCCGAAGGATCGCAGTTGCACCGCGACGGGAGTGGGCTATGGCCGAGGAACCGGACAAAGAGGACGAGGCTGACGGCGTTGACGCCGAAGCTGGCAAAGCCAAGCCGGATATCAAGAAGCTGGCCCTGTTCATCGGCCTGCCGGCCGTGATTTTGATCCTGGCCGGTGTGGCGGGCGCCTTGCTTCTGCTGGGTGGCGGATCGGACGAGGCTGCAGCCGAGATGGCTGAAGCCGCCGAGCCAGAGCCGCAATCGTATTTCGACCGGGTCGTGACCGCGTCGCCGCTGGATTCCCCCATCACCGTCTCGCTGGTGGGAACCGGGCGGCGCACCACGATCATCGTGTCCTTCCGGGTCGCCTTTCAGGATGGCCGCGTCGCCGAACGCCTGGCCGATCCCATGCGCCGCGAGGCGTTGCGCGACAGCTATCTGGAATTCCTGCGCACGCTGCGGCCGGAGGACCTGGACGGCTCCATGGGCCATTTCCGTTTCAAGGCCGAGCTGGTGCGGCGCACGAATCTGATCATCGCCCCGCTCGAGGTGGACGATGTCCTGTTCGACGAATTCATGATGCAATAGCGGGGGCCGGTCTGTGAGCGACGTCGATCAGGAAGCCATGGCCGCCGAGTGGGAAGCGGCGGCAGCGGGCGAGGAGGCCGAGGCGGACGCGTCCGGGAGCACGCCCGAAGACGGCGACGCTTTGGCCTCTGAATGGGAAGCCATGGTCGGGGACGATTCCCAGACCTCGCTGCCCACCCAGAGCGGACAGACCCAGGAACGCATCCTCAATCAGGACGAGATCGACTCCCTGCTCGGCTTCTCGGTCTCCGACGACGAGAGCAACGAGCGCTCGGGCATCCGCGCCATCATCAATTCGGCGCTGGTCTCCTATGAGCGCCTGCCCATGCTGGAGATCGTCTTTGACCGCCTGGTGCGGCTGATGACGACGTCCTTGCGCAATTTCACCTCCGATAACGTGGAGGTGAGCCTGGACAATATCTCCTCCATCCGGTTCGGCGACTATCTCAACTCCATCCCGCTGCCGGCGATCCTGGCCGTATTCCGCGCGCGCCAGCTGGACAATTTCGGCCTGCTGACGGTGGATTCCAACCTGATCTACTCTATCGTGGATGTGCTTCTGGGCGGCCGGCGCGGCACCTCGGCCATGCGCGTGGAGGGCCGGCCCTACACCACGATCGAGCGCACGCTGGTCCAGCGCATGATCGAGGTGGTGCTCAATGATGCGCGCGCCGCCTTCGCGCCGCTGACCGAAGTGGACTTCGATCTCGACCGGGTGGAGACCAATCCGCGCTTCGCCGCCATCGCCCGGCCGGCCAATGCGGCCATTCTGGTCAAGCTGCGCATTGATATGGAAGACCGCGGCGGGCGCATCGAGATGCTCTTGCCCTACGCCACGCTGGAGCCGATCCGCAAAATGCTGCTCCAGCAGTTCATGGGCGAGAAGTTCGGCCGCGACAATATCTGGGAAAGCCACCTGGCGACGGAATTGTGGTCGACCAAGGTCGAAGTCGCCGCCGTGCTGGACGAAATGCAAAAGCCGCTGGGCGAGGTGATGAAGCTGCAAGTAGGCGACACGCTGATGCTCGATACCGGCCCGGACGGCGCCATTGAATTGCGGTGCGGCCCGATTCAGCTGACCCACGGACGCATGGGCCGTATCGGCCACAATATCGGGGTCCGGCTGGACGCCCCGCTCTCGTCCGCCGCCCGCAAATCGGTAATGAGGTTCACATGACGCTGGCTGCTCTCGCTTTTGAAGGCTTGGTTTGCATCCTGCTGGCGGCGGCGGCGATCATGTGCTGGCGGGTGGATCGCCGCCTGCGCACGCTGCGCGAGGGCCAGGATGGGCTGAAAGAGACCATCGCCAGCCTCAATGACGCGGTGGACCGGGCGCGCGCCAGCCTGGCGGCGCTGGACCGGGCCGCCCGCGAGCAGGGCGCCAGCCTGAAGAGCGATGTGGAGCAGGCGCGCCGCCTGTCCGACGAGCTTCGCTTTCTGGGTGCCGGGGCTGATGAACAGGTCTCGCGCCTGACCCAGCGTCCCCAGCGCGCACCCGCGCCGCGCCCCGCCGCCGCCGCACCCGAAGCGGACGCGGCCCGGCGCCGGCTCGAGACGCTCAAGGCGATGAGGTAAAGCTGATGCGCGCCGCCCGTCCGCTCCTGCTCTTGTCGGTCATTCTGGCCGGGCTGCTGGCCCTGAAGGGGCTGTCGCTCGCCGATGGCGCGCTGACCTGGCTGGGCGAAGCGTCGGCTTACGCCGTTGACGATCCCGCCCCTGCCGAAGGCGAACCGGCGCCGGCTGACGAGGCAAGGGCGGCGCCGCCCCCGCCGCCCTTGCCCGAAGAGACCGCTCCGGTGGCGCTGCCGTCACAGGCCGAGCTGGATCTGCAGAGCCGGGTCGCCCAGCGCATGCGCGCCCTCGACCGGCGCGCGTCGGAGCTGGATACGCGCGAGCAATTGATCACCGTGGCCGAGCGCCGCCTGGATGACCGCGAACAGAGGCTGATCGCCCTGCGCGACGAGATTCAGGGGCTTGTCGATACACTCAACACGGCGCGCGACAACCAGCTGGCCTCCATCGTGCAGGTCTACGCCACCATGGAGCCCGAAGCGGCTGCGCCGGTGCTGGAGACCTTGATGGTCACCGATCGCGATACGTTGATCCAGATCGCCGCCTCGCTGCAGGAGCGCAATCCGCGCCGGTATTCACAGATCATGGAAGCGGCCAATGCGCGCTTCGTCGCCGAGCTGACCACGCTCCTGGCCGCGCGGGCCCAGCCGCCGCTGACCCGCGCAGAGATGGAGGCGCGGCGTGTCGCGGCGGTGGACTGATCTGCGCGCTCTGACCGCCGCCGCCCTGGCGGCGCTGGCGGCGGGTACAGCGGCGGCGCAGGTTCCCGCCAGCGTCTCGGTGGAGCGCTCTGGCGCCACCACGCGGCTTCTGATCACCCTGCCTGAGAGCGCCGGCGGCGCCCTGACGGCTGAGGCCGATGTGGCGGCGGGCGCGGTGCTGGTCGCCCGCCTGTCCGAACCGGTGACACTCGACGCCGAGGCGGTGCGCGACGCGCTCTCCGGCATCGTGGCCATGGCCCGGCTGGACGCGGACGGCCGCACGCTGCGCCTGGCCCTGAACCGGGCTGTCGAGCCGCGCGTGTCGGTGTCTCACAATGTCATCGCCCTGGATCTGGCCGCGCCGGGCGCGCCGGCTCTGGCGCCAGTAATTAGCGAGTACGTCCGCCGTCAGCGCGAGGCGCAGGCCGCCCGCGAAGCCGCCGCCGCCGAGGCCGCACGCATCGCCGCCGAACCGCTGCCCGGCCTGGCCGCCAGCGTGCGGGTGGGCGAGGCCAGCGACTGGACGCGCCTGATCTTCACCTGGCCCGAACCGGTG
>JBHYFR010000070.1:10160-11587 GCA_051859425.1 Oceanicaulis sp. | reverse complement strand
GCGCGGAGGATTGCGGCTATTGCAATCAGTCGGCCCATTTCGACACCGGGCTGAAAGCCTCAAAACTGATGGATCCCGACACCGTCGAGGCCCGCGCCCGCGAGGCCAAAGAGGGCGGCGCCACGCGCTTTTGCATGGGCGCGGCCTGGCGCGAGCTGAAACCGCGCGACGAGCCGGCCATCGCCGAGATGATCACCCGCGTCAAAGCGCTGGGCATGGAGACCTGCATGACGCTGGGCATGCTCAGCGATGGTCAGGCCGAGCGGCTGAAAGACGCCGGGCTCGATTTTTACAATCACAATCTGGATACCTCGCCGGAATACTATCAGCGCATCATCACCACCCGCACCTGGCAGGACCGGATCGACACGCTGGCGCGCGTGCGCGGCGCCGGCATCCAAGTGTGCTGCGGGGGCATTATCGGCATGGGCGAGGGCAAGGCCGACCGCATCGGCCTCTTGACCGAGCTCGCCTGCCTCACGCCCCATCCCGAAAGCGTGCCGATCAATCACCTGGTGGACGTGGCCGGCACGCCGCTCTCGGGCTCCGCGCCACTGGACGGGCTGGACTTCGTGCGCGCCATCGCCACCGCCCGCCTGATCATGCCGCGCAGCGTGGTGCGCCTCAGCGCCGGGCGCGAAACCATGAGCCGCGAGCTTCAGGCGCTATGCTTCCTGGCCGGCGCCGCGTCCATCTTCGTGGGCGAGGAACTCCTCACCACGCCCAACCCGGACCTGCACAAGGACGCCGCCCTGCTGGCCGATCTGGGCATCGAGGCGGCGGAGGCGGGCGCGGCGCGGAGGGCGGGATGAGGGGCACCTGATAGCAGAATTCCCTATGGCGACTTAGCCTGCAGGTTGCGCACTTTGCAGAAATGCGCATTGATCATGCTGTCTGGAGCTCACCAGAATGCGGTCACCCGCGCGCAAAATTTGAAATCACAGGCTGGGCATGTCTTGGAAATCCAGGAAAATCCAAGGCGTTACATACTCCCTGACGCACCTTGATCCGTTTGTGATCAACGTCACACCCAAGGCTCAAGGCGCCCCGACCTACAAGGTAAATGTCAGCTTTGGCTCACATGTGTTCACACGATCGCTCGAGCCGGGTGATACGCCCGACTTTCATTTCAGAGATGGGCGCGACATTCGATGCTTTTGCCTGGATCGGCACGCTTTCTCACGCCGCCTGCCTGACCTCATTCGGGAGAGGGCGTCTCAGAAAGCCTATTTAGGTCACAAGCGAAATTATCTGTTCTTCGACTCCACCCCCGGCCAGACTTCTCCATACGCCGTCTTCTTTGATGTCGCCCGCGCCAAGGCCAAGCATTTCGATGTCGCCATGTTTGTAGTTAGCGCTTACGAAAAGCCTCTTCTGCCAAAGAAGCTTCCGACGATTTCCTTCGCCACGCTGATTGCAAAAACCGC
>JBHYFR010000070.1:0-10150 GCA_051859425.1 Oceanicaulis sp. | reverse complement strand
GAACGGGGAGACTGTGATCCGGCCAAAAAAATAGCCCCCGCAGGGGCTATCTCTTCGGTAAAAACCGGTGCGAAACCTGCTTGCGTCTGCGCTCCGCAGAACCCTTTCGGGTCAGGACGCTGTGTTTCATCGCATTCAGCGTGAGCTCATAATGCTTCACGAACCGCATTTTGTCAATGATTTTGCCATGACAGAAGGGCTCCAGCCCCCCTCACCGCGCCCCCGGCCGGTAAACCTCCACCGCCGCGGCGCGCACCGCCGCTTCACCCATGGGGACCCGGCGCCAGTCGTGGGCGGCGAACATGGCCATCTGGTCGTCGTAGTGGACATGGCCGGGACGGTTGGAGGCGCCGAACTGGTGCACGGCCCACAGGGCGAACTCACCGTCGGGGAGCCATTCGGCCAGGAAGGTGAGGCCGTCGCCGGCCACCATGCGGTAGGTTCCGTCGTCCTGCGGCGCGGGATAGACCGCGCGCAAGACGTCCGGCCCGCCGGACACAGGCAGGCTCGCCTCGCCGCGCACCAGGCGGTTCACCGCGCCCCATTCGGGCTCCAGCGTGCCGAAATGCGTCATCAGGCGGTCGATGGCGGCGGGCACGGTCTCGCTCAGCGGCGGCGGCTCGATGCCCAGAAGCGGCGCGGTGGTGATGGGGGCGAAAGCCTTGATCGCCAGCGCGGCCTGGCGGTTCTCCATATTCGTGCGCCCGTCCCAGGCCTCCAGCACGCGCGCGGCCTCAGCCATCACCGGGTCATCGCCATGGTCGATGGCGAGCCACTGCGCGCGCAGCGCCATCATCTCGCTGCCGGGGTGGTAAGCGTCGTCGAACTTCACCGCCAGCAGCGCCTCGCGCGACACGGTTTCCAGCGCCGCCATCAGGTCCACCGCCTGCAGGCCGCGATTGGTCATGCGGGTCTCGATCCCGAAGCTCGCCGGGAAGTCTGACGCCACCGGGTCCTCATCGGTGCCCGTCACCTGAAACGGCGAGTGATTGGCTTCCAGTACATAGCCCGCCGCCGGGTCGATCATATTGGGCAAGGCGCTGACCGGGGCGAATTCGCTCCAGATCAGGTCCGACCGGTCGCCGGGCAGGATGCCGGACCAGTCCAGCCCCGGCTCTTCCACCCGCAGCGGCAGGCGGGCGCCGTAATAGCGCGCGATGCGCCCGTCCGCGTCCGCCACCACGCGGTTGGTGCTGCCCATGGCCAGCATCTCCATGACTTGCGCGTACTCATCAAGATTGCGCGCGTGCATGGAGCGCCAGGCCTGCTCCACCGAGCGGATATCGTCATGGGTGGCGTGACGCAGGGCATAAGCGCCGCGATCATTGCGGATCACCGGCCCGTGGGCGGTGCGCTCCACCGGCATCGTCACCTGCCACGCAAACGGACCCCACAGATGCACCAGCATGCGCGCCGGTCGGGTCTCAAGATCCACCCATGCGCCATCCAGCCGGTATTGCGAGCCATCCTCGGAAAGCGTGATTTCAAACAGATCGATCAGGTCGGGCGCGTTCACCGTGGCGGCGTAGCCCAGATCGGGGCTCGACCCCACATGCATCACCGGGGAGCCCGGAAACGTGCCGCCGGCGAAGTTCAGCCGCCCGTCGCGGCTGATCATGTGGGCTTCGTACCAGGCCACCGGGCCTTCCACCGGCTGGTGAGAGTTGATGATCAGGCGCGTCGCGCCGTCATCGGATTTGTGCGGCGCGACGGCGAAGGCGTTGGAGCCCAGCTCGCTGTCGGAGGTTTCCTCCAGCCAGAACACCTGCAGCTCCTGTCCCCGCCCCGCCTCGCGCGGGCGGTCGGGCGCGATCAGATCGGCCAGCACCCGGCCCAGGCCGTAGAACATCGGGCTGTAGAAGGCCGACAGCCCGGCCACGTCCTGACCCGTCACCGGAAACAGGTCCCGGGCGCGCTCATCGGGGTGCAGCGCGGCGTAATAGTTGAGGCCGGCGGCATAGCCCTCCAGCGCCGTGCGCATCTCGGCGCTGAGCTGGGTGTCATACTGCGCCGCCACCAGATCGGGCACGCCCAGCGCCTGCACCAGCCAGGCGGTGCGCGCCTCGCTCTCGTTCGCAGCCAGCATCTCCCGGCCCAGCGCCTGGCGCAGCGCATCCTGAACGATGGGAAAATCGTCCTCGGCATGGGCGAAGGCCAGCGCGAAGGCCGCGTCTGCGCCGCTCGCCCCGATCACCCGGGGCACGCCCCACTCATCGCGGGTGATCTCGGCGTCATAGGTTTCAGCCGCCGCGATCGCGGCGTCCGGGTCGAAGGACCGCAGCTCCAGCGGGGTCAGGCGCAGCCCGAACACAAAAGCGCCCGCGAGTGTCACCAAAAGCACCGCTGACAACCCCGAAAGGGCCAGTTTTGTCACCCGATTCATGGACAGATTTCCCCGCTATCCCCGCACTGTCCCCACCCTGCCCGGCGCCTGCAGCGCGTGCAAGCCGCTGGACCGCAGGCCGGGCGGACTATATCGCCAAGACATGATCCGGCCCGCCGATCTCCTGCGCGAAACGCCTCAAGGCCTGTGGTGCGAACCAGGCGGGTTCTTCATTGATCCGCTGCGCCCGGCCGACCGCGCCCTGATCACCCACGGCCATGCCGACCACGCCCGCGCCGGGCATGGCGCCGTGGCCGCCACGCCGGAAACGCTGGCCATCATGGCGGCGCGCTATGGCGCTGAATTTACTGAAAAAAGACAAGCGCTCGCCTATGGCGAGACGGTGCGTATGGGCGAGGTTTCGGTCAGTCTGCACCCCGCCGGGCATGTGCTCGGCAGCGCCCAGGCGCGGCTGGAATGGAAGGGGCTGGTGATCACCGTGTCGGGCGATTACAAGCGCCGGCGCGATCCCACCTGCGCGCGCTTCGAGCCTGTGGCCTCGCACATCTATGTGTCTGAAGCCACATTCGGTTTGCCGGTGTTCCGCCACCCGGACGATGCAGGGGAGATCGCCCGCCTCCTCGCCAGCGTCGCCGCCAATCGCGGCCGCGCGCACCTCGTCGGCGCCTACGCGCTCGGCAAGGCGCAGCGTGTGATCGCCCTGATCCGCGAGGCCGGGTATGACGCCCCGCTCTACATCCACGGCGCTTTGGCCGCCCTGTGTGATCTTTACCGTGAACATGGCGTGGAGCTCGGCGAGCTCAGACCGGCCACAGTGAGTGGCGAGGATGGCCAGAAGACTGATTTTGCAGGGCAGATCATCCTCGCCCCGCCGTCTGCCTTCCAGACGCCCTGGGCGCGGCGCTTCCCCGATCCGGTGATCGGATTTGCGTCGGGATGGATGGGCGTGCGCGCCCGCGCCCGCCAGCGCGGGGCCGAGCTGCCGCTGGTGATTTCCGACCATGCCGACTGGGACGAACTGACCGCCACGATTCAGGAATGCGCACGCGAAGCGGTCTGGATCACTCACGGGCGCGAGGACGCGCTGATGCGCTGGGCTGAGCTGCAAGGCCTTGAAGCCAGACCGCTGTCTCTGGCCGGTTACGATGAGGAGGGCGAATGAGCGCGCCGCCGCATGCGCCGCCCGGCCCGGTGATCACCGTCCACGGCGCCCGCCTCCAGCCCGACCTGTCAGGCGCCGCGCTGGAGCTTGAAACCGGCGCGCTCCTGTGCGCCGACCTGCATCTGGAAAAAGGCAGCGCCTACGCCGCGCGCGGCCAGCTATTGCCGCCCTATGACACCCGCACCACGCTTCACCGCCTTGCCGACGCCATCAAAAGGCTGAAGCCTGCCAGTGTGATAGCGTTGGGCGACAGCTTCCATGATCTGGGCGCGGACGGGCGCATGCACGCCGATGACGCCGCCGCCCTGACCGCGCTGGTGGCCTCGGTGGGGCGCTGGATCTGGATTGAAGGCAATCACGATCCCGACCCGCCCGCGCGCTTTGGCGGCGAACGCTTGGCCGGGCTGCAGCTCGGCCCGCTCACCCTGCGCCATGAGCCCCGGCCGGGACCGGCGCCGGGCGAGGTGGCGGGGCATCTGCATCCCTGCGCGCGCATCAATGGCACCGGGCGGTCGGTGCGAAGGCGTTGTTTCGCCACGGATGGAACCCGGCTGGTCCTGCCGGCCTTCGGTGCCTATACGGGCGGGCTGAATGTGCGCGACCCGGCCTTCAGCGCCCTGTTTGCGCGCACGCCGGACGCCGTCATGATCGGCACGGGACGGGTTTATCCGGTGCCGGGCGCCCGGCTGAAGCCGGACTGAGGCAATGCGCCCGCCCTTGCGCGCACGGCCCTGCTGGCCCATACACCGCGCGCCATGAGCTTCACCGCCACAGTCCTGACCCTGTATCCGGACGCGTTTCCGGGGCCTCTGGGCGTGTCGCTGCTCGACACCGCCCGGCGCAACGGACTCTGGGCGCTTGAGACGGTGGACATACGATCATTTTCCCGTCATAAGCACGCCTCCGTTGACGACACGCCAGCAGGCGGCGGCCCAGGCATGGTGCTGCGCCCGGACGTGGCGGCGGCGGCGATCGACAGTGTGTCCCTTGAGGACAGGCCGTTGATCTACATGACCCCGCGCGGCGCGCCGCTCTCCCAGACCATGGTCCGGGACTGGGCGGACGGGCCGGGCGTTGTTGTGTTTTGCGGCCGCTTCGAAGGCCTCGACCAGAGGGTCGTCGAAGCGCGCGGCATGATTGAGGTAAGCGTCGGCGACGCCGTGCTTGCCGGAGGCGAAGCGCCCGCCATGGTCCTCATAGAGGCCTGCGTGCGGCTGATCCCCGGCGTGCTCGGCAAAATCGAGTCGACGCAGGATGAGAGTTTTGAAGGGGACCTGCTCGAATACCCCCACTACACCCGTCCGCGGGTCTGGGAGGAGCGGGACATCCCGGACGTATTGCTGTCAGGCGATCATGGCCGGATCGCCCGGTGGCGCAAGGAAATGGCCGAAGAGACAACGCGCGTGCGCCGACCCGATCTCTGGACGAGATATCAGCGGCGCAAGGGAGAATGACCATGAACCTGATCCAACAGCTCGAGCAGGAAGAAGCCGTCCGCGTCCTTGGCGAGAAAGTCATTCCCGACTTCTCCGCCGGCGACACGCTGTCGGTGAATGTCTGGATCCGCGAAGGCGAGCGCCAGCGCGTGCAGCGCTTTGAAGGCGTGTGCATCGGGCGCTCCGGCGGCGGCCTGAACGAGAACTTCACCGTGCGCAAGATTTCCTTCGGCGAGGGCGTCGAGCGCGTGTGGGCCGTGCACTCCCCGCTGATCGAGTCCATCGAGGTCAAGCGCAAGGGTAAAGTGCGCCGCGCCAAGCTGTACTATCTGCGCGACCGCCGCGGCAAATCGGCCCGGATCACCGAGCGCACCACGGGCCGCGGCATCGAAGCGCGCCCCGCCAAGGGCACGGCCAAGAAAGCCAAGGTCGAGGTTCCCGGCGAGGAATAGCGCCTGCGCGCGTTGACTTGCGCGGTCGCTTCAAGTAGCAACCGCGCTCACATTTTTTCACCGGCGCCTGGCGCTGGCAAAGCGAGATGAGACGATGAAAATCCGCAGCTCCCTTCGCTCCCTCAAGGGACGCCACCGCGACTGTCAGGTCGTGCGCCGCCGCGGCAAGGTCTATGTGATCAACAAGACCGATCCGCGCTTCAAGGCACGCGCCGGCTAAGCTGCGCGCCGTGACAGGCGCGCGCGCGGTCCTGTGGGATTTCGGCAATGTGCTTGTCGATTGGAATCCCCGCCGCCTTTACCGCAAGCTGATACAATCAGACGCCGCCCTGGATGAGTTCCTGGGCGGCGTTTGTACGATGGCCTGGCATCAGGCCCATGATCGCGGCGTGCCGATGGCTGACAATCGCCGCGCGCTGATCGCCGCCCACCCTGACAAGGCAGACCTGATTCTGGCGTGGGATACGCGCTGGGCGGAGATGTTCAATGGCTGGGTTGCGGGCATGGAGGCGCTGGTCGCCGGGCTCGAGACGGCCGGCGTGGCGCAATACGGGCTGACCAATTACCCGGCCGAGAAAATTCCGCACCTCTACGACATCCTCCCCGCCCTCACGCGTTTCCGGGACGTCATCGTGTCGGGCGATGAGGGGGTGACCAAGCCCGATCCGGCCATTTACGCCATCACGCGCCAGCGCATCGGGCTGGATCCGGCGCAGGTGATCTTTCTCGATGACCGCCCGGAGAATGTGGACGCGGCGCGCCTGGCCGGCTTCCAGGCCGAGCTGTTCACTGGCGAAGCCTCCGCCCGCGCGGCCTTGCGCCATCGCGGCTTTCCGGTCTGACAATCGCCCCTGCACGCACGCGCTGGGACTGTTAGTCTGCGCCGCGTGCAGCCGGACGCGGCTGGCGGGGAGGAACAGGCATGACACGCTGGTTGATCCGCGGGGCGATTGCGCTCGCCGGGCTTGCTGTATTGGCGGTTACGGGCGTCAGCGCCTATGTGGTCGAGCGTTTCCACGCCTCCAGACCGGCCGAGACCGGCATGCTGGCGCTGGAGGGCCTGTCGGGCGCGGCGCGGGTGGTGCGTGACCGCGACGGCGTGGCGCATATCTTCGCCGATGATGACCGCGATGTGTTCTTCGCGCTGGGCTTCACCCATGCCTCGGAGCGCTTTTTTCAGATGGACCTGGCCCGGCGGTTTGTGCGCGGGCGCCTGGCTGCGCTGTTCGGGGCGGACTTTCTGACCAGCGACGCACGCGCGCGCACCCTGGGTTATGAGCGCCTGACCCAGGACATCATGCAGCGCCTCTCTCCCGAAACCCGCAGCGCCGTGGAGGCCTATGCCGCCGGGGTGAATGCGCGCCTGTCGCAGGGCGCGCCGGCGCCCGAATACATCCTTCTGCGCGCCCGGCCCGAGGCCTGGACGCCTGAAGACTCCGCCGCGATGATCGTCTATCTCGCCCATGATTTGTCCATGGGCGCCGAGCAGGACGTGGCGCGTGCGCGCCTTGAGAGCGTGCTGGGGCCCGAGCGCCTGGCCGAGTTCATGTCCCCCTATCCCGACTGGGCGCCGCGCACGCTGCAGGACGACGATCTGCGCGCCGCCTTCGGCGCCGTCCAGGTCCGCCCCCTGCCCGCCCCGGGGGAAGCGCAATCGCAAACCGGCGCTACGCCGGGCTCCAACGCCTGGGTGGTGGCGGGCGGCCAGACCCGGTCAGGCCTGCCCCTCCTCGCCAACGACCCCCATCTGGGCCTGTCGGCGCCGTCGATCTGGTATCTGACGCGCCTCAATCTGTCCCACGGGCCGGTGATCGGCGCCAGCCTGCCCGGCGCGCCCTTCGTGGTGCTGGGCCGCAACGCCCATGGCGCGTGGGGCTTCACCAATACCGGGTTTGACGTCATCGATCTGGTGGCGCACCCGCGCGAGGGGCTCGAGATCACCACGCGCACCGAGTCCATCACCATACGCGGGCGCCGCACGCCGGTGGATATCCTTGTGGAGGAAACCGGCGACGGGCCGGTCCTGAGCCCGGAATGGTTCAATCTGGCGGGCTATCACGCCGACGACGCCGTGGTGCGCCGCGCCACCGTCACCCATCCCGAGAACCGTGTGGCGGACGCGGTGTTCGCCATCATGCGCTCGCAGGGCTGGGAGGATTTCGTTGAGGCGGGACGCGGCTGGACTGCGCCCATGCAGAACATGCTCTATGCCGGTGTGGACGGGACGATCGGCTACACCACGGCGGGCCTGATGCCGCTGCGTGACGAGGCTGGCGGCTGGACCGGGTTCATCGCGTTTGAAGACCTGCCGCGCATCGTCAATCCGGGCAGCGGGCAGATTGTGTCGGGCAATAACAAGGTGGCGTCGGACGCCTACCCCTTTCCCCTGCCCGGCCTCTACGACCCCTACCGCGCCGCCCGCATCGAGGCCCGCCTCAACGCCGCCGAGCTCCATGATGTGGCCAGCTTCAAGGACATCCAGATGGATGTGATCTCCGAGCATGCGCGCCGCCTGCTGCCGGCCTTGCTGAGCGCCACGCCGGAGAGCCAGCTGGGCGTGCAGGCCCTGGCCCGGCTGGAGCGCTGGGACGGATCGCTGGACGCGGACGGGCCCGAAGGCCTGATCTTCTCGGCCTGGATGCGGGTCCTGTCGGCGGCCGTGTGGATGGACGAGCTGGGGCCGGCCGCTGTGTGGTTCAACCAGCCGCGCCCGGTGTTTCTGGACGAAGTGCTGGTGGGCGAGGCGTCCCACTGGTGCAATGATGTGCGCACCAACCAGACGGAATCATGCGCCGTTACGGCCGGTCTGGCGCTGGACGCGGCCATGGCCGAGACCGCCAGCGCCTATGGGCGCAATATCGACGCCTGGCGCTGGGGCGAGGTGCATCAAGCCCGCTTCGCCCATCCGCTGGGGGCGCTTCCGGTGATCGGCGCCATGTTCGAGGTGCGCCAGCCCGTGCCCGGCGACGGCTCGACCATCAATGTGAACCATTTCAGCTTCGCCTCGGGCGACTATGACTCGGTGCACGCCGCGACGCTGCGGGCGGTGTATGACCTGGCCGACCTCAACCGTTCGCGCTTCATGCATGCGCCGGGACAGTCCGGGCATCCGCTATCGCCCCATTACCGCGATCTGGCGGATCGCTGGGCGCAGGGCGGCAGTTTTGAAATCCGTGATGACTGGACGCCCGATGCGCCGCCGGAGGGTGCGCGCGTGCTGACCTTGCAGCCGCGCTAATCTGAAAAGCCCCCCACCGCCGCCGCGCCAGACACGCCCAGCCCGGTCAGCCGGGGCAGCGTCGACGGCGTGACGCCGCCCAGCGCGTAGACCGGCACGCGGGCGCGGCGCGCCACAGCGGCCAGACGGAACGGCCCCATGGGGCGCGGCGCGCTGGGACTGGCCGAGGCGAACGCCGCTGACACCAGCACGGCATCCACCAGACCCGCCGCGCGGCGGATCGCGCCGGGGCTGTGAGCGCTGGCGGTCATCACCGCGAATCGCGCCCTCGCCGCCCGGGCCAGCATGCGTTCGGGCCAGTGGACCCCGTCCGCCCCGCACGCGGCGGCCAGCTGCGGATCAGCCGACACCAGAAACACCAGTCCGCGCGCGCGAGCGATATCCGCGATGTCACCGGCCAGAGCCTCCAGCGCCGGTCGTCCGAACGTGCGCAGGATCAGCCCCGTCCCGGGCGCCAGCGCGCGCGCCAGCGCCAGCGGATCAGGCGTGCGGTCCGGATCGGTCAGGGCGAACAGCGCCGGCAGGCGCCCGCGCGGGCCATCCAGCCTCATCGCAAGCCTTGCCAGCCGGTCCGCTGCATCATACGCCATGGGCCATGTCCGATCTGAATCTCAGCCTCGCGCAAACGCGCACCGGCATCCTTGAGCGGATCGCCGCCGCCGCCAAGGCGGGCGGGCGCCCGGCGGACGCTGTCACCCTGGTGGCGGTGTCCAAGCAACAGCCCGACGAACGCATAGACGCCATGCTCGCCGCGGGCCAGCGCGTGTTCGGCGAAAACCGGGTGCAGGAGGCCGAGGCGCGCTGGGCGCATCGGCGCGGGCGGCTGGCGGACCTGGAATTGCGCCTGATCGGCCCTTTGCAGACCAACAAGGCGGACGCCGCCTGCGCCCTGTTTGACGTGATCGAGACGCTGGACCGCGAGCGCCTGGCCGCGGCCCTGGCCAAAGCCATGGTGAAGACCGGGCGGCGCCCGCGCCTGTATGTGCAGGTCAATACCGGCCGCGAAGCGCAGAAGTCCGGCATTGATCCGGCTGAAGCGGCCCCCTTCGTGGCGCGCTGCCGGGCCGCGCATGGTCTGGAGATTGAGGGTCTGATGTGCATCCCGCCCGAAGCCGAACCGGCGAGCCTGCATTTCGCCCTGCTGGGCCAGCTGGCGGACGCGTGCGGCGTGGAGGCGCTGTCCATGGGCATGAGTGCGGACTATCCCCTGGCGATCCGCCTGGGCGCCACATCGGTGCGCGTGGGATCGGCCCTGTTCGGCGCCCGCCCCGCCGCCTGAGGACGGCTCAGCTGGCGGCGGCCTCGGCGGCCGGGGCCAGACCCTGCATGATGGTGCGGTTGATGTCGATCAGGGTGTCGAGATCGGTCTCGCCGCGCATGGCCGCACTGGTTTCCTTGGAGACGAAGATCGACAGCGAGATGATGCCGGCGCGCAAATTCTCGGGCAGAGCATTGCCCGAGGTGGCGCAATCAGACGCAAAGGCCGACCAGACCCGGCGATTGCGGTCGAGCGCCTTG
>JBHYFR010000069.1:0-11588 GCA_051859425.1 Oceanicaulis sp. | reverse complement strand
GCTCGGTTTTGGTCTGGAATATCTGCTGACCGAGGATGGACTGGCCAAATACCGCACCGTCACCGGCCCGTATGAGTTTGTCCTGATCCCGGCCACGATGGCGGCGATCCTGGCCGGCTGGGGCGTGCGCTGGCTGCTGGGCCGGCGGGGCGATTATTACGAGCATGCCGCTGGCGATGTCAGCGCGGAGGAGCGTGATGACTGATCTGTTCGGCGCGCTCCACGGGGTGAACCCGGCTCTGTTTCTGATCCTGGGCGGCGTGCTGGCGCTGGCCCTGCCGTGGTCGCATGCGCGCAAGGCGGTGATGATCGCTGCGCCGCTGCTGGGCCTGGTGGCCTGGTTTGCCACGCGCGAGCCGGGCGTTTACGCCGTCATCGAGCTTGGGCCGCTGACGCTGGAGACCTTCCGCTATGACGGATTGTCGCGCGTGTGGGCGCTGGTCTTCCTGCTGGCCGCTTTTATCAACGGCATCTACGCCCTGCATGAGCGTAGCCGTATCTCGGATGGCTCGGCGCTGATTTACGCTGGCGCGGCTGTGGGCGCGGTGTTCGCAGGCGATCTTCTGACCCTGTTCGTCTACTGGGAACTGACGGCGCTGTTCTCCGCGCCGCTGATCTTCGCTGCGGGCACGCCGGCATCCCAGCGCGCGGGCCTGCGTTATCTGGCGATCCAGGTCCTGTCCGGCGTGCTGCTTCTGGGCGGCGCGGCGATGTGGGCCAGCCAGACCGGTTCGTGGACGTTTGACGCGATCGGCACGGACGATCCGGCCGGCCTCGTTCTGTTGATCGCGTTCGGCATCAAGGCGGCCTTCCCGCTGCTGCACATGTGGATGCAGGACGCCTATCCCAAGGCGACAGGCGTAGGCGCGGTTGTGCTGTCGGCCTTTACCACCAAGCTGGCGGTCTATGCGCTGGCGCGCGGGTTCGCCGGTACGGAAATCCTGATCACCATCGGGGCGATCATGGCCGTGTTCCCGATCCTGTTCGTGATCGTGGAGAATGATCTGCGCCGCACGCTGGCCTATGCGCTCAACAACCAGCTGGGCTTCATGGTTGTGGGCGTAGGCGTGGGCACGCCGCTAGGCCTCAATGCAGCGGCGGCGAACGCATTTGTCGGCGTGTTCTACATGGCGCTGATGTTCATGGTGATGGGCGCTGTGATGCACCGCACCGGCACAGCCAAGGTCAGCGAGCTGGGCGGACTGTTCCGCTCCATGCCGATCACCGGCGCGCTCAGCATCGTCGGCGCGCTC
The DNA here is from genome assembly GCA_051859425.1 of Oceanicaulis sp. Taxonomy (GTDB): domain Bacteria; phylum Pseudomonadota; class Alphaproteobacteria; order Caulobacterales; family Maricaulaceae; genus Oceanicaulis. The sequence continues at coordinate 10,335 of JBHYFR010000069.1, read as the reverse complement.
GCCATCGTCGGGGCGCCGCTCTTCTCCGGGTTCGTCACCAAGACGCTGGTGCTCTCGGCGGTGTCCTATCACGGCGACATGCTGATCTACGCCATTCTGGTCTTCGCGGCCGCGGGCGTGATGGAGCTCAGCGCGCTCAAGGTGCCGTACTTCGCCTTCTTCGGGCAGGACCGGGGCCACCGCGTGAAGGAAGCGCCGCTCAACATGCTCCTCGCCATGGGGCTGGCGGCGTTCCTGTGCGTCTATCTGGGGACGCACTGGCAGGCGCTCTACGGATTGTTGCCGTTCGCGATCGATTATCAGCCCTACACGCTCGACAATATTGTCGGACAGATACAGATCCTGCTGGCGGGCGCGTTTGCCTTCGCTGCGATGGTCTGGCTCAACCTGTTCCCGCTGCGCGGCGACCGCACCATTCTGGATGTGGACTGGCTGTACCGCCGGGTCGGCGATGGCGTGGTGCGCTGGGGCGGGGCGATGGGTGTGCTGCTGGCGGGTGCCAGCGAGCGCGGGCTCGGCGTGGTGATCGCGCGCTGGACCCGGCGTCTTTTCAACCTGTTCAGCCCGGCCGGTTCCCTGTCGCGGATATTCCCCTCAGGCCTGATGGCGATCTGGACCGGCGTGCTCCTCGCAGCGGTTTTGATTGTCGCCTACTTCTCCCCGTTGTAGGCGCATATCTCCAAGGGGGTATTTTAAGCGGCACAAGAGAGTCGGCGCCCCTGCATAGGAAAGTTATCCTCGTTTCTGTCCGCCTTCCCTATAGTGATCCGGAACCGGAAAGCTTGAGGTCGGAGGAAACCCTATGCAGCCCCAAATCCGAGCGCTCGATCTGGCGCGTGCGCGCCTCGCTCAGCAGGCGGTGTCCTACACGTTCGATATCCCGGTTGAAGACATCACACGCGCGACCCGCGGCTCGGCCCGTGCGGCGCTGGGCCGCCAGATCGCCATCTATCTCACCCATGTCGCTTTTGAGCTGAGCCTGGCGCGCACCGCCGAGGCGTTTGATCGCGACCGCTCCACAGCGGCCCATGCCTGCCACCGCATAGAGGACCGCCGCGATGATCCGGTGTTTGATCAGTGCCTTGACGAGCTGGAGGCGTGCCTGCGCAGCTTGCCGGGGCCGGGCAAGGCCAGAGGGGAGATGGCGGCATGACCGCGCCCAGCTGGCTGCGGCGTCTGGACGCTCCGGGCCGGGTGCTGGCGCCCCTGCCAGGCGGGCGGCGCGGCTACGGGGTGTTCTCAGGCGCTGACCGGCGCCGTCGCCCGCTGGCGATCGCAGCGCCGGACGAGGTGCGCGACGCCGAAGCGGCTGGCGCGCTGGAGGCAGGTCCGCATGGTCTGGTGCTCACCGCTGCAGGCCTCGCCCGCCTCAAGCGTGAAGACGCGTCGGGCGATTTCGCCGCCCAGCACCGGCGCACCGGCGTGCGCAGATTGATGGGGCCCGAGGGCCGCATGCAGGCGGTTCAAGTGGATCTCGATGCGGGCTCGCCGCTGGCCCGCTTCGCACGCCCGCGCGGCGATCAGCCGGCCTTGATCGACCGACTGCATCTCGCAGCCGCGGCGATCCTGCGGCAGGACTATGAGCGCTCGGCGCTGATGTCACGGGTGACCATGGACTGGAGCGGACAGCCTGGCTCCAAGGTGCGCCGGGCGCCGCGCGACCGGTCCGATGCGCCCGTCGGTCGGCTGGCCGCTCAGGCGCGGGTCCTTGACGCGCTGGCCGCTGTAGGGCCGGGGCTGGACCGCCTGCTGGTCGCGCTGGTCCTGCGTGAAGCGCCCATGGGAGCGGCGGAACGTGACCTGGGATGGCCGGCGCGTAGCGGCGCCCCGGCCTTGAGGCTGGCGCTGGACCGGCTGTCCGTACACTACCGCCTGACCGCGCCGGCGGCGCCCGCTAACCCTTTTTCGGCGGCTGAGGCCGGGTGAAGAGGAGGGCGCCGGTCTTTTCGTTACGATCCGCGAACCGGTAACCGTCTACATCGAACCGGGTGAGCGCCTCAGGGTCTTCGATCCGGTTTTCGATAATCCAGCGGGCCATCATGCCGCGCGCTTTCTTGGCGAACACCATCAGGGCGCGCAGTTGCCCGTCCTGCTCTTCCTTGAAGTCGACGCTGATCACCTTTGCGCCCAGCTCCTTGAGCCGGGCCGCCCTGGCGTATTCCTGAGACGCCAGATTGACCACTACGGGCGCGCTCCGGGCTTTCAGATCGCGCTTGAGCGATTGGGCGATGTCATCGCCCCAGAAATCGTACAGCGTCGCGCCCGACCGGGTTTTCAGGCGCGTGCCCATCTCCAGCCGGTAGGGGTGGATGGCGTCGAGCGGGCGCAACACGCCATAGAGGCCGGACAGAATGCGTAGCCGGTCCTGCGCCCAGTCGAGATCGGCCGGGGTGAGCGAGCGCGCGTCGAGGCCGCGGTAAACCTCGCCTGCGAACGCGAAAGCCGCAGGCTGGCCGCCGGGCGCCTCGGGGTCAAAGGCCTGAAAGCGCTCGCGATTGAGCTGCGCCAGATCATCCGACAGATGCATCAGCTCCTTGAGCTTGCCAGCACTCAGCTGACGCGTGGTGTGCGACAGAATACGGGTGCGTTCAATCAGCTCGGGCTCAGTCACGCGCGGCGCCGGGGCGGGCGTGAAATCGAGTTGCTTGGCGGGCGAAAGCAGAATCAGCATCAGGCGTCCTCGTCAGGCTTCACCCCTGAAATAAGGGCTGAATCGTCCGGGTCAAACCGCTCGCGTGTCAGTGAGGCTGCATCAGCCCAGCAGCACGCGCGGATTCATGATGGCATGGGGATCAAGCACACCCTTGATCGCCCGCATGATGCCCGCCTGCGCCGGTTTGCGCTGCAGGAATTCGGCCTGCTTGATGGTGCCGATGCCATGCTCGGCCGAGATCGATCCGTGATGGCGGTCCACCAGATCATAAAGCCGGGCGGTCACGGGCGCCGCGCGGACCAGGAAGTCGTCCCCGGCGCCAGGCTCGCGGCGTGCGATGTTGAAGTGCACATTGCCGTCACCGACATGGCCAAAGGCGATGACCAGCGCATCGTCCAGCGCGCTTTCAGCCAGCGCGGCGGCCTCTTCCATGAACGCAGCCATGCGCGAAACCGGCACAGACACGTCATGCTTGGCGGCCTTGCCGTGGGCCTTTTCGCCCTCCGGGATGGACTCGCGCAGCCGCCAGAACTCCGCCGCCTGGGCTTCAGACTGGGCGATGACCGCGTCGGTCACGAGGCCGCGCTCAAACGCGGTTTCCAGCGCACGCTCCATAAGGATCGCCGCACGGTCCGGCTCGCCGCTGGTGACTTCAATGAGCACGCACCAGGCCGGCTCACCGCTCAAGGGGTGGCGCGCGCCGGGTACATGAGCGACGACCAGATCCAGCCCGATGTGCGGCATCAGCTCGAACGCGCACACCGCGCCGCCGGTAGACTCCTTGACCAGCGACAGAAGGTCCACCGCGCCCGCCGGGCTTTCGACTGCGGCGATGGCCACGCAGGTCGAGGCGGGGCGCGCGAACAGCTTCAGGGTCGCAGCTGTGACCACGCCCAGCGTGCCTTCCGCGCCAATGAACAGCTGCTTGAGATCGTAGCCGGTATTGTCCTTGCGCAGGCCCGCCAGGTCCGACAGCACCTGACCACCGGGCAGCACGGCTTCCAGGCCCAGCACCAGATCGCGCATCATGCCGTAGCGCAGCACATGCACGCCACCGGCATTGGTGGAGATGAGCCCGCCGATCATCGCCGAACCTTGCGCCCCTAAGGACAGGGGAAACAGGCGCCCCGATTCCTGCGCGGCGCCCTGGACCGTCTCCAGGATCGCGCCGGCTTCACAGGTCAGGGAATCGTTGGCCGCGTCGACAGCGCGCACGGCATTCATGCGCTTCATCGAGATCACCACCTCGCCCTGCGGTGTGGACCCTCCGACCAGGCCGGTATTGCCGCCCTGGGGCAATACTGCGATGCGGCGGTCCTGGCAGATTTCCAGAATGCGCACGACTTCGGCCGTGCTGGCGGGTTTCAGGAGCAGGGGCGCCGTGCCGGCAAACCGCCCGCGCCAGTCGCGCGCATGGGGCGCGATCTCGTCGGGATCGCGGCTCCAGCTGGCGGGCGGCAGGGCGGATGTGAGGGCGTGGAGGTCGTCTGAGGTCATGGAACGCATTCATGCAGATCGCGCACGTCCTGAACAGGGCATGCGTCAGGCCAGGGCGTATTGTGTGTCGAGTGACGGCGCGCCCTCGCAGCGCACCCGGCCCAGCTCAATCAGGTGAATCATGTGGGCCAGCACCGAATGGGCCGCAGCCGGGTGCAGGCGCTTGTCCACATGGGCATACATTGCCGCCACCAGATCGCGGATATGGCGCGGCCCGCCGGCGAGCTGCTCCAGGATCTGACGCTCGCGCGCGCGCCGGTGACCGATATAGGCCGACAGAAAGGATCGCGGCTTCTCGACGGCCGGGCCGTGGGTCGGGCGGATCAGGTCAAACTGCGCGTCGCGCACCCGCTCCAGGCTCGCCAGATAATCACCCATATGGCCGTCAGGGGGGCTGATCACCGTTGTGGACCAGCCCATGACATGGTCGCCGGAGAACAGCGTACTCTCCTCGGCCAGGGCGAAGCACACATGGTTGGAGGTGTGTCCCGGCGTATGCAGCGCTGTCACGGTCCAGCCCGGCCCGGTGAAGACATCACCATCGGCGATCTCCCGGTCAGGCCGGAAGCCGGCATCCTCGCCCGCCTCAAGGCGCACCTCAGCCTCGGGCCCGGTGGCGCGGCGCGGGCTCATGGCGTGGACCTGGCAGCCATGCTTGCGCGCCAGCGGGTGGGCTAGGGGGGAGTGGTCCATGTGGTGATGCGTCACCAGAACATGGGTCACGCGCTCGCCCTTGAGGGCCGCGTCCAGCGCCCCTTCATGCTCGGGCAGCAAAGGGCCGGGATCGATCACGGCCACCTCGCCCTGACCGATGATGAATACGCCGGTCCCGGTATAGGTGAAGGGTCCCGGATTGCGCGCGGTCACCCGGCGCACGAGGGGGGAGAGCGTCTCCGCCGAGGCGTAGGTCACGTCAAGCTGGTGGACAAAATCGATCATGTCGGTTTGGCGGCTCCAGTCAGGGTATCGCAATGGCGGCGCAAAAGAGCCGCGATATGCCGGGTCGCGGCCAGCTTGTCGTCCAGCGGCAGTGAGACCGGCGGGCCCATATCGGTCTTGTTGGCGTCCACGATCCAGATATCGCCCGAGACACGGTCGCGGAGCACATCCAGCCCGCCCCAATCCAGGCACAGGGCGCTGCAGAAGCGTGTGATCTGCGCGCGCTCGCCGGCGCTGAACGCCGCGTCCGGCGTGGTCAGGCGCACCTCGGCATTATGGTTCTCGAAACGCCGCGACACCGGGCGGCGCTTGACGAAGACGGCTGCGATCGCGCCACCGACAGTCGCGCAACGCAGGTCCTCGGCCATGCCGTCTGGGCCGACCGTGTCGATCAGGCGCTGATAGCAACGGCCGGGGACCGGCGTGGTTGGCGCGGTGCGCACCCGGCCATCATGGGCCGCATTGGTCTCGGACTTGTCCACATATGGGCCGTCAAAGGTTTGTGGATCAACCGCCAGGGTGCGTCCGAACACGGCCTCGAAGACGCGGGCCACGTGGGATTTGGAGATGTCGGCGCATTCAAGATTGATCCCGGGGCCGGTCCAGCCGGGCAGGCGGGCGGTGTGGGTCGCATCCTCGAAATGAAACAGGATGTCCGCCTCGTCCCGGCTATAAGCCGGGCGCAGGCCCGACAGGCGCGCAGCGGCCCAGATCAGAAACCACGGCCGGGGGGCGTCAGGCGCAAAGGCGATGCTCGGACCGTCACGCACCACGTCTCGTTCCAGCGACTTGATGGCCAGGAAATAGGGCGCCCAGTGTGCGAAATCGCTGAGCACGGCAGGTGAAAGGGGCACCCGCACGCCAGTGGCGCGTACGCGCAGCGCCGCGCCGTCCAGCGCAAAATCGCTCCACCAGGCGCGCGCGTGCATGGCCAAGACTCCCTCTTGCGCAGCTTACAGTATGCTGTCCATAGCGTCGCGCAACTGACCTTGCTGTCCGCCCGGGTGCTGGCGTGCAGCTTGCTTGATGCTTCGAAGATCAAGGCTGGCGGAGGCAGGCATGGCGGACCGGTTCAAGACACTCGTGATATGGATCAGCGCCCGGCTGCGCGTGGCCGCCTTGGCGCTGCTGGCTGTCATTGCCTTGCGCGCCGTGGCTTCAGGCCTTGCGGCGGAGGGCGAGCAGCCCGCGCCGGTTCCGGCTTCAGCTCCCATTCAGGAACACAATGATAGGGCGTCTCAAATGCTGACAGGCGGGGACTCATCACGCTGAACCGAAACCGGTCTGACTGCGCCCGACTGCGGGCACCCCTTGATCAGCCCGGACGCAACCCGCACAAACTCGGTTCAATCTCTCTCAACCGTTGAATTTGCACCGAATGCTCGGATACATCGCCCGCCGTCTTCTTGTCGCCGTGCCAACGGTGCTGATCGTCATCACGGTGGCGTTTTTCATGATGCGTCTGGCGCCGGGCGGGCCGTTCGACCTTGAGCAGGCCATGCCCGAGCAGATACGGCAGAACATCATGGCCGCCTATGGCATGGATCAGCCGGTCTGGAAGCAGTATCTCGACTATGTCGCGGGGCTCGCCCGCGGTGATCTCGGGCCATCGCTGAAGTTCCGCGACAAGACCGTGGCGGACATCATTTCTGAAGGCTTCCCTGTCTCGGCCACGATCGGCCTTTTGTCTATCGCGCTGGCGCTTATGGTCGGGTCGTTGCTCGGCTCCATCGCCGCTCTGCGCCAGAATTCGGCAGCTGATTTCGGCGTGGTCGGTTTTGCGACCATCGGCATCGTGATTCCGCCGTTTGTGGTGGGCCCAGTTCTGTCGCTGGTAGTCGGTATCTATCTGGGCTGGCTGCCGTCGGGCGGGCTGGACCCGCGCCACGGGATGACCGTTGAGCGGCTGATTCTGCCTGTGGCCACGCTCGCCTTGCCGCAGATCGCCATCATCTCGCGCCTGATGCGTGCGTCGATGATCGAGGTAATCCGCTCCAATTATATCCGCACAGCACGCGCCAAGGGCCTGTCGGCCGGCGCCGTCATCGTGCGTCATGCGATGCGCAGCGCGATTTTGCCGCTGGTCAGCTATATCGGCCCGGCCGCCGCTGCGCTGCTGACCGGCTCCATCGTCATCGAGCAGGTATTCTCGCTGCCCGGCATCGGGCGCCAGTTCGTCTTCGCCGCCCTGCAACGCGACTACACCGTCGTGATGGGGGTGGTAATTCTTTACGCCAGCCTGATCATCCTGCTCAATCTGGTCGCAGACCTGCTCTATGCCGCGCTCAATCCGAAAGTGAAGTACGACTGATGGTCCTGACGTCCACCCCATCGGAAAAGGCCGAGCTGCTTGAAAAAAGCGCCATTCAGGGCCGGTCCCTGTGGGACGATGCGCTGGCGCGCCTGCTGCGCAACAAGGCGGCCGTAGCGAGCATGGTCATCCTGGGAATGCTCGTGTTCCTGGCCTTCATCGGCCCGCTTTTGTGGGTGCATGACAGCGGCGAGATCTACCGCGACCGGGTTCAGATCCCGCCCACCTGGGACAATTGGCATATCTTCGGCACGGATGCGCAAGGGCGCGACATGTTTGCGCGCACGCTGGTGGGTTTGCGCATGTCCTTGCTGGTCGGGGTCGTGGCGACGGCGGTGTCGCTGGTCATCGGCGTCATCTGGGGCGCGACGGCCGGCTTCCTGGGCGGGCGCATCGATCAGATCATGATGCGCATCGTGGACATTCTGTACGCGCTGCCCTTCATCTTCTTCGTGATCATTCTGATGGTGGTGTTCGGGCGCAATATCATCCTGATCTTTGTCGCCATCGGCGCGGTGGAATGGCTGACCATGGCGCGCATTGTGCGCGGCCAGACCATCTCGCTGCGATCCATGGAATTTGTCGAGGCCGCCCAGGCCGCCGGCGCCAGCCAGGCCGCGATCATCCGCCGGCATATCGTCCCGAACGTGCTGGGCCCGGTGGTGGTCTATGTGACCCTGACCATCCCGGTCGTGATTCTGGCGGAGAGCTTTTTGAGCTTCCTGGGCCTTGGCGTGCAGGAGCCCCTGACCTCGCTGGGCAATCTGATCGCCAATGGCGCGCGGGACATGGAAATCGCCAACTGGACGCTGTTCTACCCGGCCGCAACGATGATGCTGACCTTGTTCTGCTTCAACTTCATCGGCGACGGCCTGCGTGACGCCATCGATCCCAAGGACCGCTAGGCGCGCTATTCGAGGCGCCGTACCCGCATCGCGCGGCCCTCGCCATTGACGCGCAGGAAAAAGCCGCCTGCGCCTGCACGCCTGATTTCAGCGTTCAGCACCTCGCCGCGGCGCGCGCGGGGGACGTCGACACGCATGGAGTCGGTAACCTCCCAGACCTGACCATTGGTCATGTGGAAGCGCGACGTGTTGTAGCCATGGGTGGTGACGCGGTCGATCACCAGCTCAATCATCTGGATCTGGCCATCCTCGCGGCGCTCCAGCACCTGCGTCTCACCTGCGGCCTCGGCGCTGGCCAGGGCCCCGACCCGTTCCCGGGCGCCAGCTTGCGCTGAGCTTTCAGACGGTGATCCACGCCAAGCGAACATTGACGAGAGGCGCGGCAGACTGGGGAGGTTCAAGCCGAAGCCGTCGCGTTCGACCGCCTCGATGTCCACGCTCTCAACTGCCACCACGCTACCGGTTTCAACGTCCCGGGAGAGCGAAGCCGCCGCTGAATCGAAACAGGCCAACCGCGCTTCAGCGTCCTCGATCTGGCGGCAAGACAGGATCGAATCCAGTGGCGCGGCGTAGGCGGCTGGCGCAGCGCCCAGCATCAAAGACGCTGCAGCCAAGCGCCAGGACAGGCGGTGGAGGCGGACATTCGGGGCCATAGGCGGTCCTTTCGAGATGTATGGGTCAGTCAGTTCGTCTCACCCGGAAACGGCGCTGGTGGTGGCTTAGTACCATGAAGTGTGATCCCATCGCGCCGGGTAGGAGATCAGCCGTAAGACCTTCTTCCAGCCGCGCGCGGCTCACACGGCCAAAAGACGTCGAATCGGTCTGGACCCAGACCTGACCATTGGCGAGGCTCACAACAGCTTTTCCGGTGCGGTCATAGCTGACCCCGGTCACCGGGAGGGAGCGCATCTCACCAATGGCTCCGTCGGCGCGATAGGTTATCTGGCTGCCATCCTGCAGAATTTCGGTTTCAGGCTCGCCTGTTTCGGACCCGCTGCGGCGCAACAGGCCTGTCAGACGCTGAACGCCGGGCATGGCGATGCCGTAGCTTTCGCGTTCCAGCGCGCGCACGGTTTCGCGCTCGATAACCACGACGCGGCCTGATTCCACGGCCTGGGCGAACCTGGCGAGCTCACGGTCCAGACAGGCCATGCGCTCTGCTTCCGGCTCAAGGCTCCTGCAGGCCATCAGATCGGCGTAAGCCGGCGCAGGAGGCGGTTGGTCCTGAGCGCCAACAGCGGCCGGAGCGGCCAGGGCGCCCAGCAGCAGTGCAGCGGCGAAACGTGTAGCGGCCATGGGTCTGTCACCGGTTTTGCTTGCGTTCAGATACAGTTCTCTAGGACATTGTCGCTACGTCAAGAGTTGGGCGCGAACCTGCGGCGCCTGACCGGGTACCGCCACCGCTCCGGATTCGTGTTCGGGGGCGGCTAGCGCTATGACAGTACGATACGGCGCCTATTCAGGCCATCAAGGTCTGTTTGCCACGCCACGAAACACTTGCGCCCGGCGCATCTATGAAGGAGACCGCCTCGATGACCCTTACCCGACGCCTTATGCTTATGACGGTCGCCGGCGCCGCTGCGCTGACCCTGGCCGCTTGCGGTGACCGCTCCGGCGGCGATTCCGATTCGGTGGTGCTGCATCGCGGCAATAACGCCGAGCCGCTGTCGCTGGACCCGCACAAGGCGCAGGGTGTCTGGGAGAACAACATCATTGGCGACATGTTCATCGGCCTGTTCACAGAGGCGGCCGACGGTTCTCCCATTCCCGGCATGGCCGAAAGCTGGGAGACGTCCGAGGACGGGCTGAGCTGGACCTTCACCCTGCGCGAGGCGCAGTGGAGCGACGGCGAGCCGGTGACCGCGCACGACTTCGTGTTCGGCTTCCGCCGCATCCTCAATCCGCTGACCCTGTCGGAGTATTCCAAGGTCCTCTACCCGATCCGCAATGCGCGCCAGGTCAATCTGGACCCTGAAAACAACCCCGCCGAGACCCTGGGCGTGACGGCGATCGACGAGCGCACGCTGCGC
>JBHYFR010000068.1:0-11680 GCA_051859425.1 Oceanicaulis sp. | reverse complement strand
TATGCGTGAGTTGGGGATAGTCGCCTGATAAAGCGTCAGCTGCTCGATTACGCGGCCCTCGCGCCGGTCGATCAGAGCGACAATCATGTAGCCGCCGGGCACGCGGATCGGATTCGAAATTGAACCGGGCGGCATTTGCCGGGCGACTTCGAGCACTTGCGGGCGCATGGAGGCGGCGGTGACGTATCCGGTGTCGCCGCCTACCGCCGCGCTGGGCGCCGCAGAAAATTGCTGGGCGACTGCCTGCAGGGGGACTTCGTCACTTTCGATCAGCCCGTAAATCATCTGCACGGTTTCGATGGCCCGTTCATCCCCCCCGGGGCCGGACGGCGCTTCGATGAGGATTTCAAGCATACGGAATTGTTGCTGCTGGGCGGAAGCGACCAGGCGCTCCATGGCGGTTTCGATCTGCCGGTCCGATACCCGGATCCGCTGGCGGAACCGGCCGCTGGTCAGGATCTGCCAGGCGATCTCGGCGCGGACCTGGCGGCGAAGCGTCTCGATCGGCACCCCCGCTCCGGCCAAATCGCTCCGCAGCACCTGCAGCGACTCGCCGCTGGACTGGGCGAGGTTGGCGAGGGCGCTGTCGATTTCGTCCTCTTCCACAACCAGATCGAACTGGGCGGCGGTCTGAAGCTGGATGGTTTCCTCCACAAGCCCGCGCAAGGCCTGATCGAGCACTTGGCTCATGATCTCCTCAGTCGGCTCAATGCCGGCTGAAAACAGGATGAGGCGCATTCGGTCGCGAACGTCCAGCGTCGTGATCGGCTCATCATTCACGACAGCCGCGATGCCCTCGACGATCTGTGCACGCGCCACCGGCGCGGCGATCACGAGCGCCGCGATCAGTATGGCGAGGCGCAGAAATCGGCTCAAAAGCATGCGGTCAACCACCCTGTTCGGTTCCTGGCGCAAGATACCCATTGCGCGCGCAGGTGCAATCGCGGGACGCTGCAGGTCAGCCGTCCTCGGTTGCGGCGAGGAAAAAGAGTCCGGCCAGCGTAAACAGCGCCGGAGTGGTCCAGGCCGCCGTCGCAGGGTCCAGAGTGCCGGCAGACCCCAGCCCCAGCAGGAGCTCCTGGAAGAAATACAGGAGAAAGCCAACCCCTGCGCCGGCAGCGGCGAATCCTGCGGCCCCGCCCAGCCTGTGAAGGCGCAAGGTCGCTGTAATGGCCAGCAAGGCGGCGGCGAACAAAAGAAGCGGCTGAGCCAGCAAACTCTGCCAGCGCAGCTCGTAGGGGCGGCTCGACAGACCGGCGTCCCGTGCGGAATCGATGACTGATGGCAACCGCCAGAAGGACACGCCGCCTGGCGACCGGACACGTTCGAATAACGCCTGCCCCCCAATTTGTGTCGGCAACGACACCTCGCCCAGCGTCTCAAGGGGGTCGCCGGGCAGGGCCTCAAGCGCCTCTGACAAAAGCCAGAACCCGCCTCTCAACTCGGCGCTAGCGGCTATCACGGTGCGCTCAAGGCGCGGAATGCTCTCGGCGCCTTCCTGATAATAGCGAAAGACCGGTTCACGCAGGGTCGATGCGTCCGGGTCAATGCCCTCGGCTCCGATAATGATGAACCCACCGGGCGTCGCCTCGCGCAGCCAGACGCGCACACCGGGTGCGGCCTGTCCGGCGCGTGCATCGACATAGGCGTTGCGCAGGCTCTCAAATCGGGTATTGGCTGCGGCGCTCAGCGGGTTCAGCACGGTCGCCCCCAGCACGCCCGCCAGCAGCGTCAGCACGCCCGCCGGCGCCAGGATGCGCCAGGCGGAGTATCCCGATGCGCGCATCACGATCAGTTCGCTGCGCCGGTTCAGGCGGAAAAACGTGAACAGCACGCCAAACAGCACGATGAAGGCCAGCGTTTCCTGAACCAGGAGCGGCGTTTTGAGAAGCGTCAGCTCAAGCGCCTGCAGCGCGCCCACATCGGCGCGCCGGGAAATGTCCCGGGAGGTTTCCACGAAATCGATCAGCACGATCACCGCGACGATCACGCATGCCGCCCCGATGACACCGATCAGGGTCTGCCAGAAAATATAGCGGGACAGGCGTGAGGCGATCATGCGGCCTCCGGTGCGCGGCGGCGGCTCTGGCGCGCTCTGCGATTGGGCCGGGCGATCAGGGCGAGGGCGGCTGCAGCGCCCACGAGCGGCACGGCGTATTGCAGGGCGTTGAGGTCGGCGTTGTTGGATGCGCCGGCTTGGACGGCGAACCCGATCAGCCGCAGCAGCAGCGCCGAGGCGCCGGCGATCAGGATGAAGCGCATATAGCCGGTGCGCCGGTGCTCCACCGCCAGGAAGGCGGCCGCCGCAATCAGGGCAAACGCGAGGCTGTAGAGCGGGGAGGCGAGGCGGTAATGCCCTTCGGCGGCCAGATCGGCCGGTTGCCGGGCGCGCGCCTTGTCAGCTGCGCTGGGGCGCAGAAGCTCGGGCAGGAACCGGTCGCTCTCCTTGAAGAAGAAGGCCGACGAGGTGTCGATGAAGGCGCCCAGATCGAACTCGTACCGGTCAAAGGTCAGGTTCGCCAGCGTATCGGACTCATCCAGCTGGGTCAGCACGCCGTCTTCCAGCAGCATGACCGGGCCGCGGTCGCTGCGGGCGATGACGGCCCGGCGCGCCGCATAGGCGGTGGCCGACGCGCCGCGCCCGTCTTCGATAAACACCCCGCGCAGAACCTGATCCTCGCCGATCTCGCGGGCATAGAAGCTCACGCCATCGCCCATCGCCACAAACTCGCCCGGACGCATCAGGCTGGCGGCGATGTCGGTGCGGATCTCGAACACCTGCTCGCGCATCTGGCGGAAGCTGGCGGGCTGGACGAACAGATTGATCACCAGATTGAGCAGAATCGCATAGGCCGCCAGACGCAGGAACGGGGTCAGGCGCTGGCGCCGGCTCATGCCGGCCGCGGCGCCGATGATCAGTTCCGAATCGCTGTTGAGCCGGTTGAACGCCATGGCGCAGGCGATGAATACCGCCACCGGGATCAACAGCGCGATCACCTGGGGCATGGCCAGAAGCGTAATCCATACAAAGCGCAGCGCCGCGTCACGCTGGTCGGCGATGATGTCCAGATTGGACAGCGACTGAGTCAGCACCGCCAGCCCGCCAAGCGCTGCAAGCGCGCCGAGAAAAGGCCAGAGCGCCTGTCGGAAAGCATAGCGCTGAAACAGGGTCATAAGCCGGCTCGGGTGTGGAGGGGCGGGACGGGGCGGTATGATAACCCCGTCTTCTAACCCGCCGCGCGATGCGATACCACTGGCCAACGCGTGCTACATTCATGTGATGCCGGGTCAGGCCCGTGCGCGCCCCGTCCGAACGCCGAAAGGAAGCCTATGAAAATCAAGTTCAACGAAACCGCCACAGGTGATGCGATTGCAGCGCCCGCCTACACCGGCGCAGCCCTCTCGGACGCCGCCAGGGCGCTGGACATGGAATCGGGGGCCGCCATTACCCGGGCGCTCAAGGCCTCGCGCTTTACCGGCGCGCCCGGGCAGGTGCTGACGGTGTCGGCGCCGGCAGATATGGCCGCATCGCGTCTTGTCCTGTTCGGACTGGGCGACAAGAAGACCCTCAATGGCAATGGGCTGGAGCAGGCCGCTGCCGGGTTGGTCAAGAGTCTGCTCACCACGGGCGCCAGGGTGTTGTCGCTGCGGCTGGACGGCGTGGCTGATCTGGAGGGCGCCGCGCGCGCCGGTCTGGGCGCGCGCATGGCCGCCTATCGCTTTGACAAATACCGCACGAGGCTTTCCGACGACAAGAAACCGTCTCTGGAGGCGCTGGAAATTGTCGTGACCGACGTCAAGGCGGCCAAGAAGACCTGGAAGGACTGGGAGCCGGTTGGCGACGGCGTCGAGCTGGCGCGCGATCTGGTCAATGAGGCGCCCAACGTGCTCGGCCCGGAAGAATATGCCCGCCGCGTGAAAAAGCTCGACAAGCTCGGGCTTGAAATCGAGGTCCTGGGCGAAGCGGCGATGAAGAAGCTGGGCATGAACGCCCTGCTGGGCGTCGGTCAGGGCTCGGCGCAGGAATCACAGCTCGTCGTGATGAAATGGATGGGCGGCAAGGAGGGCGATCAGCCGATTGCCTTTGTCGGCAAGGGCGTCACCTTCGACACCGGCGGCATCTCATTGAAGCCGGGCGAGAAAATGGACGAGATGAAAGGCGATATGGGCGGTTCGGCCGCCGTTGTCGGCCTGATGGCGGCGCTCGCCGGGCGCAAGGCCGGGGTCAACGCCATCGGCGTGATCGGCCTGGTGGAGAACATGCCCGACGCCAAGGCGCAGCGCCCGGGTGACATTGTCACCTCCATGTCGGGTCAGACCATTGAAATTCTGAACACCGACGCCGAAGGCCGCCTGGTTCTGGCTGACGCCCTCTGGTACACCCAGAAGGAGTTCAAGCCGAAATTCATGATCGACCTGGCCACGCTCACCGGCGCGATCCTGATCTCGCTGGGTCATGAGCATGCCGGCATCTTCTCCAGCGATGACCGTCTGGCCGATCAGCTGTTCAAGGCGGGCAAGGCGTCTGACGAGGGCGTGTGGCGCCTGCCGCTGGGGCCTGAGTATGACCGCCAGATCGACAGCGATATCGCGGACATGAAGAATCTCGGGCAGGGGCGTCTGGCCGGTTCGATCACGGCCGCCCAGTTCCTCAAGCGCTACACCAATGATGTGCCGTGGTGCCATATCGATATCGCCGGCACCGGCATGTATTCCGGCGCCAAGGACCCGCGCCTGCCGACCTTCGGCACGGGTTATGGCGTACGCCTGCTCGACCGGCTGGTGCGCGACAATTACGAGGCATGATGCCGGGCCTGCGCTCTGACGCCGCCAGGCGGACCGGAGCGCAGGCCTGTCCGGCCGGGGGAATGAGGCGGTGAGCGAGTTCTGGTTCTATCATCACGAGCGCGCGCGCATCGCCGACACCTTGCCTGAACTGCTTCAAAAGCTGCTGGCCCGGGGCGGGCGGGCCGTCGTCGTGAGCCCGGATGAGGCGCGGATCGACAGTCTGGACCAGCATTTGTGGACATTTGCTGATGACAGCTTCCTGCCCCACGGGCGGGCGGACCGGCCGCGGGCGGATCAGCATCCGGTAGTGCTGTCGCAGGCGCCGGACAATCTGAACAACGCCACCATGATGTTCTGCCTTGATGGGGCCGACCCGGGTCCCGGCGAGGGTTGGGAGCGTGTGATCATCCTGTTTGAGGCTGATGACGCGGCGGCCATGG
Organism: Oceanicaulis sp.; assembly: GCA_051859425.1. Classification (GTDB taxonomy): domain Bacteria; phylum Pseudomonadota; class Alphaproteobacteria; order Caulobacterales; family Maricaulaceae; genus Oceanicaulis. The sequence continues at coordinate 6,452 of JBHYFR010000068.1, read as the reverse complement.
CTTGGGCGCGGGGGCTCTGGAGCGCCCGAAAAAAGTCCCAAACGCCAGTATCCTACTGGAAACAAACCGCCTCGGGGCGCTGGGAGAAATCAGCATGAAACGCATCATCGCCATTTGTCTGGCAGCGCTGTTCATGACAGCGTGCCAAACCATGCCGGACCAGACTGACAGCACAGGGCCTGATTATCCGGTCGTCGACCGTACCGGCGAGGGGCGTGAGTGCGCTGCCGAGCAGTATCAGGTGCTGATCGGTCAACGGGTTTCGGAAATTCACACCGAGAGCCTGCCGTCTCCGCGCCGGGTCTATGCGCACGGGGACGCTGTCACCATGGATTACCGGCCTGACCGTCTGAACATTGTCACGGACGAGAGCGGCATCGTTATTTCCGTGCGCTGCGGCTGACGCCTGCCCTAACGAGCGACCCCCGGAGCTGGGGGCTCCGGGGGTGCAAGTCAGGCAGGGTTCACAGGCATTTCGCCTGACAGCGCGGCCCAGGGCATTGGGGGACGCAGCAAAGCCGCGACTGCCCTGACAGGATGACGCTGCACCGCTCTAAAGAGAAATCGATAATTACTCTGCACGCCATAGCCTGAGCCTATGGCGCTGCAGGGGCGTTACGACGCCGGCTTGCTCAGCGCGAACTGGGCGACATTCACCCGCCCGGTGCGGAAACCCGCCTCGCAATAGGCCAGGTAAAACTCCCACATCCGGCGGAATCGCTTGTCAAAGCCCAGCGGCTGCAGGTCGGGCCAGGCGGCCCGGAAGGATTGCAGCCAGGCGTTCAGCGTGCGCGCATAGTCCTCGCCGAACTGCTCCATGGCGTCAAAGCCGAGGCCTGCCCGGTCGAACTGTTCGCGCAGCCTGGTGACGCTGGGCAGCACCCCGCCGGGGAAGATGTAGCGCTGGATGAAGTCGGTGCGGCGTGCGTAGCTGTCGAACAGATCGTCGCGGATGGTGATGATCTGCAGGCCGGCGCGCCCGCCGGGGTGCAGCACCTCGGCGACCTTGGAAAAGAAGCTCGGCCAGTATTCCTCGCCCACCGCCTCGAACATCTCGATGGACGCCACACGGTCATAGCGCCCGGTTTCGTCGCGATAATCCTGCAGTTTGATGTCGACGCGCTCTGACAATTGCTGGCGCTGCATGCGCTCGAGCGCGTAATCGCGCTGGGACGGCGACAGGGTGAGGCAGGTGACCTGGGCCCCGATCTCCTTTGCGGCGTACTCGGCAAACCCGCCCCAGCCGCATCCGATCTCCAGAACGCTGTGGCCGGACTTGAGATCGATAGAGCGGGCCAGCGCGGCGTATTTCTCGCGCTGGGCGTCCTCCAGACTGGTTTCAGCGGTGGGAAAGCGCGCGGAGGAATAGGTCATGGAGGGGTCGAGCCAGCGCTCGTAGAACGCATTGCCCAGATCATAGTGCGCTTCGATATTCTTGCGCGCGCCGCTTTTGGTGTTGGCGCGCAGGCGGTGATAGATCCAGTGCATCAGGCGGGTCACCGGTCCGCCGGTGGCGATGCTGGGCATCTGGTCGAGATTGTCAGAGAACACGGTCAGGACGGCGGGCAGGTCCGGCGTGCTCCAGTCGCCGTCCATATAGCTTTCGGCAAACCCCACATCGCCGCCGGACAGGACCTTGCGCACGATGGCGTAGCTGGCCAGGTCCATGCGCGCCTGATGACCCGGCTTCGATCCGTCAAAGCGCAGCGCCGTACCGTCCGGCAGCACCACGGTCAGCGAACCGGCGCGCAGTTTCAACAGCATGCGCAGCGCAAAGCGCGCCATGCGCGGCACGCCCTTCAGGCTGTCGATCGCGGCGCTGTCGGCGCGAAGGGCGTTGTGATGAGCGGTCATATCGGCGGGCTTGTTCATGGAGGCTCCGTCGCGTCTCGGCTCGAGACTGATTTTACGGGTTTTTCGGGGTGTGGCCAAGCGAAGCCGGAGGGCGCGCATCGGACAGGCGGGCGAGGGTGGGCGCGTCAGGCGGCTCGGGGTGGCGCACATAGCGCGCCCCGCGCAGCCATAATTTCAGCGCCTCGAAATGGATGGCGGTGATGGTTTTGAGCGTGGAGAAAGGCTGGCTCGCGAACAGGCCCGCCAGCGCGGCGCTGCTCAGCGCCTTGCGTTTCATGGCCATGGTGGCCAGGAGGTCCGGCCCGTCCTCTCGCTGTTTCAGGATGGTCAGCTGGAAGCGCTCGCCCGGGGCGCGCAGGGTGAATTCATACCGTCCGCTCACATCAAAGAAAGGCGAGACGTAGAACACCTTGTCGGCCTCCTGGCGCTCGGGCGTCGTCCCGGCGCACGGGGCGACATAGGCGTGGCGGTCGCCGAACGTGTTGTGCACCTGGTAGATCACGCCCTTGAGCGCGCCGTCGCGGCCTTCGGCGAAATAGATCGAGAGCGGATTGAACACATAGCCCAGTACACGCGGCGAGCAGAGCAGGCGCAGGCGCGCCTCGCCAATGGCGATTCCGGCGTCTTCAAACCGCGCGCGCGCCCAGGCCGCCAGGGACGATCCGTCCCGCGCGCCATGGTCGCTCTGGCGAAATCCGAACAGATTGAAGCGCTCCACCGAGAACAGCCGGCTCATCCGCCCGGCGTCATCCAGCCGGTCCAGATCAATCAGGACCGAGGCGATCCGGTAGCGGAAGCGATGCACGAAAGGGGCGCGCCGCTCATGAATGGTATGGCCGATATAAAGCTCGGCCGGGGCGGGCAGGGCGGTCATTCGGCTGCCGTCGCGCCCGCCGTCCGCCGCCGGGCCGCACCCTGTACCCGGCGCTGCCCCCAGGCGCCGCCGCTGATATCCCCGTCGGCGAAGGTCCAGGGAATCTGACCGCCCAGGCGCAATGCGGCGCGCAGGCCGGCGCGCAGGCCGTCTTCATGGAAGCCATAGCCCAGCCAGGCGCCGGCGAACCAGGTGTGGCGCACGCCCTGAATGCGGTTGAAAATGCGCTGGGCGGCCAGGCCCGGCGCGGTGAATTGCGGATGGTCATACTCGAACCGGCCGAACACCTTGGACGGATCCGGCTCGCGCGCCGGATTGAGCGTGACCATCAGCGGCTTGTCCGCATCAATCCCCTGCAGCCGGTTCATGTCATAGGTCACGGACGCGCCCTCATGGCCCGCTTCACGCAGATAGCACCAGGCGGCATGGGCGCCCTTGCGCCGGGGCAACAGCGTCGTGTCCCGGTGCAGCACCGCGGTGTTGGCCGCATAGGGAATGGCGCCCAGCAGCTCGCGCTCGTCCGTGTCGGCATCGCCAAGCAGGGTCAGCGCCTGATCAGAATGACAGGCCAGGATGACTTCGTCGAATCGGTGCGCCGCGCCGTCGGCGTCGGTCACCACGACGCCGCGCGCGTCCCGGCGCACTGAGGCCGCGGCGCCGCAGAAGGTGCAGCCGGCAGCTTCCAGATCGGCCACGATGCGCGTCACGTATTGCCGGCTGCCGCCCTTGACCGTCTGCCATTTCGGGCGGCTGGCGTGCATCAGCCTGTGATTGTTGAAGAATTTCACGAAAGCTTCGGCCGGATAGTCCGCCATGGCGCTCTCGGTGGAGGACCAGATCGCCGCGCCCATGGGCAGGAGATAGCAGGCGCGGAATTGCTGCGCGGCGCCGATCTGATCGAGATACTGGCCCAGGGTGAGCCCGGTCAGCGCCCCGGACGCCAGATCGCGCTGGGCGCTGGCGTTGAAGTGCAGGATGTCGCGCAGCATGCGCAGGAAGGTGGGGCGGACCAGATTGGCCGGATCGGCGAACAGGCCCGTCAGCCCGTTGGACGACCATTCCAGAGACTGGTCCAGGCTGAACCCGAAGCTCATATCGGTGTGGAACGTGCCCACGCCCAGCTCGGCGAACAGGGCGGTCATGTTGGGGTAGTTGAGCTCGTTATAGACGATGAAGCCGGTGTCCACGTCGATGGACGTCCCGTCATAGTCGATGGTCACGGTGTTGGCGTGGCCGCCCAGGCGCGTGTCCTTCTCGAAAACCGTGACGTCATGCACATGCCTGAGCGCCCATGCCGCGCCCAGCCCGGATACCCCCGCGCCAATGACAGCGATCCGCGAACGGCGGGTCAGAACCGGCTCAATGGAAGTCATGCTGCGTCCTTGATGGCTTCAAACGCCGCCAGCGCTGCCTTGCGCGCCTCGGCATGGTCTACGATCGGATGTGGATAGTCGGTCCCCAGTCTTACCCCCGCACGCGCCAGCGCGGCGCGGTCAGCCGTCCATGGCGCGTGAATCGCATTCCCGCGCAATTGAGACAGCTGCGGAATCCACTTACGCACATAAGCGCCATCCGGATCGAACTTTTCGCCCTGGGAGACAGGGTTGAAAATGCGGAAATATGGCGCGGCGTCAGCCCCCGACCCGGCGGTCCATTGCCAGCTGGCCGCATTGCTCGCCAGATCGGCGTCCACCAGCGTGTCCCAGAACCAGGCTTCGCCCTCGCGCCAGTGGACGAACAGATCCTTCACCAGGAAGCTCGCCACGATCATGCGCACCCGGTTGTGCATCCAGCCTGTATGCCAGAGCTCCCTCATCCCGGCGTCCACGATCGGGTAGCCGGTCTCGCCGCGCGTCCAGGCCCCGAGCTGGTCCTGCGTGCCGGTCCACTGAAACTTGTCGAACCGCGGCTGGAAGTTGGCGTCGGGCAAATCCGGGAAGTGATACAACAGGTTATAGCTGAATTCGCGCCAGCCGATTTCGCTCAGATACGTGCGCCCGCCATCGCTGCCCGCCAGTCCCGCCTCGCGCACCGCATGCCATACCTGACGCGGCGAGATTTCTCCGAAATGCAGATGCGGCGACAGGCGCGACGTGCCGTGTTCCGCCGGCAGGTTGCGAATGTCGGCATAGGCCTTGACCCGGTTTGCGATGAATTCGCCCAGGCGCCCTTGCGCACTCGCCTCGCCCGGCGTCCAGGCATCGCGCAGGCCCCCGGCCCAGTCCGGCTTTGAGGGCAACAGCTCAAGCGCGTCCAGCGCCTCGCCCGGGACCGGCGCCGCCCAGTTGACCGATTGGGGTCTGCTCGTGGGCTCAGAGGGTTCGTGACCGGCCAGCAGCGATTTCCAGAACGGGGTGAACACCTTGTACGGCGCGCCGGTCTTGGTCGCGATGGTCCAGGGCTCGACAATCAGCGATCCGTTGAAGGAGCGCGCCTCCACGCCATCGCGTTTCAGCGTGGTCTTGACCGCCTCGTCGCGCGCGCGCGCCCACGCTTCGTAGCGCCGGTTCCAGTACACGGCCCGGGCGCCGGTTTCACGCGCCAGCGCCGGGATCACCTCGCGCGCATCGCCGCGCTTCAAAGTCAGGGCGCCGCCCAGAGCCTCGATATCGCGCGCCAGCGAGGCCAGCGAATGATGCAGCCACCAGCGGCTGGCGCCCCCGCGCTTCCAGTCCCCGGGCGAGACGTCATCCAGCACATAGGCCGCAACGACCGGCGCGCCGGTGGCCGCGGCCGCCAGCAGCGCCGGATTGTCAGCGAGGCGAAGGTCCTGTCGAAACCAGATGAGGACGGGGGCGGCAGGGGCAATCATCAGGTCTCAGCAGCGCGCGATGGGTGACGGAAAAGCGTTTGTATCGTAATACGCAAGGTATCTTCTGGCGGATCAATCCGCCGCTGCAAGCTTGCGCATAGCCGCAGCTTGCCCGCTGCCCGGAGCCGCGCCACGTGTCTGTCGAAGCCAACACCGTCATCCGTCTCGCCCGCCCCGGCCTGAATGAGCTTGAGATCGGCAATGGATTGCCGCTCGTCCTGATCGCGGGCCCATGCCAGCTGGAAAGCCGCGCACACGGGCTGGAAGTGTCTGCCGCGCTTAAGGAAATGGCCGAGCGCGTCGGCATCGGCCTGATCTACAAAACCTCGTTCGACAAAGCCAACCGCACCAGTCTGAAAGGCCAGCGCGGGCTGGGGCTTGAGGCGTCATTGCCGATCTTTGCGGAAATTCGCGAGACCACGGGCCTGCCCGTGCTGACCGACGTCCACACCGCCGAGCAATGCGCCATCGCGGCCCGGGCCGTGGATGTGCTGCAGATTCCCGCCTTCCTGTGCCGCCAGACCGATCTGCTGATCGCGGCGGCTGAAACCGGCAAGGCGATCAATGTGAAGAAGGGTCAGTTCCTGGCGCCCTGGGACATGAAGAACGTGGTCGAAAAGATCACCGGCGCGGGCAATCCCAATGTGATGGCGTGCGAGCGCGGGGTGAGCTTTGGCTATAACACGCTGGTGACCGACATGCGCGCCATCCCGATCATGGGCCGCATCGGATGCCCGGTGGTGTTTGACGCCACCCATTCGGTGCAGCAGCCCGGCGGGCAGGGCGGCTCCAGCGGCGGCCAGCGCGAGTTTGCGCCCTTTCTGGCGCGCGCGGCGGTGTCGCTGGGCCTGGCGGCGGTGTTCATGGAAACCCACCCCGATCCGGACAATGCGCCGTCTGATGGGCCCAACA
>JBHYFR010000067.1:0-11709 GCA_051859425.1 Oceanicaulis sp. | reverse complement strand
CCACCATGTCGCCGCCCACGTCGGCGCCCTTGGTGAAGATGCCGCCGCCCAGACGCGCGAAGATGGAGATCAGCGACGCGCCGAAGCCCAGGGCCACAAGGCCGTCAATAATGGTGCGCTGGGTGGCGGAGGCAGCGAAGCCGTCGCCGCCTGTCAGCACCAGGAAGTATACGGTCACCGACAACAGGGCGAGACCGGCCACCAGCATGCCGGTCACCGCGCCTGCGCGGAACGCCATGGACAGGCCCGCCTGCAGCGAGGTCTTGGCTGCTTCGGTGGTGCGCACATTGGCGCGCACCGAGACCAGCATCCCGATGAAGCCGGCCGCGCCAGACAAAAGCGCGCCGATCAGGAAGCCGACCGCCACGACCCATCCCAGCAGGAAGCCGACCAGCACAAAGATGACCACGCCCACGATGGCAATGGTGGTGTACTGCCGGCGCAGATAGGCGTTGGCGCCTTCCTGGATCGCCGCAGCGATCTCCTGCATGCGCTCGGTGCCGGCGCTGGACGCCAGAATCGAGCGCACCTGAATGACGCCGTATGCGATTGCGATGAAGCCTGCGGCGACCGCAAGCCAGAGCCAAAGCTCATCCATAGCCATGTGATATTCCCCTTGAACGAGGCGTTGATTGCGAATTTGAACGCCAGCAGCGCGTATCGAAATGGAATCAGTTGCGCCGTCAGGCCCTCCCCGGATGGGCCGGACTATGGACCATGTGCGCGCAAGCGCGCAATACGGGGCTGATCCGGCCCGAACGGATGAAATGACAGCGCGTTAGGGGCTGGCTGATTAGTGACGCATCAGCCGGATATCATCGCCCTGGAGAGCGATGGCCGAAACTTGCCGGACGTTATAGACCTGCGCCAGCGCGTCGCGGAACGCCGCTTCGGCCTCGCCGCGATCCACGCTGCCGTCTTCCAGCAGGCGGAAGGGCTTGCGCTGAACGGCGCGCACCAGCGCATCCATCAGGAAATGCTGGCGCTCGCGAAAATCCAGAGCTGAGTAGCCTCGCGCGAGGCACACTCTGGGCGTGACGAACGCGTATCCGGCCAGACGGTGATCGTCCGACACCACCGGAGCCACCAGCTTGTTCACCCCGGCGGTCTGGTTGTCTGCACACGCGGCGTCTTCGGCCAGCGCGGCTGGCGCGGCGGCAAGCGCGATGATCGCAGCAAGGCTCAGCGTTTTCATGCCTGCAGTATCGGCAAGGCGCGTCAAAAATGAGTGAATCCGGTTTTGCCGGGCGTCACCTTCTCACCGCGCCAGGTCACCTCCAGGCCGGCGGGGCCGTCTGTGAACGCGCCGACCACCGTCAGGGCCAGCGGCCTCGCCAGGGCCCTCAGCGCATCGATGCGGCCCGGCGGCACGGCCAGCGCCAGCTCGTAATCGTCTCCGCCGGTTGCAAGATGGAGCCGGGCCTGTTTGGCGTCAGGCTGAGCGGCCAGCCAGGCGGACGCAGCCTCGGAGAGCGGAACGTCCTCAAGGTTCAGCGCAAGACGCAGGCCGCTGGCCCGGGCGATATGCCCGCAATCGGCGAGCAACCCGTCACTGATATCAATGGCGCCATGGGCATGATCGCGAAGCGCGTCGGCCAGAGCCATGCGCGGTTCGGGCCGAGTGAAGCGGTTGGCCATAAACGCCTCATGCGCTGCGTCCAGCCGGCCGCGCGCACCAAGCCGCGCCTGTAGCCCCAACCAGGCATCGCCGATGGTTCCGGTCACCACGGCCAGATCGCCCGCCTGCGCCCCGCTGCGCCGGACCGTGCGCCCATACGGCACGTCTCCGAAAGCGGTGATCGTGATCACCCAGGGCCCCGGCGACGACGTGGTGTCGCCGCCGATCAGATGCACGCCGAACAGGGCCTGCTCGTCCCCGAGGCCGCCGGCGAACCGTTCGCGCAGATCCGAACCGGCGTCTTTCGGCCAGACGATATTGAGCATATAGGCGCGTGCGCGCGCGCCCATGGCCGCCAGATCGGAGAGATTGACCCGCAACGCCTTGGCCGCGACCAGGCGCGGGTCTTCATCTGCAGGAAAATGAACGCCGCTGATCAGCGTGTCCGAGGTGACAGCCAGCTCACACCCTGGCATGGGCGCGATGACCGCGCCGTCATCGGTCAGGCCCGCCGCGCCCGGAAAACCGGCGCTGAGCGGCGCGAGGCGCCGCGCGATGTAATCAAACTCGCCGCCGCCGCTCACGCGTCCGCCGGGCGCATGGTGCGCGCCAGCGAGTCCAGCGCGCCATTCACCACGCCCGGCTCCGTGCCTTCAAAGAAGGCGTGGGCCACATCGACATATTCGTTGATGACCACAGACGACGGCACGTCATGGCGGGCCAGCAGCTCAAACCCGCCTGCCCGCAGGATGGCGCGCAAGGTCGCGTCGAGCCGTGACAGGCGCCAGCCCTCCTTGAGCGTCCCGGCGATGTGGCCGTCCACCTCGTCCTGGCGCTCCACAATGCCGATGAGGAGGTTTTCAAAGAAGTCCTCGTCCACTTCAAGATATTCGCCCGGTTCGCCGTCATGGCCAAAGCGGTGATCGCGGAACTGACGCACGACGGTGCCCGCCCCCTGCCCGCTCACCTCCATCTGATACAGCGCCTGAACGGCGCTCAGGCGCGCGGCGCGGCGCAGGCGGGCGCGGGTCTCGGAGCGGCTGGCGGTATCAGTGCTCATCACGAGGCGAATTTCTGCTTGAGCGCGAACATGGCGAGCGCCGCTTCGGCGGCGTCCTTGCCCTTGTTCTTGCGGTCGGTATGGGCGCGCTCGCGGGCCTGACGGATATTCTCGACCGTCAGGATGCCATAACCCAGCGCCACGCCCGAAAGGCTCAGGTCCATTAGGCCGCGCGCGCTTTCCCCGCAGACATAGTCATAATGGCTGGTTTCGCCGCGAATGACGCAGCCCAGCGCCACATAGGCGTCGAACGGTTCCTCGCCGAGCCATGACATGGCGATCGCCCCGGGAATCTCGAAGGCGCCGGGCACCTGCACCGTCTCGTGCACAGCGCCGGCCGCATCCAGCGCCGCACGGGCGCCGTCAAGCAGCTGCTCGGTGATGTCCTCATAGAACGGCGCGGCCACGATCAGGACGCGGGGGGTGTCAGTCATGGCGGGCTCCTTCAAGATCGCGCTGTTCAACGACCTGCAGGCCGTATCCGTCAAGTCCGACAATCGTCTGGGGCGCAGTGGTCAGAAGTATCATCTGGCGAACCCCGAGATCGAGCAGGATCTGCGCGCCCACGCCGTATTCGCGAAGACGCCGTGCCTCGCGGGCATCCGGCGCATCGGCGGGCGCTGCGCCAAAGCGCTCTGTGATGGCCGAGCGGTGGGTCTCGCGGATGAACACCATGACGCTCGGGCCGTCATGGGCCTCCAGCGCAGCGATGCTGTCCTCGACCAACCCGCTGCGCCCGCCCACGGCGCCCAGAACGTCCTCAGCGAAGCTGACCTTATGCATGCGCACCAGCACCGGCTGGTCGGGGCGCACATCCCCGCGCGAGATCGCCACATGCTCCACATCATCCACCAGCGAGCGGAAAACGGTGAGCCGGAACGGCCCGCCCCAGCGCGTGGTGACCTCGGTGTCCAGGCGGCGCTCCACAAACCGGTCATGCTGGCGGCGATAGGCGATGAGGTCGGCGATGGCGCCGATCTTCAGGCCATGGAACTGGGCGAACGCCACCAGATCGGGCAAACGCGCCATGGTGCCGTCATCATTCATGATCTCGCAGATCACGCCGGACGGATTGCAGCCCGCCAGCCGGGCGATATCCACCGCCGCTTCGGTATGGCCGGCCCGCACCAGCACCCCGCCATCGCGCGCCACCAGCGGAAATACATGGCCGGGCGAGACGATGTCGTCAGCGTCCCTGGCCGGATCGACCGCCGTGGCGATGGTCAGGGCGCGGTCATGGGCGGAAATGCCGGTGGAGATACCCTCGCGCGCCTCGATTGATACAGTGAAATTGGTGGTGTGGCGCGACTGGTTGCGCGCACTCATCAGCGGCAGCTTGAGCTGATCGGCGCGCGCCCGCGTCAGGGTCAGGCAGATCAGCCCGCGGCCATGCCTGGCCATGAAATTGACCGCCTCGGCCGTCGCGAATTGGGCCGGGATGACCAGGTCGCCCTCATTCTCCCGGTCCTCGGCATCCACCAGAATGAACATGCGGCCCTGGCGCGCATCCTCGATGATGTCGGCGATGGGAGATAGCGGCGTGTCGCCGTGGGGCTCGCTCACGATGGGGTTCCTGCCGCGCGGAAATCGATCAGGCGTGCGGCGTAGCGCGCCATGACGTCGACCTCAAGGTTCACATGCGCTCCCGGCTGCAGCCGGGACAAGGTGGTGACGTCGGCAGTGTGCGGAATGATCATCAGATCAAAGGCGGCGCCGGCCACGGCGTTGACGGTCAGCGACACGCCATCCACGGCGATGGAGCCCTTTTCGGCGATGAAGCCTGCGATCGCTTCGGGCGCACTGATACGAAGGCGCATCCAGCCATTTTCATCGGTGCGCTCCAGCACCTGCCCCACGCCGTCCACATGGCCCTGGACGATATGGCCGCCGAGCTCATCGCCCATTTTGAGAGCGCGTTCGAGATTGATCCGGGTATTGGCCTGCCAACCGCCCAACGTCGTGCGCGCGAGGGTTTCGGGTGAAATCTCGACCACGTGACGGGCGCCCTGGCCTTCGGGCCCCACCGACACCACGGTCAGGCAGGCGCCGTCATGGCTGATCGATGCGCCCAGAGCGATGCCGTCAGGCGCATAGGCGCTGGCGATGGTGGCGCGGCGCACCGGGCCGTCCTCCAGGGCGATCACGCGCCCGACATCTGTGACGATCCCGGTAAACATGGCTCAGGCCCGCTCCCACGTTTCGCCGATATCAGCGCCGCATGCACGCACATCCGTGCGCCGGAACATGGGGGCCGCGCCCAGCGTCTCAAGTCCGAGCGCAGCAATCGCCGGCAGTCCATCCCCGCCCAGCAGCACCGGCGCGCGGAACCATTCGATCCGGTCAACGATCCCGGCGCGGATGGCGGACGCGGCCACGCGCCCGCCCGCCTCGATCATGACGCTGGATGAAGTTTCTGATGCAAGCCACTCCATTGCATGGGCAATATCAATTCCGAATGGGCCGGTGTTTCGCCTGATGCAGCGCCCTCCGGCCGCCTGCAAGGCCGAGATGGCTGACGCCGGCGCGTCCGCGCCGTGGAAGAAAATGGCTGGCCCCTGCGTCAGCAAAGCGCAGCCGGGGGGCGTGCGCAGACCTGTGTCGAGAACAGCGCGCAGGGGCTGGCGGGCGGCGGCCGCGCCGCCGGGCCGGGCGGTCATCATCGGGTCATCGGCCAGGATCGTCCCGGCTCCGGTCAGCAGCACGTCGTGATCTGCGCGCAATTGATGCACGGCCTCGCGCGCCTCGGGCCCGGTGATCCATTTCGATTCGCCACTGGCCAGGGCGATCCGGGCGTCCAGGCTGGTGGCCAGCTTGAGCGTGACGCGCACAGGCGCGCTCATGCGCCCTCCTCGTCCGCCGCCGCGTCAGGATCGGGTTTCTCCCCGCCCATCAGGCGCTCGCCCTTGATGAAGGTGGCGAAGTCCTCGACCTCACGGAAGTCCTTGTAGACCGAGGCGTAGCGCACATAGGCCACGGTATCGAGGGCGCGCAGTCCGTCCATCACCAGCCGCCCGATCTGCTTGGAGGGCACGTCTGGGTCGCCGCCGCTTTCCAGCCGGCGCACAATGCCCGACACCATCTGCTCGATACGGTCGCGGTCGATGGACCGTTTCTGGGTCGCCAGCAGCACCGACTTCATCAGCTTGTCGCGCTCGAACGCCTCGCGCTTGCCGTCCGACTTGATCACGTGGAGATCGCGCAGCTGCACCCGCTCGAACGTGGTGAAGCGCGCGCCGCAGGACGGACACTGCCGCCTGCGGCGGATGGAGCCGCCATCCTCGGCGGGGCGCGAGTCCTTCACCTGGGTGTCATGATGACCGCAAAACGGGCAGCGCACGGTTCAGCCTCCGCGTCTCAACCAAGCTCGGGATAGATCGGGAAGCGGCGGCACAGCGCGATGATCTCGTCACGCACGCGCGCCTCTACCGCAGCGTCACCGTCACGCGAAGCGCTCAGCGCGTCGAGAACCTCGGCCATCAGCTCGCCGATCCGACGGAATTCCCCTGCCCCGAACCCGCGCGTCGTCCCAGCCGGGGACCCGATGCGCAGGCCGGACGTCACGGTGGGCTTGGCCGGATCGAACGGAACGCCGTTCTTGTTGCAGGTGATGTGCGCGCGCTCCAGCGCGGCTTCGGAAATGTCGCCGGTCAGTGATTTGGGACGCAGATCGACCAGCACCAGATGGCTGTCCGTGCCGCCGGACACCAGATCAAAACCGGCCTCGGTCAGCGCGCCGGCCATGGCGCGGCAGTTCTCGATGACATTGCGGGCATAGGCTTTGAATTCCGGGCGCAGCGCCTCGCCAAACGCCACCGCCTTGGCGGCGATCACATGCATGAGCGGCCCGCCCTGCATCCCGGGGAAGACGGCCGAGTTGAACTTTTTGCCCAGATCCGGGTCATTGGACAGGATCATGCCGCCGCGCGGACCGCGCAGGGTCTTGTGCGTCGTGGTGGTGCACACATGGGCGTGCTCCAGCGGGCTGGGATAGGCGCCGCCCGCGACCAGACCGGCAAAGTGCGCCATGTCCACCAGAAGATAGGCGCCCACCTCGTCCGCAATCTCGCGGAACGCCTTGAAATCGATCACGCGCGGATAGGCCGAGCCGCCGGCGATGATCATCTGGGGGCGCAATTGGCGCGCCGTTTCACGCAGCGCGTCATAGTCGATCTGGGCATTGTCCTCGCGCACGCCATAGGCATGCGCCTCAAACCATTTGCCGGACATGTTCGGGCGCGCGCCGTGGGTCAGGTGACCGCCCGCCGCCAGATCAAGGCCCAGAATCTTGTCGCCGGGCTTGAGAAGCGCCAGAAACACAGCCTGGTTCGCCTGGCTGCCCGAATTGGGCTGCACGTTCACATAGGCGCAGTTGAACAGCTGTTTGGCGCGCGAGATCGCCAGCTCCTCGGCGATGTCGACAAACTCGCAGCCGCCATAATAGCGCTTGCCCGGATAGCCCTCGGCATACTTGTTCGTGAGCGGCGAGCCCTGCGCTTCCAACACGGCGCGGCTGACAATGTTCTCCGACGCGATCAGCTCCACCTGCTCCTGCTGGCGGCGAATCTCGCGCGCGATGGCGTCCGCCAGCTCGGGATCAGCCGCGTTTAGGGGCGTGGTGAAAAAAGACGTCGCTGTATCGCCCGCGTGCGCGTGTGCCATGACCGGTTCCTTCTGGAGCAACACTGAGTAGACGGGAGTCATAAGCCGGGCGCTGGCGGGCGACAACCATTGTGGACGCGATGACGCACATCTGCGCCTTAATGTTGGGTTGCATCCGTTACTCAATAAAGCGTGACCGCAAGTAATGTTTCCCAGAACAACATCACCGGATTACTTGCATGTTGAGCTGTGGAGCATTATACAAAGAATGGATCGTAGCGATTCCCCTCGGTTGTCCCTGTCTCAGAAAAAGGATCCTCCCAGTGAGCGAAGACACTTTCCCCGCCGTTGACAATGAAGAGCTGATGCGGATGACGACCGACATTGTCGCGTCTTTCCTGACGCACAATTCGGTGCCGGCCGAAAGCGTGCCGGACATGATCAAGTCGGTATATGCGACGATGAAGGAAATCTCGGGCGGCGAATCCAAGCCCGAGCCGAAGGCGAAACCCGCCGTTCCGGTCTCGAAGTCTGTCACCGAGGACTACATTGTCTGCCTGGAAGACGGCAAGAAGCTCAAAATGCTCAAGCGCTACCTGCGTTCGCAGTATGACATGAGCCCCGATGACTATCGCCGCAAGTGGGGCCTGCCGGCCGACTACCCGATGGTCGCGCCGAACTACTCCAAGCGCCGGTCCGAGTTCGCCAAGGAAATCGGTCTGGGCCGCGGCGGCCGCAAGAAGTAAGTCCGGGTAAACCGGCCTTAAACGACAACGCCCCGGCCACCGCGCCGGGGCGTTTTTGTATGGTCCGGGCTCTGGGTGCGGGCCAGACGGCGCAAGAGCTTGCGCAGGGCCACCCGCTCCAGATCACCGCGCGAGGCGCCAGCAGGCCCGGAAATGATGACTTCCTCGCCGGTGGCCACATCGACCGCGGCCACGCGGGTGCTTTGTCCCAAAGTCGTAAACTCGAAGATCACTTCGCGGCCGCCGAAACGCCCGCGCGGCGCCATCAGGCCACCTTCACGCCGGCATGGCGCGCATAGACATCGCGCAAGGCGTCGACCAGCGCATCCATCATGGCGTCGTCATGCATGGGCGTGGGGGTGAAGCGCATGCGCTCGGTCCCGCGGGGAACGGTGGGGTAATTGATCGGCTGAACATAGATGCCGTGATCTTCCAGCAGCGCGTCGGTCATCCGCTTGCACAAAACCGGATCGCCCACATGCAGCGGCACGATATGGGTCTGGTTGGGCATGACCGGCAGGCCGGCGGCGGTCAGGCGGCTCTTCAGCGTCGCCGCGCGTTCCTGGTGCGCCTCACGCAGGCGGTGGGCGCTCTTGAGATATTCCACGCTCGCGCGCGCACCCGCCGCGACCGCAGGCGCCAGTGAGGTGGTGAAGATGAAGCCGGACGCTGTGGAGCGCACGGCGTCGATGATCACCGAATCAGCCGCGATATAGCCGCCCATCAGGCCGAACGCCTTGCCCAGCGTGCCCTCGATGATGTCGAAGCGGTCCATCAGCCCGTCGCGCTCGGCGATGCCGCCGCCACGCAGGCCATAAAGGCCCACCGCGTGCACTTCATCGAGATAGGTCAGGGCGTTGTATTTGTCGGCCAGATCACACACCGCCTCCAGTGGGCCGATATCGCCGTCCATCGAATAGACTGATTCCAGAGCGATCAGCTTGGGGGCATCCGCCGGAGCGGCTTTGAGCAGGGCTTCGAGATGCTCCACATCATTGTGACGCCAGACATGCTTCTCGCATCCCGACTGGCGCACGCCCTCGATCATGGAGGCGTGGTTGAGCGCATCGGAAAACATGATCAGGCCGGGCAGGATCTTGCCCAGCGTGGACAGCGTCGCCTGGTTGGAGATGTAGCCCGAGGTGAACAGAAGGGCCGACTCCTTCTGGTGCAGATCGGCCAGCGATTGCTCCAGCTCGACGTGATAGTTGGTGGTGCCCGAAATATTGCGGGTGCCGCCCGCCCCGGCGCCGACATCGTCGATCGCCTGTTTCATGGCGCCGGTGACGCACGGGCTCTGGCCCATGCCCAGATAATCATTGGAGCACCAGACCACTACATCGCGCACATCACCCTCGGGCGTGCGCCAGTGCGCGCGCGGGAATTGTCCGCGCACCCGGCGCAGATTGGCGAACACGCGATAGCGGCCTTCGGCGCGAACCCGGGCGATAGCGGCTTTGAAGGCGTTGCGATAATCCATAAGGTCTGCACCGCAATTCTGAAAAAAGCGGCGACTCTCCTTTGCCGACTTCAACTGCCGGGAAAATGACATAGTCCGAACAGCGCGTCTTCACCTCAAGCAGGGGCGTAATGTCGCGCTTTCTCCTTGAAAACGCTTCTCAAATGCACCTGTGTCAGGCCAGATTCTCACCCGCGATCATTTTGATCACGCCGGAAAAATCAAGCCTGTCTCCCCCCATGTCGACAAACCGCTGGTAAATCTCGGCCGCGTGGGCGCCCAGCGGCGTGTGGGCGTCGGCGGTGCGCGCCGCCTCCATGGCCAGCATCAGGTCTTTAAGCATCATCGGGGCGGCGAAGCCGGGCTGGTAATCGCGGTTGGACGGCGCCGCCGGCACTATGCCCGGCACCGGGCAATAGCTGGTCAGGGACCAGTTCTGGCCGGACGCCTTGGAGGCGATGTCGAAGAAGTTCTGCGGATCGAGCCCCAGGCGGATCGCCATGTTCATGGCCTCACAAGTGCCGATCATGTGAATGGCCAGCAGCATGTTGTTGCAGATCTTGGCCGCCTGCCCCGCCCCGGCGTCGCCCGCGCGGATCACCGCCTTGCCCATGGCGCTCAGATAGGGTTCGGCCTTGGCGAATGCCGCTTCAGGACCGCCCACCATGAAGGTCAGCGTGCCTGCATCGGCTGCAGCCATCCCGCCGGACACTGGCGCGTCGACGAAGGCGAACCCGCGCGCGGCCGCCGTTTTGCCCACCTCGGCGGCGCTTTCCACGTCAATGGTAGAGCAATCGATCAGCACGGCATGAGCGGGCGCATGGGCCATCACGCCATCTTCGCCGGTATAGACCTTGCGCACCTGAGGGCCAGCGGGGAGCATGGTGACGACCGCTTCGGCGCCGGAAACCGCGTCGGCCAGCGAACCGGCCGGATGGGCGCCCTTGGTCGCCAGATGCGCCACTGCATTCGGGTTGAGATCAAAGGCGCGCACGCGGTGGCCGGCCTTGACCAGATTGGAGGCCATGCCGCCGCCCATATTTCCAAGCCCGATAAACGCGATATCCGCCATGGCGGTCTCCCTGTTCAGCGTGGGCGGGTGTTCTAACGCAGCGCGCGGATTTGTCGACACTTTCAGGACACGAACACAATCTCGGGCGCGGGACGGTGGGCGGCGTCGACATGAAGCAGCATGGCTTCTGCGGCGCGAAGAAAGGCTTTGGCCACGGGCCCGTCACCGCTGGCGACCAGACGCCCGGCGTCAGACGCCTCACGCAGTTCGGGATGTAAGGGGATTTCTCCCAGGAACGGCGCGCCGGTCAGATCAGCCTCCGCGCGCGCGCCGCCGCGGCCGAAAATCTCGGTCCCCTCGCCGCAATGGGGACACAGGAAGAAGCTCATATTCTCGATGATTCCCAAGATCGGAATCTCGGTGCGGTCAAACAGCGCCACCGCCTTGCGCGCGTCATCCAGCGCCAGCGTCTGGGGCGTGGAGACGATCACCACCCCGGAGATGGGCGCGCCTTGCGCGATCGCCAGCTGGGCGTCGCCGGTGCCGGGGGGCATGTCGATGATCAGCACGTCGAGATCGCCCCAGTCCACCTCATGGAGGAACTGGCGGATCGCACCGGTCACCATGGGACCGCGCCAGACCACCGGGTCACGCTCGCCCACCAGGAAGCCCATGGACACCAGCTTCACGCCATGGGCCTCAAGCGGCTGGATCCCGGCATCGGTCTTGCGCAGGCCCGGGGCATCGGACAGGCCGAAAATCCGCGGCGCGCTGGGCCCGTAAATGTCGGCGTCCATCAGCCCGGTCTTCAGCCCCAGCTTGACGCAGGCGCCCGCCAGATTGGCCGCCACCGTGGACTTGCCCACCCCGCCCTTGCCCGAGGCCACGGCGATGATGCGCCGGGCGGGCGCTGGCGCCGGCTTGGGAGTCTGCCCGGACGCGCCGGAGAGCTGGGTTTCGATGATCACCCGTGTGCGCGTGACCCCGAGACGGCCTTCCAGCGCGCTGGCCACCGCCGCACGCAAGGCCGTGATGTCTTCGCCCTGTGGGCCTGGCCGCAGGACGATGGTCGCGACGCCCTCACGAAGATCGAGCCCGCCAATACGGCCCGAGGCGCCCAGCGCCGTTCCGGTGGCCGGGTCGATAACGTCAGACAGGGCGTTGGACAGGGCGTCAGTCATGCCCCTGAGATAGACGCGCAGACGCTCCTGGGGA
>JBHYFR010000066.1:0-11867 GCA_051859425.1 Oceanicaulis sp. | reverse complement strand
CACCAGGAACACCACCGCCATCGAGATCGCCGCCATGCCATAGAACTGGAACCGGCGCTCGGACCGGTGGCGGCGCGCCAGGCGGGCCTCCACCGCGGTGCGGATCGGGCGGACGGGGACGGGGGACGGGCTATTCATAGCGCTCACGGAAGCGTTGCACCACGCGCAGGGCGATGATGTTGAGCATCAAGGTCAGGGTGAACAGCACCAGGCCCAGCGCGAAGGCGGCGAGCGTCTTGGAGCTGTCAAACTCCTGGTCACCGGTCAGCAGGGTGACGATCTGCACGGTGATAGTGGTCACCGATTCCAGCGGGTTGGCGGTCAGGTTGGCGCCCTGGCCGGCGGCCATCACCACGATCATGGTCTCGCCAATGGCGCGCGACACGCCCAGCAGAACGGCGCCGACCACGCCCGGCAGGGCGGCGGGCAGCACCACATGGCGGATGGCTTCGGACTTGGTGGCGCCCATGGCGTAGGCGCCGTCGCGCAAGGTCTGCGGCACGGCGTTGATCACGTCATCAGACAGGGACGAGATGAAGGGGATGATCATCACCCCCATGACCACGCCGGCCGACAGCGCGCTCTGGGTGACCGCGTTCTCATAGCCCAGGAACAGGGCGAAATCGCGCAGGAACGGCCCCACGGTCAGCAGCGCGAAAAACCCGTAGACCACGGTGGGCACGCCCGCCAGCACCTCCAGGACCGGCTTGGCCACGGCGCGCACGCGCGGCGTGGCGTATTCCGACATGTAGATGGCCGAGAACAAGCCCACCGGGATCGCCACAGCCATGGCGATCACGGTAATCAGCGCCGTACCGGCGAATAGCGGCACGGCCCCGAACGCGCCCGACTGGCCGATCTGGTCGGCGCGGATGGCGATCTGCGGGCTCCACTGCAGGCCGAACAGGAAGTCGGCCACACGCCAGTTGATCGACGCGAAAAAGCGCAGCGATTCAAACAAGAGCGAGAAGACGATGCCCAGCGTGGTCAGGATCGCGATCAGCGAGGCCAGCATCAACAGCGCGCTGATGACGGACTCAACCCGGTTGCGGGCCCGGAACGAGGCGCGCACTCGCGAGCGCCCCCAGGCGAGCCCGCCCACCGCCAGCGACAGCGCCAGACCCGCGACGGAGAAGCGGAAAATATCCTCTACCGGCCGCATCGCCAGCGCGGCGGCGCGCACTTCAGGCGTGTTGCGGCTGGCCAGTCCCACGCCAAAAGCGATCGCGCGCGCATCGGCCAGAAACAGCTGGCGGCGCTCGCGCGGACTGATCCAGTACTCAAAGCCCGAGCGCGCGCGTATCCCCGCATCGCTTTGCGGCGCACGCGACGCTACAGCGCGGGCGATCTCACTGCGCCTCTGGTCCAGCCGGGCGTCGATCTCGGTCAGGCGCGTGGTCTGAACGGCCAGAGCGGCCTGAAACGCGCCCGGATCAAGGCCGGCATCGCGCGCTTGCGTAATGGCCTCGCGCGCTTCCATCGCATCGGTCTCGGCCTCTGCAGCCTCAGCCAGCAAATCCAGATACGCGTTGTCGCGTTCCAGCTGGCGGTCAAACTCGGCGATCAACGGCGCGGCCTCGCGCTCCAGCTGGGTCATGGCTAGCGTATTGACCAGGCCGGCCCCGAACACGCCATAGGCGGCCAGCACCACCAGCGCCGGCCCGCCGGTCCACAGGGCGATGTAATATCCATAATAATTGGGCAGCGAGTGCAGCCGTCCGTCAGACCGGCCACGCGCCGCGAGCGCCCGGCGCCGGCCTATCAGGAAGCCGAACGCCGTCAGCACCAGCAGCGTTAACGCCAGGATGACGGAAATCTGCATGTGTGTCCCGGACGCGCCGTCCCGATGCCCTTGGCGGTTATCGCAGCGCACGCGCCTTCGCCACGATCAGCGGCGGACCATGCGCGGACTCAGTCACCTGAATATGACACTTGTCCTACACTTATGTGACAGCGTCAGCCCGGTTTTCCCCCGCCGGGGCGGTTTCGCTATCGGGCTGCGGCTGTTCGGGGGTCTCCACCGTCTGGCGCGCCGGCGCCACAGCGAGAAACACCGAGAATACGGTCCCGGCGCCCGGGGCGCTTTCCACCGTGAAACCGCCGCGATGTCGGCTGACAATATGCTTCACAATAGCCAGGCCCAGCCCGGTCCCGGCGGCCGGTCCGCTCTTCTGGCCGTCGACCCGGAAGAAGCGCTCGGACAGGCGCGGCAGATAGCGCCGCTCGATCCCGGGCCCGGCATCGCGCACGCGCACCACGGCGAAGCGGGCGTCGGGGTCCAGCGGCGGCGCGCTCAGGGTGAGCCGTCCTGACTGGGGATCGATGCGCTCGTCCAGATGCTCGGCGCCGTCACGGGTGCGCGAGGCCTCCACCCACACCGTGACGGCGGCGCCGTCGGGCGAATACTTGATGGCGTTCTCCACCAGGTTCTCGACCACCTCGTAGATCTGGTCATGGTCGCCGCGCACCGTCGTTGCCTCGTCGGCCAGCGTCACATCCAGCGTGATGGCGCGCTTTTCCGCGACCAGGCCCAGCACCTCGGTGACATCGCGCACCAGCGCGTTCAGCTCCACCGCGCCGGTGGGAACCACGTGCTCATTCATCTCCACCCGGCTGAGCGAGAGCAGATCATCGATCAGCCGGCGCATGCGCACGGTCTGCTCCATCATGATGTTCAGGAAGCGGTCGCGCGCTTCTTCATCATCGCGCGCGGGGCCTTGCAGGGTTTCCAGAAAGCCCGACAGCGAGGCCAGCGGCGTGCGCAGCTCATGGCTGGCATTGGCCAGGAAGTCGGCGCGCATCCGCTCGGCGCGCTTGGACGAGGTGTCGTCGGACAAGACCAGCATGGCCCGGAACGGCATGGGCCCGGGCGCATTGAGCCGGAGCGGTTCGACAAAGGCGCGCACATGGCTTTCCAGAGGGGCCAGCGTGGAATACTCCACCGCCGCGCCGCGCTCGCCGCGCAGGGCCGCGCTGACCGCCTCCAGCACGCGCGGCTGACGCAGGGCTGTGGACAACAGGCCGCGCTCGGCGCCCAGCCCCAGGAAGGCGCGCGCCGCCGGATTGGCCCGCTCGATCCGCCCGCCCGGCCCGATCAGCAGCACCGGAATCGGCAGGCGCTCCAGCATCGACTCACACGCTTCGACCTCCACCGGGCGGACTTCGGCGGCGGCGGCGGGACGCGGGCTCGGCTCGGCGGCGGTGAGCGCGGTCAGATAATACACGGCGGCAAGGCCGGCGATGGCCAGCGACCCCGCCACGAAAACCCCGGGCTGCAATTCACCCGCCACCGCCAGCACAGCCATGATCAGCACCGCCAGTGACGCGGTCAGCGCGATATCGCGCCGGCGCGGGCGGTCCGGCGTCTTGCGAGGGGTGCGATTCGGGCGCTCTTCAGCCATGAAGATTGGTATCATGAGAATGTGACGGGCGCGAAACACGCGCGCGGCGCAAGACACGGCGCCAACGCCCGCCCAAGCAGCCAGGCGCTTTATGACCGGCGCCTGACCCCGGCATGAATTTTTCGTAATTCGAGCAATTTTTGTCGTTTTTCGATAAGTTTTGATTGACTTTCATGAGTTCGCAGGTAGGAAGGCC
Organism: Oceanicaulis sp.; assembly: GCA_051859425.1. GTDB lineage: Bacteria > Pseudomonadota > Alphaproteobacteria > Caulobacterales > Maricaulaceae > Oceanicaulis. Next base: position 8,270 of record JBHYFR010000066.1, on the reverse strand, counting down.
ATCATGACATCCATTTCGGTCCGCCAGAAAGATTAGAGCCTTGATCATTCGTTCCACCCCCATTCTCGCCGCGCTGAGGGTCTCTGCCTGCGCCGGCGCGCCCATGGGCGGCGCCAGCCTGCCCGACGGCGCGCCGTCCAGTTTCGCCGCCCAGCCCCGGGAGGCCGCCGCCGCGCCGCAAGACTGGATCATCGCGCTCAATGACCCGGTGCTGACCGCCCTGGTGGACGAGGCGATGGACTCCAATCCCTCCCTGCGCGCCGCACGCGCCGGACTGAATGCCGCCCGCGCCTCGGCACGCGCCGCCAGCGGCGCCCGCCTGCCCTCGGCTGATGGCCGCCTCGGCGTGACCGAGACCGACGGGCCGGTCCAGTCGGGAACCACTTACGCCGCCACGCTGGAAGCCAGCTGGACCGCCGATGTCTGGGGACGGCTGGGAGATCAGGCCCGCGCCAGCGCCCTGTCTGCTGAAGCCGCAGACGCCGACTGGCGCGGCGCGCGCCTCACCATCGCGGCCAATGTGGCCCAGGCCTGGTACGCCCTGATCGACGCGCGCCAGCAATATCAGCTGGCCCAACAGGATGTGGAGACGCGCACCCGTCAGCTGGACAGCGTCGAGCGCCGTTTCCAGCGCGGCGTGGTGCGCTCGTCCGATCTGCGCACCGCCCGGTCCGCGCTGGCCTCCAGCCAGGCGGCTCTGGCGTCGCGTGAACGCGCCCGCGATGCGGCGGCGCGTGCGCTGGAAACCCTTTTGGGCCGCTATCCGGCCAATGCGCTGGCCATGGATGGCGCCCTGCCCGATCTGGGGCCGGTCTCCCATCCGGGTTCGCCGCAAAGCCTGTTGCAGCGCCGTCCTGACATTGTCGCCGCCGAAGCGCGCATGCAGGCGGCCGGCTTCTCCGCCGACGCCGCGCGCAAGGCGCTCTATCCAGGCCTCACCCTGCGTGCGGAGCTGCGCGACGTGGTCTCCAGTCCGGGCGATCTTTTCGATCCCCAGAATCTGGCGAGCTCGGTCTCGGCCTCAATCCTGGCGCCGCTGTTTCGCGGCGGACAGCTACGCGCCGAGCGTGACCGGCAGATCGCGCTGGCCGATCAGGCCGCAGCGCGCCTGGTTGAAACCGTGCTGACGGCCCTGCGCGAAGTGGAAAACGCTCTGGACGCCGACGCCCGGCTGGCGCGCCGCGTCGACGCCCTGGCGTCGGCCAGCGCCGAGGCCCAGGCGGCGCTGGAGCTGGTCGAGCAGCAATACGCCTCGGGCATCGCCACCATCTTCGAGCTGATCGACGCCCAGACCCGGGTCATCCAGGCCCAGTCCCAGCTGCTCACCGCCCGGCGCGAGCGCGTCGACAATCGCATCGCCCTGCATCTGGCCATCGCCGGCGGCTTTGAGGCCGGCGCCCGCGACGCGGGTTAGACGACACGCATTTTTCGGCCCGCAAGAGGCCTGCCGGACGGTGGCGTCCGCACGACAAGACGAGGTTGGTCATGAATAAGATTGTTGGACGCACCCTGCTTTTCGGAGCCCCGATATTGCTGGTAGTGGCGGCGGTGGCGGTATTTGTCGCACTGGCGATGAACGCGCCGCGGCCCGAGCGCGCCGAGCAGACCGCGCGCGCCGCAGCGGTCTTTGTCACCGAAGCGGAGTCCCAACCGGTCAGGCTCAATGTACGCACCCAGGGCTCCGTCACGGCGCTGACCGAAATCGATCTGACAGCCCAGGTGTCAGGCCGGGTCGCCTTTGTGAACCCGAACTTCGTTCAGGGCGGCTTCTTCGAGGCCGGTGAAGTGCTGGTGCAGCTGGAAGACGCCGATTACCGCCTGGCGGTCACCCGCGCCGAGGCGCAGGTCAGCCAGCGCCGCCAGGCCCTGATCCGTGAACAGGCCGAGTCCGAGCTGGCGCGACAGGAATGGGAGGCCATCGGCCGGGGCGAGGCTACGCCGCTGGCTCTGCGCGAACCGCAGCTGGCCGATGCGCGCGCCCAGCTCGCCGCCGCCGAAGCCAGCCTGGCCGAAGCGCGCCTCAATCTGTCGCGCACCCGCATTTCGGCGCCTTTCGCGGGCCGCGTGCGTGAAAAAATGGTCGATCAGGGCCAATTCGTCGGACCGGGCGCGCGCCTGGGCCGTGTCTTTTCCACCGATGTGGCTGAAATCCGCCTGCCGCTGAGCGACCGGGAAATCTCCCTGCTCAACATGCCCGCCGCTTTCCGGGCGAGCGAGGGCAATCCCGGTCCGCGCGTGACCCTGACTGCGGTCAGCGCCGGAGTGACGCGCCAGTGGGACGGCGAGGTCGTGCGCACGGATGCAGCCATTGACCCACAGACCCGCACGCTGAGCGTCTTTGTCCAGGTGCGCGATCCGTATGGCGAGGCCGCCGAGGCGGCCGGCGCGCCGCTGGCCATGGGCCTGTTCGTGGAGGCGCGGATCGAAGGCCAGGAGATCCCCAGCGCCATCGTGCTGCCGCGCAGCGCCCTGCGCGGGACCAGCCAGATCTTTGTCGCCGAGCGCGACGGCACCCTGTCCATCCGCGAGGTGAACGTCATCGATTCCACCGCTGAACGGGTCGTGGTGGCCAGCGGGATCGAGCCGGGCGACCGGGTGATCACCTCCACCGTGCGCGCCGCTGCATCGGGCATGCGCTTGACCGCCATGGGGCCCGACGGCGAGCCGCTGGACATCGACGCGCCCGAGACGGAGACGCCGCGCGCGGATGCGCCGGGCGTCGCCGCGATTGACGGCTGAACGGAAAGCTGGAGGACACGATCATGGTTCAACGTCCCGGAGAACGTGAACACCGCGGCATTCTGGCCTGGTGGGCGCGCAATTCCGTCGCCGCCAATCTGTTGATGATCATCGCCTTTGTCGGCGGCGCAATCGGCTTCTTCCAGCTCCAGCGCGAGGTCTTCCCCTCCGGCGCCTTCAACGGCGCCACGGTGTCGGTGGCCTGGCCCGGCGCCGCGCCCCAGGAGGTGGAGGAGCAGATCGTCTTGCGCATCGAGGAGGCCGTGGCCAGCCTGCCTGGCGTTCAACGCATCACCGCCACCGCATTTGAAGGACGAGGCTTCGTCAATATTGAAGGCCGTCGCAATGTCGACGGCAATGAATTCCTCAACGAAATCAAGCTGCGCGTGGACTCCATCAATAATCTTCCCGCTGACGCCTTCCGTCCGGTGGTGAGCCGCTGGGAAAGCCAGCAGCAGATGTACATGGTCGCCCTGCACGGCGATGTGGACCGGCGCGAATTGCAACGCCTGGCGCGGGAAATCCGCGATGAGATCAGCTCACAGGTCGGCGAAGCGTCGATCGTGAGCACCATGGCTTCCCTGTCCGAGGAAGTGGCCATTGAAGTGTCCGAAGCGGCGCTGCGCCGCTACGGCCTGACCTTCGGCGAAGTGGCCCAGGCCGTGCGCGGCTCCTCTGTGAACGCCTCGGCGGGCGCTGTGCGCACCGCCCAGGGCCGCATCCAGCTGACCTCGCGCCAGCTGGCTGACACCGCCGACCAGTTCGGCGAGATCATCGTGCGTCAACAAGCGGACGGTTCAACGATCCGGGTGCGCGATGTGGCGAGGGTCACGGACGACCTGGCCGATATCGATTTTTCAGGCACCTATAACGGCCAGACGATGGTGCTGATCAACGTGAGCTCGCGCGGCGACGTCGATGTGGTGCGCCTGTCGCGCCAGATGCAGACATATCTCGAGCAAAAGCGCGCCGAGCTGCCATCCAGCGTGACCCTGTCGGACTGGATCGACATGGCCGACCAGTACAACTCGCTTATGACCCCGATTTCAAATTCAGCGCTGACCGGCCTGTTGCTGGTGCTGATCGCTCTGGTGCTGTTCCTGCGTCCGATCGTGGCGTTCTGGGTGACCATCGGCATCGCCACCGCCTTCGCCGGAGGCATGATGCTTCTGCCCATGCTGGGCATCACGCTGAACATGCTCTCGCTATACGCCTTCCTGATCGTGATCGGCGTGGTCGTGGACGACGCCATCATCGTCGGCGAGAACATTCACAACCGGGTCGAGCGCGGCGAGCGGGGCCTGACAGCCGCGGTCGTCGGCGTCCAGATGGTGGCCAAGCCTGTGATATTCGCGGTCATCACCACCATGATGGTGTTTGCGCCCTGGATGCTGCTGACGGGACCGGAGGTGCAGTTCACGCGGCAAATCTCCATCGTGGTGGTGGCGGCGCTGACCTTCTCGCTGATCGAGTCCCTGTTGATCCTGCCCGCGCACCTGTCGCACATGGGCCCCCAGCGCATGACCGGCTTCTTCGGACCGCTTCTGCGCTTCCAGGAAGCCATCGCCAATGCGCTTGTCATCGTCGCCCGCCGGGTCTACGCCCCGGTGCTGACGCTGGCCATCAAGGCGCGGTACTTCACCGTCATCGCCTTCGTCATGATGTTCACCCTGGCCATCGTGCTGATGAACACCGGCTATGTGCCCTTCCGCTTCATGCCGGAGGTGGAGAACGAGCTGGTCGAGGTGAATATCCAGCTGCCCGAGGGCGCGCCCTGGAGCCGTCTGGAAGAGGTGCGCACCCAGCTGGAAGGCGCTACTTTCGCCCTCAATGACCACTACGCCGAGCGCTATCCCGGCTTCGATGTGGTGGTGGGCAGCGCGGTGATCGCCAACGGGTCCAGCGTGCGCGCCTGGATCAAGGTGACCAGTCCGGAATATCGCCCCGAGCCCATCCCTATGTCGCAAATCGCCCAGACCTTGCGAGATTTCATGGGTCCGGTGCCGGACGCGGAATCCATCGACTTCAACTTCACAATTTCAGACAACGTCACGGGTGTTCAGTTTGCAGTCAATCACTCCGATCTCGACACGCTGCGCGCCGCCGCCGCAGACCTGAAGGCGCAGCTGCGCAGCTATGCGACCACCTATGACATCGTGGACAATCTGCAGACCTCGGCGGAGGAGATGCGCTTCAGCCTGCGCCCGGATGCGCGCGCGCTGGGCCTGACCCTGAACGATGTCACCAGCCAGGTTCGTCAGGCCTTCTACGGGATTGAAGTCCAGCGCCTGCCGCGCGGCGGCGAAGATGTACGCGTTATGGTGCGCTACCCGCGCGAGCTGCGCGACAGTCTCGATGCGGTGCGCGATCTGCGCCTCCGGACCCCCGACGGGCGCGAGATTCCGCTGGCCGCCGTGGCCGACGTGGAGTTTGCGCCGGGCATCAGCCGGATCAACCGCCGCGAACGCCAGCGCACCGTCACGGTCAGCGCCCAGCTGAGCGATCAGGATACCGCCGGCGATATCCGCCGTGATCTGAGGGAGAATTTCTTCCCGGCCTGGGAGGCGCGCTATCCGGGCGTGTCCACCGGCGCGCTGGGTGACGCCGAAGGCCAGGCGCAGTTCATGCGTGAGATTACGATCCTGCAAATCCTGGTGCTGGGCTCCATGTATGTGCTGCTGGCTATCGCCTTCCGCTCCTACGCCCAGCCCTTGCTGATCATGACCGCCATACCGTTCGCCTTCGCCGGCGCGGTGTTCGGGCATATGCTCTTCGGCATGCCGCTGGCCCTGTTCTCCTTCTTCGGCGTGGGGGCGGCGGCCGGGGTTGTGATCAACGACAACCTGGTTCTGGTGGACTTCGTCAACCGGTTGCGAGAACGCGGGGTGGGCGCCTTCCAGGCCCTTGTGGATGCGGGTGTGCAGCGCTTCCGGCCGATCCTGCTGACCACGATCACGACCTTCCTGGGCATTCTGCCGATGATGGCCGAGCGCTCCACCCAGGCCCAGTTCCTCAAGCCCATGGTGGTGGCGATCGGGTTCGGCGTGGTGTTCGCCCTGTTCCTGACCCTGCTGTTCGTGCCCGCCCTCTACGCCATCGGCGTGGATATCAAGCGCGGCACGCTCAGCCTGTGGCGCGGCGAGCGCATACCGGGCATCGGCGCGGGCTGGGAGGGCCGGATCAGCGGCGCAGAGGGCGTGGACGTGGCCGACACGCCTGAAGAATCCCGCGAACGCCATCGTCCGGGCCGGGACCGCGACCCCGCCGGCGCCGCCAGCCCGGCCGAGTAACGCAGGCGTGACCGCTACAGCCTGTTCCACACGGTGGGGCAGCGCTGTAGCGTTCCGCGTGCTGATAACCAGCGCCCCCTGACGGGCGCGAAAACAGCCTTCGGGAGGACTGATATGATGAAATGGCTCATGGCTGGCGCGGCCAGCCTGACGCTCTGCGCCGGGGGCGCGGCGTTCGCAAACGAAGCCCCGCGCTTTGGCGATTTCGGGTTTGACGAGGCGGGGATGAACCGCGCGGTCCATCCCGGCGATGACTTCTTCGCCTACGCCAACGGCGTTTGGGCCGACACCACCGAAATCCCGTCCGACCGCGCGCGCTACGGCATGTTCGACATGCTGGCGCTGGAGGTTGAACAACAGGTGCGCGCCATCATCCTGGACGCCGCCGAGCGCGGCGGTCCTGATGGCTCCAACGAGCAGATGATCGCCGATCTGTTCGCCAGCTGGATGAATGCCGAAGCCATCGAGGCTGCAGGCCTGGACCCGGCCCGCCCCTATCTGGACGCCATCGCGTCAATCTCCAGCCATGAGGACGCCGCCGCCCTGATGGCGCAGCGGTCCTACTCGGCGCCCTATGGCGTGTTCATTGGCGCTGATCCGGAAGACCCCGAACGCTACATCATGCGCTCGGGCCAGTCGGGCCTGGGCCTGCCCACGCGCGACTACTACCTGCTCGACACGGGCCGCTTCCCTGATTACCGCGAGGCTTATCTGGCCTATATCGAGCGCATGTTCGAGCTGGCCGGGCTGCCCGGCGGGGCGGACATGGCGCAGGCCATTCTGGAGCTGGAAACCGCGCTGGCCGAAGTCCACTGGACCCGCGAGGATTCGCGCGACGTCACCCGGACCAATAACCGCATGACCACCGCCGAGTTCTTCGCCCTGGCGCCGTCGCTCCATCTCGACCGTGCGCTGGCCGCGCGCGACCTGCCGGCGGACGGCGAGATCATCGTCGCCCAGCCCAGCGCCATCACCGGCGCCGGCGAGGTGTTTGCAGACGCTGATCTGGACGTGATCCAGGCCTGGCTGAGCTTCCACTTCCTGTCGAGCCGCGCCAGCTGGCTGCCGGCGGCGTTCGACGAAGCCAATTTCGACTTCTTCTCGCGCACCCTGTCGGGCACGCAGGAGCAGCGCGAGCGTGAACTGCGCGGCGTTCAGCTGGTCAACGGGGCGCTGGGCCATCTGGTGGGCCAAGTCTATGTGGACCGCCACTATCCGCCCGAAGCCAGCCGCCAGATGGATGAGCTGATCAACAATCTGATCGACGGGTTCCGCGGCCGCCTGGAGCGTCTGGAATGGATGGATGACGAGACCCGCGCCGAGGCCCTGACCAAGCTGTCCACCTTCGAGCCGCGCATCGGCTATCCCGAAGTCTGGAACGAGTTTGACGGGCTGGAACTGCGCGCGGACGACTATTTCGGCAATCGCCAGCGCATGAGCGATTTCGCCTGGGCCGAACAGCTGCGCCGCTTCCCCGATCCGGTGGACCGGCGCCTGTGGAGCTGGCCGCCGCAAATCGTCAACGCCAGCTATAGCGCGCTGATGAACCAGATCACCTTCCCCGCCGGGATTCTGCAGGCGCCCTTCTTCGACATGAACGCCGACGCGGCGATGAATTACGGCGCCATCGGCGCGGTGATCGGCCACGAGATCGGCCACGGCTTTGACGATAACGGCCGCCGCTTCGACGCCGAAGGGCGCATCCGCGACTGGTGGACCGCAGAGACCAACGACAATTTCGTCGAGCGCTCCGACGCCCTGGTCGAGCAGTACAACCAGTTCTGCCCGTTCGAAGGTGAATGCGTGAACGGCCGGGTGTCGCTGGGCGAGAATATCGGCGATCTGGGCGGCATGCAGATGGCCTATGAGGCCTACCGCAACTACGCCGCCACCGCCTATCCGGGTGGCGAGCCGCCGGTGATCAACGGCTTCACCGGCGACCAGCGCTTCTTCCTGGCCTGGGCCCAGGTGTGGCGCACCCTGTTCCGCGACGACGCCCTGCGCGCCCAGCTGGCCCGCGGGCCCCACTCGCCGGGCATGTACCGGGTCAACGGCGTGGTGCGCAATCTGGACGCCTGGTACGACGCGTTCGGCGTCACCGAAGAGCACGAGCTCTACATCCCCCGCGACCAGCGCGTGCGCATCTGGTAGGCGGATCGCTCCTGAAAACAGCGGGAAGGCCCGGCCATCGCGCCGGGCCTTTCTGCGTTTGGGGGGGCAGCTGTTCGGGACACGCGTTCT
>JBHYFR010000065.1:0-12045 GCA_051859425.1 Oceanicaulis sp. | reverse complement strand
TGCACGGCGTGGATCGGCCGCCGCCGCCAGCGCCACGGTGCTCAGCTCCGCCTCGCCCTCGCCGCGCGCCGCCGCCACGCCCAGATCGGGCCGCAGCGTGATTTCGGCCTTCGCGCGCAGCCGGTAGAGCGAGAACCGCTTGACCAGAGCATCGGCCTCGCTGGCCGGGGCATCGATCAGCAGACCGCCCGCGCCATCATCAAAAAGGATGAAATCGGCCAGCACCTTGCCTTGCGGGGTCAGGAGCGCGCTGAACATCGCCCCGCCCGGTTCAAGGCCTTCGGGGCCGCGCGTGATCACACGCTGGAGAAAGCTGCGCGCGTCGGCGCCGGTGATGGCGATGACGGTGCGGCCGGGCAGGGCGGTGAGGAAATCGGATGTCATGGCCGCATACTTGGCGCGCGCGCGTGCGCTTCACAAGGCCCGCCGGCTTGTCCTTATGCGCCTCTGGCGCACCGGGCGCGAACGCGCTAAGCCGCTCGGCCATGACGCGTATCCTGTTCATCACCGCCACGCGCATCGGCGACGCCATCCTGTTTTCAGGCCCGCTGGCGCATCTGGCGCGCACCCATCCCGACGCGCAGATCACCGTGGCGTGCGGCCCTCTGGCTGCGCCCCTGTTTCGCGCCGCGCCGGGGGTGAGCGAGATCATCGTCATGGCCAAGCGCCCCGGCGGCGGCCACTGGCTGGATCTGTGGCGGCGCAGCGCCGCAACGCGCTGGGACCTGGTAGTGGACCTGCGCGGCTCGCTGACCAGCTGGGTCCTGAGAGCCGGCGAGCGCCGGGTGAACCGGCGCGCTCCGGGCGGGGTGCATCGTCACCGGGTGATCGAGGCCGCCGCTGTGCTGGGCCTCGACGCCGATCCCCCCGCGCCGCAAGTGTGGGTGGACGAGGCCGCCGAGGCCGAGGCGGAGCGCCGCCTGCCGGGCGATGCGCCGGTTCTGGCGCTGGCGCCCGCCGCCGCGGCGCCCTTCAAGGAATGGCCCGCCGAGCGTTTCGCCGCGCTGGCCAATGCGCTGACCGGCCCGGGCGGCGCCCTTCAGGGCGCGCGCGTGGCGATCTTTGGCGGGCCGGGCGACAAGGCCGTGTCAGCGGCTGTGAGCGCCGGGATCACCCAGGCCCGGGTGATCGATCTCACCGGCGAACTCGACCTGGTCGCGGCGGCGGCCTGCCTCAAGCGCGCGGCGTTGTTCGTGGGCAATGATTCCGGGCTGATGCACATGGCCGCCGCCGCCGGTGCGCCGGTGCTGGGCCTGTTCGGACCGACCGATGAGCGTGTATACGGACCATGGGGCGCCAGGGCGCGCAGCGTGCGCGCGGGCGGCCCCGCCCGTGAGGCTGACCGGGAACGGCTGCGCCACGCCGAAACCTCGCTGATGGGCGGGCTGGCGCTGGAGCAGGTCCAGGCCGCCGCTGAGGCGCTGATCGAGGAGAGCCGGGCGTGAGCGAGCAATTTGATCTGATCGTAAAGGGCGGCACGGTGGTCAGCCATGCCGGGCGGGCGCAGGCCGATGTCGGCGTGCGCGAGGGCAAGTTCGCCGCCATCGGCGATCTGTCGTCCGCCTCCGCAGGCGAGGTGATCGATGCGAAGGGCCTGCACGTCCTGCCCGGCGTGATCGACAGCCAGGTGCATTTCCGCGAGCCGGGCCTTGAATGGAAAGAGGATCTGGAATCGGGCAGCCGCGCTGCGGTGATGGGCGGGGTCACCTGCGTGTTCGAGATGCCCAACACCAACCCCTCCACCATCACGCCGGCGCTGATGGCCGACAAGGTGGCGCGGGGCCGGGACCGCATGCATTGCGACTTCGCCTTCTACGCCGGCGCCACCAAGGAAAACCCGCATCTCCTGGCCGAGATGGAGGCGATGGCGGGGTGCTGCGGGGTCAAGGTGTTCATGGGCGCCTCCACCGGCGATCTTCTGGTGGACGATGATGAAGGCGTGGCCGCCGTGCTGGCCGCCATCAAGCGCCGGGCGGCCTTCCATTCTGAGGACGAGTTCCGCCTGGCCGACCGGCGCAAGCTGGCCCGGCCCGGCGACTGGACCAGCCATGAAGAGGTGCGCGACGCCACCGCCGCCATGATGAGCACGCAGCGCCTGGTGCGTCTGGCGCGCGCGGCGGGCAAGCGCATCCATGTGCTGCATATCTCGACGGCTGAAGAGATCGAATTTCTCGCCCTGCATCGCGATGTGGCGAGCGTGGAGGTGACGCCCCAGCACCTGACGCTGGAGGCGCCGGAGGCGTATCAGCGCCTCAAGGCGTACGCCCAGATGAACCCGCCCGTTCGCGGCGCGGCGCACCGGGCGGGGCTGTGGCGCGGGGTGGAGCAGGGCGTGGCCGATGTCATCGGATCGGACCACGCGCCCCACACGATTGAAGAAAAATCAAAGCCCTACCCCCAGAGCCCGTCTGGCATGCCGGGGGTGCAGACGCTGGTGCCGCTCATGCTGGACCACGTGAATGCCGGGCGGTTGACGCTGGAGCGCTTTGTCGACCTGACCAGCCACGGCGTGCAGCGCATTTTCGGCCTGGCGGGCAAGGGCCGCATCGCGGCGGGCTATGACGCGGACCTGACGCTGGTGGACATGAAGGCGGTGCGCACCATCGAGGAAAGCTGGCTGGCTTCGCGTTGCGGCTGGTCGCCCTTCACCGGGCAAACCGTCAATGGCTGGCCCATGGCCACCCTCGTGCGCGGGCGCGTCGTGATGCGCGAAGACGAGCTGTTGACGCCGTCCACCGGCGCCCCGGCGCGCTTCATGGAAACGCTGGCGCCGGTCTATTCCAGATAGGTGCGGCGCAGCTGGTTGGAGAAGGCCCGGCCGCGCTCGGCCAGGTCCCGGCGCGCCATTTCCGCTTCCGCCCCGCAGCGCAGGCGCAGGCGTTCCTGATGGCGGAAGCCCTCATTGAACCGGTCGATCAGCCGGGCGCGGTAGGTGCCCGCCGTGGGCGCTTCATGGTCGAGCAATTGGGTCATGGCGGTGCGCCAGGTCTGGGCCTGACGGCCTTCGCACGCGAAGGTCAGGCCGTGCAGCTCGCCCAGGATCCGCGCCAGGCTTTCCACCGGGTAGGGGTCGTTTTCCTGACGCGCTGACGCCGGCGTGGCGGCGAGCGCTATCAGACAAAACCCGGCCAGTAATCCGCGCAATATTGTGACAAACCGAAGGGCGTAGGGCACATAAAACTCCTCGTAGGGGTCGTATTGGCGCGAGATCGTGGCGCCGTGATGGCGTCAACGTCTCCAGAAGCCCGGCGTGAACATGACCAGCACCACCAGCACCTCCAGCCGGCCGATCAGCATGGTGGCGGTCATGATCCACTTGGCGGTGTCGGGCAGGGGCGCGAAGGAGCCCGCCGGGCCGATGATCTCGCCCAGGCCCGGACCGACATTGGCCAGCGTGGTGGCGGCGCCGGATATGGCGGTGATGGTGTCGAGCCCGGCGAAGGACAGCAAGGCGGCTGACACGGCGAAGGTGGCGAAGAACAGGAAGATGAAGACGAAGACCGAGCGCACGGTTTCGGGAGGCAGCGCCTTGCCGCGATAGCGCGGCGGCGACACGGCGTTGGGCCGGGTCAGCTGTGCGACATAGGAGCGGATCGCCGAGGCTGCGATCTGGTAGCGGAAGATTTTCACCGAACAGGTGGTCGATCCCGCGCAGCCGCCGATGAACATCAGCATCAGGAACACGGGCGCCGCGCCGCCGCCCCAGCTCCAGAAATCCGATGAGGCGTAGCCGGTGCCGGTGAGGATCGAGATCGCATTGACCAGCGCCAGGCGCCAGGCGGGCAGGGCGCCAGGATCGGGCGGCGGGGCCAGGGTGATCATCACCGTCAGTAGCGTCGCGGCCACGGCGATCACCCCCAGAAAGGTGCGCGCCTGGGAATCGAGAAGCAGCTGGTCCGGGCGCCCTTGCGCGGCGCGCACATAGAGCACGAAGGGCAGGGCGGCGAGCGTCATGAAGACGCCCGCGACCAGATCGGCGCCGCCCTCGGTGAATACCGCGATGGACTGATCACGCGTGGAGAAGCCGCCCGTGGCGATGGTGGTCATGGCGTGGTTGATGGCGTCGAACCCGCCCATGCCCGCCGCCAGATAGGCCAGGAAACAGGCAAAGGTCAGCGACAGGTAGATGAGAACGATGGCCAGCGCGATCTGGCCGGCGCGCGGCAGGACTTTTTCGGTCTTCTCCGAGCTTTCCAGCCGGAACAGCTGCATGCCGCCAATGCCCAGCATGGGCCAGATCGCCATGGCGGTGACGATGATCCCGATGCCGCCGATCCATTGCAGGATGGAGCGCCAGAGCAGAAGGCCGCGCGGCAGGTCGTCCAGACCCGTCAGCACGGTGGCGCCGGTGGTGGTCAGGCCCGACGTGGTCTCGAAAATCGCGTCGGTCCAGCTGATGCCGAGCCCGGCCAGCTGCAGCGGCAGGGCGCCGGCGAAGGCCAGCACCGCCCAGGCGCCGGAGGTCAGAAGGATGGCGCCGCGCGCGGTCAGGCGATGGTCCGGCGAGCGGCCCAGAAGGGTCATGATCCCGCCCGCCGCGAGACCCAGCATGGCGGACCCGAAAAATGCGTGGGCCGACTCCCCCTCATGGCCGAGATCGACCAGCGCCGGCGCCAGCATCGCCAGCGACAGGGCGCTGAGCATGGCGCCAAGCGCAAACAGGACGGTGCGGGCGCTCTGGGTCATGATCGCGCGGGGTTAGACAGGCGCGCGCGCCCGGTCAATGGCGCGTGGATTTGCTGAGCGGGGAATCCAGCGCGAAAGCGGGAATGGCCGCGCTGAATTGCTGGCCGTTCTCGCACCGGAACACATAGGCCCCGCGCATGAAGCCCGATGGCGTGCGCAAGGGCGCGCCGGACGTGTAGCGGAAGGCTGAACCCGGACGAATCACCGGCTGCTCGCCCACCACGCCTTCACCGCGCACGATCTCGGTGCGGTTGGCCGCGTCGGTGATGCGCCATTCGCGTTCCATCAGCTGGACCGCGCCGCCGCCGGTGTTCTCGATCACAACCGTATAGGTCCACACGAAGCGGCCGGCTTCGGGATCGGATTCCGATTCCAGAAAAGACGGCTCGACCCGGATCACCACGCCGCCGGTCTCTTGGGTATACATGCCTGCCTCCGACAGAGCGCCAGATAACAATCTCACACCCGCACGCCCGGCGAATCAAGCGCTCTTGGCGCAGCGCAGTGAACTGGACAGCGCCGCAGCCCATGGGGACAGTGGTTGCCCCGCCCTTGACCGATTCTGGCTGATCGAGACCGTCATGACCGCCCGGACCAGCGGACTTCTGCCCGACGCCGCCCTTGAGGCCGCCTTTGAGGCGGGGTGGATTCAGGCGCGCCGCCCGCTGGAGCCGGGCCAGATTCAGCCCGCCAGCCTGGATTTGCGCCTGGGCCGCAAGGTCTGGCGCCTGCGCGCCAGCTTCCTCCCCGGTCCGGGGCGCACGGTGGCTGACCGGCTGGACGACGATATCGTGATGCACGCCCTGGACCTGGAAGGCGGGGCGGTGCTGGAGACCGGCTGCGTGTATCTGGCCGAGCTGGAAGAGGGCCTGGCCCTGCCAGCGGGCGTGTCGGCGGCGGCCAATCCCAAAAGCTCCACCGGGCGGCTGGACGTGTTCACCCGGGTGATCGGCGACGGGTCGGTGGCGTTCGACCTACTGCCCGAGGGCTATAACGGCCCGCTCTATATGGAGATTTCACCGCGCACGTTTTCGGTGCTGGCCCGGCCCGGCGACCGGCTGGCCCAGGTGCGTCTGCGCCAGGGCGAGCATGCGCCGCTGCGCGCCATCACGCTGAGCGTGGATGTGGAGAATGGCGGCGGGCCGGTGGGCTGGCGCGCGCGCCGGCACAGCCCGCTGGTGGACCTGTCAGGCGTGGGCGCCCATGAGGCCGGGCGCTTCTGGGAGCCGGTGCATGCCGAGCGCGGGCGCATCGTGCTGGACCCGGGCGAGTTCTACATCCTGGCCAGCCGCGAGGCGGTGAGCGTGCCGCTGGGCGAGGCGGCTGAAATGGCCCCCATCGCGCCGGAGATCGGTGAGTTTCGCGCCCATTACGCCGGCTTCTTCGATCCGGGGTTTGGCGTGGCCGAAGCCGGCGGCGCCGGATCGCGCGCCGTGCTGGAAGTGCGCGGGCGCGACGTGCCCTTCATCCTCGATCACGGCCAGGCCGTGGCGCGCCTGGTCTATGAGCCCATGGCGGGCGAGGTGCGCCAGCCCTATGGCGCGGCAGGCTCGAACTATCAGGCCCAGGGCCTGAAGCTCTCCAAGCATTTCAAGAGCTGAGGGCGGTCAGTCCTCGGCAGGCTTGCCGCGCAGGGCCTTGGTGCGGCTGCGCGCCGCCTTGGCTGCTTTCTGGCGTTTGATGGAGGCGAGGGTGGGCCGGGTCGCCTTGCGCGGTTTGGGCTTGCGGCTGGCCTGCAGGATCAGGGTGCGCAGGCGCTCGCGCGCGGCCTCGCGATTGCGCGCCTGGGAGCGGTGCTCGCTGGCGTGCAGCACCAGAACGCCATCGGCATTCACGCGCGATCCGGCCAGCCGTGTCAGGCGCTGCTTGAGCGCATCAGGCAGATCGCTGGCGGCCAGATCAAAGCGCAGCTGCACGGCGCTGGACGTGGTGTTCACATGCTGGCCGCCCGGACCGGAGGCGCGCACGAAGCGCTCCTCGATCAGGCGTTCGTCAATCTGGATATCGTCATTGATGCGCATGGGGTTCAGCCTGACACAGGCTTGAGGCTGAGCGCCAGCGCGGCGGCGATGAGGCAGGTGACGCCCAGCCCCGCGATGGCCAGCGGACCGAAGGCGCCGAACGCCGCGCCCGCCAGAGCGCCCAGGATCAGCAGCAAAACCCCGATCACCGTGTTGGAGACGGCCGTGTAGGCCGCGCGCGTCTCCTGCGTGGCCAGATCCACCACATAGGTGGCCCGGCCCAGCCGCACGCCCTGATGGGCGAAGGCCAGCAGGAACAGGGCGATGGCGTGAAACCAGATGCTGTCGGCCAGCGCCCAGTCCATCAGCCCGGCGCCGGCCACCAGCGCGCAGGCGAGCGCCGCAATCACCCCCGCCGCCGCCAGCACCCAGCGCGCCGATTTGTCAGCCGAGCGCCCCCAGGCCCAGCCGCTGGCGAATCCGGCGGCGCTGGACGCGATCAGGAAAGCGCCCAGACCCGCCAGATCGGTTCCGGTGAGCGATTGCGCATAGGCCACGAAGAAGGGCGGCAGGAGCGAGGTCGCCATGAAAAAGGCGCGCGCCAGCACGAAGCGGGCGAAATCGGGATCGGTTTTCAGCAGCGTCAGCTGGCCGATAGCTTCGGTGAAGGCATTGGCGCCGCCCTCGGTGGCGCCGGGCGCCTCGGCGAGCTGGAGATAGGCGAGCGCGGCGATGACCCACAACACGCCGCCGGCGGCCAGGATCAGCGCGATCACAGACGGTTCGGTTTCCGGCGCGGCGATCAGGAGGGCGCCAAAGCCCAGAGCGGCAAGTCCCGAGAGGGAGGAGGCATAGCCCGACACCGCACCACGCCGGGTCTTGGACACGGTCTTGCCCAGCACATCCTTGTGACTGACCGAGCAGAAGGCGCGCGCCAGCGCGAACAGAGCCAGCAATCCGATTAGCGCCCAGCCCGCCGCCTCGCCTTCCAGCATCAGCGCGGCGAGCGCCATGGCGAACAGGGCCAGGGCCTGTCCCAGAGCGCCGCCCGCCCAGACGAATTTGCGCCGCTCGCGTTCACGGATCCAGCGCGCGATGAACAGCTGGGGCAGGAGGGAGCCGGCCTCGCGCACCGGGGCGATGAGGCCGATGAGATAGCCCGGCGCACCGAGGCTTGAGATCAGCCAGGCCAGCGTCAGCTTGGGGTCCACCAGCCGGTCGCCGCTCTTGGTCAGCGCCAGGGCGATGGCGGAGAAGACAAAATTGCGCGGCTGATGCCGGAATGCGCTTTCGGGAATGTCCTTGCAGACGCGCGCCTCGGCGTCGTCATAGAGCGCGTCATAAATGCGCTCGGCCAGCTGGTCAGCCGGGGCGGGGCGGGCGGTCATGGGCGAATCCCTCAAAATATCACCGGCCATTGAAGCACACCAGGCGGGCCGCGCCATGGTGGACGCATCCGCGCGGCTTCTGTATCACCCGGCCAGCCTCATGTTTTTTTCCGTCAGACCCTGAGTCGCTCCGCCATGCATGATATCCGCCTGATCCGTGACAATCCGGGCGCGTTCGACGCCGCCATGGCCCGAAGGGGCCTGACGCCGCAGGCTGAACGCCTGATCGATCTGGACGCGCGCCGCCGTGAGGCCACCACCCGCCTGCAGGAGCTGGAGACCCGGCGCAATGCGGCCTCCAAGGAGATCGGCATCGCCAAGGGGCGCGGCGAGAATGACCGCTTCGAGGCGCTGCGCGCCGAGGTGGAGGCGCTGAAAGGCGAGATGGAGCGCTGCGCCGACGACGCCCGCAAGGGCGAGGAAGTGCTCAATCAGGCCCTCGCCGCCCTGCCCAACACGCCCGCCGACGATGTGCCCGACGGCGCGGACGAGCATGACAATGAGGAAGTGCGCGGCTGGGGCGAGCCGCGTGCGTTCGACTTTGAACCCGCGGACCATGTGACGCTGGGCGAGCGCCTGGGCCTGGATTTCGAGCGCGCCGCCGCCATGTCGGGCGCGCGCTTTGCGGTGTTGCAGGGGCCGCTGGCCCGGCTGGAGCGCGCGCTGGGCCAGTTCATGCTGGACATGCACACCACCGAGAATGGCTATCGCGAGACCAGCGTGCCGTATCTGGTGCGCGATGATGCTATGTTTGGAACCGGCCAGCTTCCGAAATTCGGAAGCGACTTGTTCTTGAGTGGTGACTTTGGGGGGCGTGAGGCCTTGTTCAAAAAAGCCATTCACAGGTTCGATGAGGTTTGGGAGCAGCGCTCGCAGCTGGATCAACATTTGACGCCAACCCAAGTCCTTTATGATCTGCTGGAAGAGGCGCCAACTACAGAACAATTCTGGCTCATCCCCACCGCCGAAGTCCCGCTGTCGAACCTGGTGCGCGACGCCATCCATGCCGAAGGCGATTTCCCGCTGCGCCTGACCGCGCTCACGCCTTGCTTCCGGTCCGAGGCCGGGTCGGCGGGGCGCGATACGCGCGGGCTGATCCGCATGCACCAGTTCCACAAGGTGGAGCTGGTCTCCATCACCGCGCCGGAGCAGTCCGGCGACGAGCTGGAGCGCATGACAGGCTGCGCGGAAGCGGTGCTGCGCGCGCTGGAGCTGCCCTACCGGGTGATGGCGTTGTGTTCGGGCGATATGGGGTTCGCCGCGCGCAAGACCTATGATCTGGAGGTCTGGCTGCCCACCCAGAAGACCTATCGCGAGATCAGCTCGTGCTCGAACTGCGGCGACTTCCAGGCCCGGCGCATGAATGCGCGCTTCCGCCGCGAGGGCGAGAAGAAACCGGAGTTTCTGCACACCCTCAACGGCTCGGGCGTGGCCGTGGGCCGGGCGCTGGTGGCGATCCTGGAAAACCACCAGAACGCGGACGGCTCGGTCACCATCCCGGCGGCCCTGCGCCCCTATATGGGCGGGGTTGAGGTGATCGCGCCGTGATGATCCCTGACAACCCGCGCATTCTTCTGGTCAATGATGACGGCGTGCATGCGCCGGGGCTCAGCGTGCTCGAAGAGATTGCGCGCACCCTGTCGGATGATGTGTGGATCGTGGCGCCCGAGGGTGAGCAGTCGGGCATGAGCCGGGCGCTGACCCTGACCGCGCCCCTGCGCGTGCAGCAGCTGGGCGAGCGGCGCTTTGCGGTCTCGGGCACGCCCACCGACTGCGTGCATATGGCGGTACAGAACATCATGGCGGGCAAGACGCCGGACCTCCTCTTGTCGGGTGTCAATTCGGGCCAGAACATCGCCGAGGACGTGACGTTTTCCGGCACGGTGGCGGGCGCCATGCAGGGCATCCAGTTCGGCATCACCTCCATCGCCCTGTCCCAGGCTTATGGCTTCTCGGGCAAGGCGGCGATCCAGTGGGAGACCGCGCGCCGGCACGGGCCGGGGATTTTGCAGAAGCTGCTGACCTCCACCTGGAGCCAGGACGTTCTGATGAACGTCAACTTCCCCGACCGCGCGCCGGACGATGTGGCGGGGGTGGAGGTGACGGTGCAGGGCATGCGCGACCACAATGTGGTCCACGCCGAAAAGCGCATGGATCTGCGCGGCCGGGAATATTTCTGGATGGGCTTTACCGGCAAGAAGTCCGATCCGGCGGTGGGCACCGATCTGCGCGCCATTTATGAGGGGCGCATCTCCATCACCCCGCTGCATCTCGATCTCACCCACCACGACACCCGCGCGCGGCTGGAGAAGGCCCTGAAATGACCGGCGCGCCGGACACCCGCCTGATCCAGCTGGTCATGGCCCTGCGCTCTGCCGGGGTGTCGGACAAGCGCGTGCTGGCCGCCATCGAGCGCACGCCGCGCGCCCTGTTCGTGCCGGAAGGCTTTTCCGATCAGGCCTATGAGAACCGGGCCCTGCCCATTGATTGCGGCCAGACCATCTCCCAGCCCTTCGTGGTGGCGGCCATGACCGAGGCGCTGCAGGTGGATGACCGCTGCAAGGCGCTGGAGATCGGCACGGGGTCCGGCTACCAGGCCGCCGTGCTCGCGCGGCTGGCGCGCCGGGTCTACACGATAGAACGCTACCGCACGCTGGCGCGCGAGGCGGGCGAGCGTTTCGCCGCGCTGCGTCTGACCAATATCGTCCAGCGCACGGGCGACGGCACCAAGGGCTGGCCCGAACAGGCGCCGTTTGACCGGATCATGGTGAC
This sequence comes from Oceanicaulis sp., assembly GCA_051859425.1. Classification (GTDB taxonomy): domain Bacteria; phylum Pseudomonadota; class Alphaproteobacteria; order Caulobacterales; family Maricaulaceae; genus Oceanicaulis. Next base: position 1,238 of record JBHYFR010000065.1, on the reverse strand, counting down.
GGCGGGCGCGTCGGAGCGGCCCGACGCTCTGCTGGATCAGCTCAAGCCCGGCGGCTTGTGCGTGGCGCCGGTGCAGAACGGCCCGGTCCAGACCCTGATGCGCTATCAGCGCGGCGAGGACGGGACGATCAGCGAAGAGGCGCTGTTCGACGTGCGCTTCGTGCCGCTGGTGCCCGGCGAGGCCAAGGCGCTTTAGGGCCGGTCAGGCGCCAGCGAACACCCGCGCGAATATCGCATCCACATGGCGCGTGTGCCAGGCGTCATCAAAGCACGCCTCGATGCCATCGGCGCCGAGCAGCGCCATGACGTCGGCATCAGCCTTGAGATGGTCGATCAGGCGCCCGCCCTCGTCCCAGGTCTTCATGCCGTTGCGCTGGACCAGCCGGTAGGCTTCCTCGCGCGCCGCGCCGGCCTGGGTCAGCGCCAGCAGCACGCGCTGGGAATTGTGGATGCCGCCAAAGGCGTCCAGATTCTCCTTGCAGCGGTCTGCGTGCACGATCAACCCCTCGATCATGGAGGCGGTGCGGTGCAGGGCGAAATCGAGATGCACGCAGGCGTCCGGCCCGATGCCGCGCTCCACGCTGGAGTGGGAGATATCGCGCTCGTGCCACAGGGCGACATTCTCCATGGCCGGGGTCACGGCTGAACGCACCAGGCGGGCGAGGCCGGTGAGGTTCTCGGTCAGGATCGGATTGCGCTTGTGGGGCATGGCCGAGGAGCCCTTCTGCCCGGGAGAGAAATACTCCTGCGCCTCGCGCACTTCAGAGCGCTGGAGATGGCGCACCTCCACAGACAGGTTCTCGATGGCCGATGCGATCAGGCCGAGCGCCGCGAAGAAGGCCGCGTGGCGGTCGCGCGGGATCACCTGGGTGGAGATGGGCTCGATCTCGAGACCCAGCTTCTGCGCCACATGGGCCTCCACCGCCGGGTCCACATTGCCGAACGTGCCCACCGCGCCGGAAATGGCGCAGGTGGCGATTTCGCGCCGGGCGGTTTCCAGACGCGCCCGGTTGCGGGCGAACTCGGCATAAAAGCGCGCGAATTTCAGTCCCATCGTGGTGGGCTCGGCGTGGATGCCGTGGCTGCGTCCGATGCAGATCGTCATCTTGTGCTCGAACGCGCGCGCTTTGAGCGCCGCCAGCACCCGGTCCATCCCCTCCAGGAGAAGATCCGCGCTACGGGTCATCTGCACGGCCAGGCACGTGTCCAGCACGTCCGAACTGGTCAGGCCCTGATGG
>JBHYFR010000064.1:0-12069 GCA_051859425.1 Oceanicaulis sp. | reverse complement strand
AATCCGCTTTGGTCGCTGGTGGATATCGCGCGCGCCGCTGACATCGCCCATGGCGCCGGCGCGGTGCTGGCCGTCGACGGCACCTGCGCCCCGCCCTGCACCACGCGCGCGCTGGATCTGGGCGCTGATCTGGTGATGCATTCGGCCACCAAATACCTCAACGGCCACAGCGATGTGCTGGCCGGCGCGGTGATCACCCGCGCACACGATGAACGCTGGCAGGCGCTGTGCGATCATCACAGCCTGACCGGCGCCGTGCCCGGCGCGTTCGAGGCCTGGCTGCTGATCCGGGGATTGCGCACTCTGTTCGTGCGCTTTGAACGCCAGAGCGCCAACGCCCTGCAGCTGGCGCAGGCGCTGACCGGCCACCGCGCTGTGTCGCACGTGCTCTATCCCGGCCTGCCCGGCCATCCCGGCCATGCCATCGCGACGCGCCAGATGACCGGCGGGTTTGGCGGCCTGTTGTCGATCCGGCTCAACGGCGGGGCGCAAGCCGCCGCGCGCCTGTGCGCCCGCACGCAGGTGTTCATCCAGGCCACCTCCATCGGCGGGGTGGAAAGCCTGATCGAACACCGCAAACCCATTGAAGGCCCCTCAAGCCCCACCCCGGACGATCTGGTGCGCCTGTCCTGCGGCATCGAGGCGGCGGAGGACCTGATCGCGGATGTGCTGGAAGCGCTGGAGCGGGGGTGAGGCTGAGGGCGGCTCACAAAAACACGCCCCGGCCCACATCTGCCTTCCCGGAATTTGCGAAGCAAATGTCCGGGATCCATCCTCTACGCATTCCAGCCGCCGCAGCGGCTGCCGATGATCGGTGGATGGGTCCCGGGTCTCCCTTACGGTCGCCCGGGAAAGCAGTGTCGGGATGTTCGGAGATAAAGCCTGAAGCGCCCCCCTCAAAACTCCGTCCAGCGGTCGCGTACGCCCAGCTCGCGGAAAATCGCGCGCCAGTGGGCGCGGATGATCACCCGCTCCTCGGCGCTCCAGCCGGGCTGGTCGACGTAATACACGTCCAGCTCCAGCCCGCGCAGCCCGTCGCCATGCTGATCGCGGATGGCCTGGGCCACCTGTTCGGGCGCCGGCAGGCGGTTGCGCAAATCCTGGCGGACGGAGCCATAGACGGTGTACAGGCGCGTGTTCTGGAACATGTCGGAGATCAACACCACGCGCCGGCGCGGGGTGGTGCGGTCGAACTCGGGCCGCGTGGTGAGTTCGGCGAGGGATTCCAGCAGCGGCGTGATGGGCGAGTCGATAAGGTCGAACAGCCCCTCCAGCGCCACATCCAGCGGCCGGTCGAACTGGGCCTCATAGCGCGCCTGCACGCGCTGGGGATTGCGGTAGAGCGGGTTGATCTGGTCGCCCCGGCCCGGATTGCACACTGAGAACCGGTTGGTGTTGCGAATCTCGCCGCGGTGATTGAGCTCGAACACCGACAGGCGCTCACCAATCTCCAGCCCGTCGCGCGCATTGATGATGGTCTGGCGGATCTGATCGGCCTGGGCGGGGGTGTAGATCACCTCGGTGCGGTCGATCATCACCACCACATGGGGCGGCTGCTCGCCGGCCACGCACAGGGTTTCGGGATCGTATTCGGCCGGCTGCAGGGTGACGGCGAGATAGCTGATGCCCCCCAACACCCCGATCACCACGGCGATGTTGAAAAAGCCGATCAGGTCCTTCGAGCGCATGGCGTCCTCCCCCGTCGTCCGCTGGCGTTAACCGTGAGCATGGGGCGCCGGGGCGGCGCGCGCCACCCCGGACAGCGCGAAATCTAGCGCCGCTCGTAGGGCGGCGGCTCCTGGTCATAGGCCGCTTCAGGCTCGGGCGCCGGACCGGCCTTGCCTTGCGCCATGCGCTCATAGCGCACCGCAGAGCCGGTGTAATCGCGCGCAAAGAACTCATCCATGTCCGCCTTGAGGTCTTCGGCCAGATCCACCGTGCGCTGGTCGTAATCGCCCTTGCGGTACTGACGCTTGAGCACATCCGACAGATGCGCAGAGGCGTCCACCGCCCGGCGCTGCACCGCGCCGTAGCCGATCAGCGAATCGTCAAACGTGGCGCCCTTGAACGCGGCGATGGCGGCAAAGGTGATGCCCAGGATGAACAGCAGAAGCGCTTCGAGCGTCTCGAACGGCTGGAAGGTCAGGGCCCGGGTGACGGGGGTGAGAATCTCGCCATTGGGCGCGAACTCGCCATTCATCACCATGGCGGCGGCCTGCAGCTCCAACAGGTCGCGATAGTGCGCCGCAGAGAAGTTCAGGAACACGATGAAGGCCACCGCCAGCGGCACGCCGGCCACGGCGACCCAGAAGGAAAACGGCCGGCTGACCGGGTTCTGCAACAGGCGCAGGCCCAGAAAGCCGATCAGGAAGAAAGCCGCGATGACGTTGGTGAACGCCACGGTGATCGCCTGGATCCAGCCGCCCAGCAGGCCCAGATCAGAGCCCTTGGAGAAGAAATAGGCGTTGGCCAGACCCTCAAACAGCACAAGGGCCGCCAGGATCGAGAAATGCATGATGTGGCTGTCAGGATAGGAGGCCGCGCGCGTCACCTTGTGGCGGGCGCGAAAGTCGGTGTAGGCGGAAAATGCGGCCGCGGCGTTCTTCCACGCCGCATCCAGCCGGTTGTCGACGCCGGGGCGGGTTTCCTGCACGCCATCCTCGGTCTGCGTCTCGGCAAGCTGCCGGCGCAAGCGATGATCGCTTCTCGATCCGCGTCTGCTCTCTATCGCGTCACGCATGTTCAGCCCCTTTTAAAACGATGGTCGGTCACCAGCACCCGACCGTTAACCAAGCAGTGGAATTGTCCATAAGGAAGGCGATTTCAGGGTGGCTTGCCTAATTCTTCGCCACATTTGCCTGTGACCGGTCTGATCTTGACGCCATGGACAACGCAGTCATTCATCAAGATTAACGGCCGCCGGGCTGAATGCCGGATGAACGCGCCAAAGCGGGGAAATTTTCCATGACGAGCCAGACACTTGACCCTAAGGCCACACGCCGCGGCGTGCTCGCCTTGATGGCCGGCGCCGGTGCGGGCGGCGCGCTGGCGGCGTGTTCGCCCGCGCCGGTGCGCCCCGAAGGCCTGAGCGCAAACACGCTCGCCTGCGCCGAGACGCTGGCGGGGGTGAGCTACAGCCCGGCCCAGCGCGAGCAGATGCTGAGCGGGCTGGAAGCCTGGCAGGCCCGCGCCGAGCGCCTGCGCGCGCTGGAAAAGCCCAACGGCCTGCATCCCGGGCTGGTCTTTGATCCGCGCCTGCCCGGGCGGGCGTATCGCGATCAGGGCGATGCGATCACCGGCCTGCCGAGTGACGCCGGCCCCCTGCCCGCCGATCCCGTCGACATCGCCTATGCGCCGGTGTGGAAGCTGGCCGCCTGGATGAGCCGGGGCGCCATCACCAGCACGGACCTGACCGAGCTTTATCTCGCCCGCATCGCGGCCCACGCCGGCGCGCTGGAATGCTTCGTCCATGTCAGCGCGGACCGCGCCCGTGCCGAAGCCGCCGCCCGCGACGCCGAGCGCGCGAACGGCCGGGTGCGCGGACCGCTGCATGGCGTGCCCTATGCGCTCAAGGACATCATCGATGTGGAGGGCCTGCCCGCCACATGGGGCGCCACCGTGTATTCAGACCGGGTGGGCGAACAGACCGCCGTGGTGGCCGCGCGTCTGGAAGCCGCCGGCGCGGTGCTGCTGGGCAAGGCCACCACCGGCGCCATCGCCTATGGCGATATCTGGTTTGACGGGGTGACGCGCAATCCGTTCAACCCCGCCGAGGGCAGTTCCGGCTCGTCCGCCGGTCCCGCATCCGCCGTCGCCGCCGCCCTGTGCCCCTTCGCCATAGGGACCGAGACGCTGGGCTCCATCGTCTCGCCGTCCCATCGCTGCGGCTCGACGGGGCTCAGACCCACATTCGGGCGGGTGGCGCGCACCGGCGCCATGGCGCTGTGCTGGTCGCTGGACAAGATCGGCCCCATGGTGCGCTCCGCGCCCGACGCCGCCCTCGTGCTGGCCGCCATCAAGGGCGCCGATGACGGCGATCCGGCCAGCCGCGACACCGGATTTGACGCCGACTTCACCCGCGATCTGACGGGCCTGCGCGTGGGCTATAACCCGGACTGGTTTGAAAACGCCGCCGATCCCGACCGGGCCGCACTGGAGGCGGCGCGCAGCCTGGGCGTGGAACTGGTCCCCTTCGCCGTCGATGACCGGCCCTGGGACGCCCTGCTGATGCAGCTGGAAGCCGAAGCCGCCGCGGCGTTCGAGCATCTGACCCTTGAAGGCCTGGACGAGCGCCTGCGCTGGCAGGACGATGCGGCCTGGCCCAATACCTGGCGGCGTACGCGTTTCCTCTCGGCGGTGGACCTCATCAATGCCGACCGGCTGCGCCGCGAGGCCATGGAGATGATGGACGCGCGCTTTACCGGGCTCGACGCCGTGATCGGGCCAAATTTCGCCGGCGCCATGCTCTTGATCACCAATTATACCGGCCACCCCCAGCTGGCCTTCCGCTCGGGCTTTATCGAGGCGCCCACCCGCACCATTTTCGGCCAACCCGCCGATGACAGCGGGGTGTTGCACCGCGTGCCCTACGCCACCAGCCTGTGGGCGCCGCTCTACGAAGAGGGCGTGATCCTCGCGCTGGGCGCCGCCATCGAGGCGCGCCTGGGCGTGGCCGACGAGCGCCCGGCGCAATTTTCCTGATCTGTGAGGCTCTTGCCATGATGACTTTCTATGACTGCGCCACCGCCCCTTCGCCGCGCCGCGCGCGCATGGTGATCGCGGAAAAGCGCGTGGATGTGGCCCGCGTGGAGATCGATCTGCGCAATGGCGAGCATTTCGCGCCGGCGTTTCAGGCCATCAATCCGCGCTGCACCGTGCCGGTGCTGGTGACCGAGGACGGCGAGGCGCTGTGCGATAACGCATCCATCGTGCGCTATCTCGAAGCGCTCTATCCCGACCCGCCCCTGCTGGGGCGCTCACCGCTGGAGCAGGCGCGCACGGCTGAATGGGTGTGGCGGGTGGAAAGCGAAGGCCTGATGGCGATCATGGAAGTGCTGCGCAACACCTCCAAAGCCCTCAAGGACCGCGCCCTGCCCGGCCCCGACCCGGTGGCGCAAATCCCGGAACTCGCCGAACGCGGCCGCGCGCGCGGCCAGCGCTTTTTCAAGGTGATGGACGACCGCCTGCGCCAGTCGCCCTGGCTCGCCGGCGACGCCTTCAGCTTCGCCGACATCTCCGCCCTGGTGTTCGTGGACTTCGCGGCGTGGGTGAAAATGGAGCCGGAGGCCGGGCTCGACGCTCTGGCCGCCTGGCGCGAAGCCTGCGCGGCACGGCCGAGCGGGGGTGTTTGAGGGGGTTGCGCCTCTGCGGCCTGCCTTTTCTCCCCCCGCTTGCGGGGGGAGTGCCGCGTAGCGGCGAGGGGGGGGGGAAGCGGCGGCGCGATTATTCCCACACGTTGCAGGGGCGACATCCCCCCCCCCCTCCGTCAGCTTCGCTGACACCTCCCCCGCAAGCGGGGGAGGAAAAGAAGCGCGCCCGCTATAAACAGCCCTCAAGCAAAGCCCGCCCTAATCGTTCGCGCTGGCGGCGGCGTCGATTTCGGTGGCGGTGAAGGCCCATTCGCGATTGCAGTATTCGCACGTCATCGCCACCGAGCCGTCGGGGCGGCTCATGTGCTCGCGGTCATCGCTGGGGAAGCGGGCGAGCAGGCGGGCCAGGGCCGCACGCTCGCAGCTGCAGCGGCGCGGCGCCGGGCGGCCGGGCTCCACACGCACGCCGTCTTCGTGGAACAGGCGGAAGAGCACTTCGCCGGCGCTGAGCTTGGGGTCGAGCAATTCGTCATCGCCCAGCGTTTCAAACAGGGCGCGGGCATGATCGAACGCGTCCTGGGCGTCGCCGCGCGTCTCGTCGCCGGCGATGCGCTGGATCAGCGCCCCGCCCGCGCGCCACACCGTGCGCCCGCCATCGAGCATTTCGCGTCCCACCGCCAGGCGCAGGCGCGAGGGCACCTGTTCGGACTGGTCGAAATAATGCTCGGCGCTGTCGGCCAGCGTGTCGCCGGTGATCAGGGTGACGCCCTGATAGCGCTCCATGCCGGGACCGGGATCCAGCGTCATGGCGAAATGGCCCTCGCCGCCCAAAAGCTCGCGCGCGCCGCCCTGCCCCTGCGCTTCCAGTGCGGCGACGCGGCCGGCATCGTATTTGGCGTAGGCGCGCACGCCCTGGCCCGGCACGAAATCGGCCACCACGAAGGACACCGCACCCTCGCCCTCGATCTGGCGCCCGCCGGAGCTGGGGCCGCTGGCCTGGATGATCAGCTTGCCCTCGAACTTCAGCGAATCGCCGATCAGCACGGCCAGCAGCGCCGCCTCGCCCACCAGGCGCGCGACGCTGTCGGGATAGGCGTGGGCCGACAGGATGGCGTCCGCCGCCGCGCCCAGGCGCACCATGCGCCCGCGCACGGGCCGGCCTTCCAGCTGGAAACCGGTGACGCGGTCATCGCCCGCGCCCGCCTCGCCCGGCGTAACGGGCATCATTGCGGCGTCAGCGCGCCGAGCGCCGCATCAAGCGCGTTCACCGCCTCGCGCACATGGGTCTCGTCGATGATCAGCGGCGGCGCCAGGCGCGCCACATTGTCCCCGGCCGCGCCCATCAAGAGATGGTTGGCGCGCGCGTGGGCGGCCAGCTCCTTGTTCACAAAGCCGTCTTTCAGCTTCAGCCCGATCAGCAGGCCGCGCCCGCCCAGCTCGGCCACCTTGTCCGAATGCGCGTCCACAAGCCCGGACAATTGCTGGCGCAGCGTGTTGGCGATGGCGGTGACATGGTCCAGGAAGCCAGGCGCGGTCAGCGCGTCATAGACCGCGTTGCCCACCGCCATGGCCAGCGGATTGCCGCCGAACGTGGACCCGTGCGTGCCCACCTTCATGTGCGCGCCCGCCGCATCCGTGGTCAGGCACGCGCCCATGGGAAAGCCCCCGCCCACGCCCTTGGCCACGGCCATGATGTCGGGCGCAGCGGACCCCGCCCATTCATGGGCCCACAGCTTGCCGGTGCGCCCGGCGCCGCACTGCACCTCGTCATAGATCAGAAGAAGGCCGTGATCATCGCACAGCTCGCGCAGGCCGCGCAGGCAGACATCGGGGATGGCCCGCACCCCGCCCTCGCCCTGCACCGGCTCCACCAGAATGGCGGCGGTTTCCTCGGTGATGGCGGCTTTGAGCGCGTCGTGATCGCCGAAGGCGACCTGGTCAAACCCCTCCATGCGCGGGCCGAAGCCTTCGAGATAGGCCGGATTGCCGCCCGCATTGATCGCCCCGAACGTGCGCCCGTGGAAGGCGCCGGTGAAGGTGATGATGCGGTAGCGGTCGGGGCGCCCGTTGGCGAAATGGTAATGGCGCGCGGTTTTCAGCGCGCATTCCATCGCCTCGGTTCCCGAATTGGTGAAGAAGACCCGGTCAGCAAAGCTGTCGCGGCAATACTTCTCCGCCAGCTCGATCTGGCCGGGCACGCGGAACATGTTGGAGGTATGCCACAGCCTGTCGGCCTGGCTTTTCAGCGCCGCCACGGCCGCCGGGTGGCAATGGCCCAGCCCGTTCACCGCAATGCCGGAAATGAAGTCGAGATAGCGCGCGCCCCCGCGCGCGTGCAGATACACGCCCTCGCCGCGCTCGAAATCGATATCGGGCGGTGAATAGGTATCCATCAACGGTCTGGCCATGCGTGCCCCCAAAAGGTGTGTGACCCTGATCTAGGCCCCTTTGGTTCAGCTCTTCAAGCGCCAGCCCGAGCGCAATAGCACATAGCACGCCGTGATCAGCACCAGATTGAGCACGGCCGTGACGGCGATACCGACGCCCAGATGGCTGTCGCCCGCACCGATAAAGCCGTACCGGAAGCCGTCAATCAGGAAGAAGACCGGGTTGATATGGCTGATCGTGTAGAACGGCTCGGGCAGGATCTCCACCGAGTAGAACGTGCCCGACAGGAAGGCCAGCGGCAGGATGACGAAATTGGTCACCACGGCGAGGTGATCAAACTTCTCCGCCCACAGGCCCGCCATCACCCCGATCACCCCCATCATCAGGGCCGCCGACAGGCCGAAATAGGCGACCGCCCACGGATGGGCCACGCTCATGTCGACAAACGGCGCGATACACACAGCGGTGGCCACGCCCACCAGCACGCCGCGCGTCACCGCGCCGCCGATAAAGGCGGCGGCCAGCTCGCCGGGTGACAGGGGCGGCATCAGGAAGTCGACCGTGTTGTTCATCATCTTGGCGCCGATGAGCGAGGACGATGAATTGGCGAACGCGTTGTTGAGCACGCCCAGCATGACCAGGCCCGGCGCCAGGAAGCTGGCGTAGGCCACGCCCAGGATCTCGCCGCGCTGGCCCCCGATGGCCAGAGAGAACACGATCATGAACAGAAGCGATGTGACCACCGGCGCCAGCACCGTCTGGAAATGCACCTTGAGAAATCGGCGCACTTCCTTCTTGTACAGCGTCCACAGACCCAGCCAGTTCACCGCGCCGAAGGCGCGCGGGCGCGGCGTGGCCAGCGCAGCCCCGGAAGCGTTTGCGGAAGCGTTCACAGAAGCCGCTCCGGAGTCGGCCCCGGGGCGCGCCGGAGCAAGGGGGGCGGACGGGCCGGGCCGGTCTTCAGGCATGAACGCACTCTCCTGACGTATCAGCATCGCGCAGCCGGGCGGCGCGCCCGCGCGCATGCGTGTGCACCGATACCATGACCGATCCGTGCGCGGCGCCCCCGGGGCGCAGACGCGCCAGCGCCTCACTGGCCCATGGCGGGCGCACATGCCGCGTCATATCAGCTCCACCTCCGCCACGCCGTCCAGCGCCTTGAAGGCGGCGCGCGCCACCGGGTCCACCCCGTGCTCGCCCGGCAGGCGCAGCTCGGCCCGGCGCCCGTCGGTCAGGGGCACGATGAGATGCACCTTGCCGCGCGGGCCGGGCCGGGCCAGCGAATGCTCCAGGCGCGCGGGCAGGCCGGCCAGCGCCGCCGCGCCGTCCAGATGAATGCGCAGGCCCCGCCCGTCAGCCTCCACCGCCGCCATGTTGACAGCCTCGGCGCTTTCCATGATCAGGCGCAGCCCTTCTTCATTATCCTCGATCTTCATGGCCGAGATCACCGCCGCGCCCGGCTCGATGAGATCGCGCACCGAAAACAGGATTTTGGGCGGCACCAGCACGTCGAACTCGCCCGACGGATCAGACAGGGTGAGGAAGGCGAATTTCTCGCCGGACCGGCGCGAGACCTTCTCCTGGCGCCGGCGCACGATGGCGGCCATGCGCGCCGCGCGCACGCCCTCGGCCGCGCGGGCGGGCAGATCGGCGAACAGCACCACGCCGCGCCGCGCCAGCCCGTCGCGCAGATCGTCCAGCGGATGGCCCGACAGATAGAACCCCACCGCCGACAATTCCTCATCCAGCCGGCGCACCGGGTCCCAGTGCTCGCCCGTTGGCAGGCGCGGGCGCTCCAGAGCCTGCGAAGACCCTGCAGACGGCCCGCCGAACAGCGAGGCCTGATCGCTTTCGCGCTCGGCCTGGGTGTGCTGGGCATAGGCCAGCAGGGTCTCGGCCGCCGCCAGCGCCTGGGCGCGGTCGGGCTCCAGGCTGTCAAACGCCCCGGCGCGGGCGAGGTTTTCAAACGCGCGCTTGTTGACAAGGCGCGGATCCACCCGGCCGGCGAAATCGAACAGATCGCGGAACGGCCCGCCGGAGGCGCGCACCTGCGCCACATGCTCCATGGCCGAAAAGCCCACATTGCGCACCGCGCCCAGCCCGTAGCGCACGGCCTCGCCCTCCACAGAGAAATCGGCCTGGGAGTGGTTCACATCGGGCGGACGCACCTCGATGCCCATGCGCCGCGTCTCCTGGAAGAACACGGCAAGCTTGTCGGTATTGGTGCGGTCCAGGCTCATCAGGGCCGCCATGAAGGCGACCGGGTGATTGGCCTTGAGCCAGCCGGTGCGGTACGCGATCACGCCATAGGCGGCGGCGTGGGACTTGTTGAAGCCGTAACCGGCGAATTCATTGACCAGATCAAAGATCGTGGCCGCGCGCACCGGCGGCACGCCGCGCTCCTTGGCGCCCTCCAGGAAACGGACGCGCTGCTGGTCCATCTCCTCCTTCTTCTTCTTGCCCATGGCCCGGCGCAACAGGTCGGCCTCGCCCAGCGAATAGCCTGACAGGATCTGGGCGATCTGCATCACCTGTTCCTGATAGACGATGATGCCGTAGGTCTCTTTGAGCACCGGTTCGAGATCGGGATGGAGATAATCGATGTCCGCGCGCCCGAATTTGCGGTCGACGAAGCTGTCGATATTCTTCATCGGGCCGGGCCGGTAGAGCGAGATCAGCGCGATGATGTCCTCGATCGTGTCCGGCTTCACCTTGCGCAGCGTGTCGCGCATGCCCGTGCTTTCCAGCTGGAACACGCCGATGGACGCGCCCGCCGCCATCAGTTCGAACGTGGCCGGATCATCAAAGCCCAGCGCTTCGAGATCCGGGCGCGGCGCCCCGGCGGCCTCGATATAGTCCAGCGCGCGCTGGATGACGGTGAGGGTTTTCAGGCCCAGAAAGTCAAATTTCACCAGCCCTGCGGGCTCCACCCATTTCATGTTGAACTGGGTGGCGGGCAGATCCGCGCGCGGATCGAGATAGAGCGGCACCAGCTCGGTCAGCGGGCGGTCGCCGATCACCACCCCGGCGGCGTGGGTGGAGGCGTTGCGGTTGAGGCCTTCGAGCTGCAGCGCCACCTCGATCAGGCGGGCCACCATGGGGTCTTCATCGCGCAGCGCCTGCAGCTTGGGCTCGGTGTCCATGGCCTGGGCCAGCGTCACCGGGGCGGCGGGGTTGGCGGGCACCAGCTTGGCGATGCGGTCCACCAGGCCGAAGGGCAGTTGCAGCACCCGGCCCACATCGCGCACCACGGCGCGCGCTTGCAGCGTGCCGAAGGTGATGATCTGCGCCACCCGGTCCGCGCCGTAGCGCTTTTGCACATAGCGGATCACCTCGCCGCGCCGGTCCTGGCAGAAATCGATATCGAAGTCGGGCATGGACACGCGTTCGGGGTTCAGGAAGCGCTCGAACAGCAGGCCGAACCGCAAGGGATCGAGATCGGTGATGGTCAGCGCCCAGGCCACCAGCGAGCCCGCGCCCGAGCCCCGGCCCGGCCCGACGGGAATGTGCTCGGCCTTGGCCCACTGGATGAAGTCCGACACGATCAGGAAATAGCCGGGAAAGCCCATCTTGGCGATCACATCGAGCTCGAACGCCAGGCGCTGGTCATAGACCTCGCGCGCCGCCGCGGGCTCCACGCGCGTGAACCGCGCCTCCAGCCCGGCGCGGGCGCGCGCGCCCAGCTCTTCAGCCTCGTCGCGGCCGCCTTCGGTGGGAAAGCGCGGCAGGATGGGCGCCGCCGTGCGCACGCGCACCGCACAGCGCCGGGCGATCTCCAGCGTCGCATCCAGCGCTTCGGGCAGATCGGCGAAGCGCGCGGCCATCTCGGCGCCAGACTTGAAATAATGCTCGGGGGTCACCGTGCGCCGGTCGCTCTGGCTGACATAGGCGCCATCAGCGATGCACAACAGGGCGTCATGGGCGCCATGCTGCTCGGGCCGGGCGAAAAACGGTTCGTTGGTGGCCACAAGCGGCAGATCGCGCGCATAGGCGCGATCGATGAGATAATCCTCCGCCGTCAGATCATCGGGCCGGCCATGGCGTTGCAGTTCGAGATAAAGCCGGTCGCCGAACGCCGCCGCCAGCTGGTCCAGGAGCGCATCCGCAGGTCCGGTGCGCCCGGCGCAGACCAGCCGGTTGATCACCCCGTCATGGCCACCGGTCAGGCAGATCAGCCCCTCTGAGCGCGCCAGCACGGCGTCAAGGCGCACATGGGGCGGGTCGGCCGGCTGAATGTCGAGAAACGCGGACGAGGACAGCGCCATCAGGTTGGCGTAACCCTCTTCGCTCTGGGCCAGCAGGACCAGCGTGCCGTCAGGGCCGCCGCGCTCGCCGGGCCGGGGCTCGGCCAGCTGGACCGAGAGCGTGCACC
>JBHYFR010000063.1:0-12100 GCA_051859425.1 Oceanicaulis sp. | reverse complement strand
AGGACGCGCTGGAGCTGTTCCGCGGCCGCCGTCTGCCAGTGGTGATCGGGGCGGAGGCCGCCGAGTGCGGGCTGGCGTGCATGACCATGATCGCGCGCTGGCACGGCCATGATGTGGACCTGAACGGGCTGCGCCAGCGCACCAGCCTGTCCCTGTCGGGGGCAAGCTTGCGCACGCTGATGCAGATGGCCGACCGGCTGGGCCTGGCGAGCCGGGCGCTGAAAGTGGAGCTGGAGGCGCTCTCCAAGGTGCGCACGCCGGCCATCATTCACTGGGACCTCAACCACTTTGTGGTGCTGGCCCGGGCGGGCGCGAAATCGATCACCATTCATGATCCCGCCGCCGGCAAGCGCACGCTGAGCCTCGATGAGGCCTCTCGCCATTTCACCGGCGTGGTGCTGGAGCTGAGCCCGGCAGACGAATTTGAACCGATGCAGGCGCGCCAGCGCGTGCGCCTGACCAGCCTGTGGTCGCGCATGGAGGGGTTCTGGACCTCGTTCGGCCAGATCATCGCCCTGTCGCTGGCGCTGCAGGTGGCGGTGTTCGCTGCGCCCTTCTTCAACCAGCTGGTGATTGACGAAGCCATCGGGCGCGGCGATCTCGACCTGCTGTTCGTGCTGGCCATCGGGTTTGGCGCGCTGGGGCTCATCCAGGTGGGGATCACCGCGCTTCGTGCCTATGCGTTGCAGGTGCTGGGCCAGCTCATGAGCTTCCAGATGATCGGCAATCTGGTGCGCCACCTGCTACGGCTGACGGTGGGGTATTTCGAAAAGCGCCATGTGGGTGACATTCTGTCGCGCATCCAGTCGACGCGGCCGATCCAGGACGCGCTGACAAGGGGCGCGGCGACGGTCGTCATTGACGGGCTGATGGCGGTCATCGCGCTGGTAATCCTGTTTTTCTATTCCAGCTTGCTCACCCTGGTGGTGCTGGCTTCGCTGGCGGTCAGCCTGATCGTCACCTTCGCCTTCTATCCTGTCATGCGCCGCCGGTCGGAAGAGGCGATTGTCGCCCAGGCCCGCGAGAACACCCACATGATCGAAAGCGTGCGCGCGTCACGCACCCTGCGCCTGATGGGCCGGGAACCGGAACGCGAGGCGGCCTGGCGCAATCTTTTCGCCCACGCGGTCAACGCCAATTTCTCGGTCGCGCGCTACGAGATCATCCGCACGGCCCTCCAGGACATCATCATGACGGTGCAGACCATCCTGGTGATCTTTTTGGCCGCGCGGATGATCCTGGAGGGAGCCGGATTTTCGGTGGGCATGCTGTTCGCCTATCTGAGCTTCCGCCAGACCTTCACCGACCGCGTGCTGGCGCTGATCAATGAGGCGTTCAGTTTCCGTCTGCTCACCCTGCATCTCGACCGTATCGGGGATATCGTTCATGCCGAGCGCGAGCCGGTCCCGGCCGGGGCGGCGCCCGAAGGCGGGCCGGCGCCGCGCGGCGGGCTTGAGCTGAGCGATGTGCGTTTCCGCTATGGCGAGGGGGATCGGTGGGTGCTGGACGGCGCCAGCCTGTGTGTGGCGCCCGGTGAGTTCCTCGCCATTACGGGCGCGTCAGGTGGCGGCAAATCCACTCTGTTGAAGCTTTTGCTGGGTCTGTATCCGCCCGCCAGCGGAGAAATCCGGCTTGATGACCGACCGGCGGGCGAGTTGGGCTGGCGCGGCTGGCGGCGCCATGTCGGCGTCGTATCTCAGGACGACCAGCTCCTGTCCGGCACGCTGGCGGACAATATCGCCTTTTTCGATCCCGACATGGACATGATGCGCGTCCATGAGGCCGCGGCGGCGGCCCGCATCCACGAAGAAATCATGGCCATGCCCATGCAGTATCTCTCCCTGATCGGGGATATGGGCTCGGCGCTGTCGGGCGGACAACGCCAGCGCCTGTTGCTGGCGCGCGCCTTGTACCGCCAGCCAGCCGTACTGATTCTGGATGAAGGCACCGCCAATCTTGACCCGGCCAACGAGGCGCTGATCGCCGACACCATCGCCGCCATGACCATCACGCGCATTGTCGTCGCCCATCGCCCGGCCCTGGTCGACCGAGCCGACCGTGTGGTGGAGGTGACAGGTGGCCAGGTGCGGGCCGTGCGCTGAGCGGCGCCTGGAGCGCCCCATTGCCGCAGCCCCTCGCTCTCGCCAAACGCGCTGGCGCGCCCTAAACACCATCCCTGTGTTTGCAACCCTGTCCCATCTTGCCCGGCTGGCCCGGGCCGCCTGGACGCTGGCGCGTCATGACGCGATCTTTCCGGCGGAGTATCAGGCTGTGTTTCCCGCGCCCGCGCGCTGGATCGGCCGGTTTGCGCGCCTGATCGCCATCCGCGACCGCGCCGCCAATCCCGGCGTGCGCCTGGCCAATGCGCTGGAGGCGCTGGGGCCGGCCTATGTGAAATTCGGTCAGGTGCTGGCCACCCGGGCCGACGTGATCGGGGCGGAGTTCGCGCGCGGCCTGGCGCGGCTGCAGGACCGCATGGCGCCCTTCTCCGACGCCGAGGCGCGCGCGATCATCGAAGCCGAGCTGGGCGCGCCGGTAGAGACCCTGTTCGCCGAGCTGGGCCCGTCAGTGGCCGCCGCCTCCATCGCCCAGGTGCACAAGGCCACAACGCCGGACGGCCGGGCTGTCGCGGTGAAAATCCTGCGTCCCGGCATCGACCAGCGCATCGCCCGCGACATCGCCGCCCTGCACCTGGGCGCGCGCCTGGCCGAGGGCCTGTTCCCGCAATCGCGCCGCATGGAGCCGCGCGCGTTTGTAGAGACGGTGGCGCGCTCGCTTGTGCTGGAGCTGGATCTGCGTCTGGAAGCCGCTTCGGCCAGCGAACTGGCGGAAGCCGCGCTGGCGGCGGAGAATTTCTCGGCCCCCGAGGTGGACTGGGCGCGCACCGCCAAGCGGGTTTTGACCCTGCAATGGGTCGACGCCATACCCCTCACCGATTTCGCCGCCATCGAGGCCGCCGGGATCGACCGCGACAAGCTGGCGCGCGATCTGACCGACGCCTTCCTGTCCACCGCGCTGGAGCGCGGCGTGTTCCATGCCGACATGCATGCGGGCAATCTGTTCGTGGGGCGCGATGGCCGGCTGTGGGCGGTGGATTTCGGGATTATGGGCCGGCTGGGCCGCGAGGAGCGGCGCTATCTCGCCCTCATCCTGAACGGCTTCCTCACCCGCGATTATGACGGCGCGGCGGAAGCCCATTTCCAGGCCGGCTATGTGCCCGGGCGCCATTCGCGCGCCGATTTCGCCAGCGCCCTGCGCGCCGTGGCCGAGCCGATCTTCGGCAAGAGCGCCAATGAAGTGGCCATGAGCCGGGTCTTGCTGCAGCTGTTCGAGATCACCGATCTGTTCGACATGCATCTCCAGCCTCAGCTGGTGCTGTTGCAAAAGACCATGGTGCAGGCCGAAGGCGTGTGCCGCATGCTCAGCCCGCAGCACAATATGTGGGAGGCGTCGGCCCCCGCCGTGACGCGCTTCATGCGCCGCGAGCTGGGGCCCGAGGGCAAGGCGCGCGATCTGATCCGCGATCTGGAAGCCCTACGCACATCGGTGATGGCCCTGCCCTCCACGCTGGAGCGCCTGACCGAAGCGGCCGAGCGGCTCAAATCCGAGGCGCCCGAAACGATAGCGCGGCGCGACTGGGTGCTGGTGCTGGCGATCGCATCGACGACGCTGCTGGGCGGCGTGATCGGCGCCTGGGCCTGGGCGAGCCTTGCATCGTAAGCATAAGGCAGACGCCCGGGACGTGACCGCGGACGCTGTGCGTATTATGGACAGGGGGCAGGAGGCCGGCATGGCGCAACAACGCATTCTTCTGATCATTGGCGGCGGCATCGCGGCCTATAAATCGCTGGAGCTGATCCGGATGCTGGGCCGCGCGGGCGTGGCCTCGCGATGCATCCTGACGCGCGCGGGCAAGCATTTCGTGACGCCGATGAGCGTGGCGGCCCTGTCGGGCGAGAAGGTCTATGACGATCTGTTCTCCCTGACCGACGAGGCGGAGATGGGTCATATCGAGCTGTCGCGCTCGGCCGATCTGGTGGTGGTCTGTCCGGCCACGGCGGACCTGATGGCCAAGGCCGCCCATGGGCTGGCCGATGATCTGGCTGCGACCGCGCTGCTGGCCACTGACAAGCCGGTGCTCATGGCGCCGGCCATGAATGTGCGCATGTGGGAGCACCCGGCGACACAGGCCAATCTGGCCACACTGCGGTCGCGCGGGGTGACGGTGCTGGACCCGGACGAGGGCGAAATGGCCTGCGGCGAGTTCGGCCCGGGCCGCCTGCCCGAACCGGACCGCATCGCGCAGGCCGTGCTTGAGGCGCTGAAGGGCTGATGCGCGCCGTCCTCACCGCCGGGCCGACGCTGGAGCCCATCGATCCGGTGCGCTTTTTGTCCAACCGCTCATCCGGCAAGCAAGGCTATGCGTTGGCTGAGGCGCTGGCGTCACTGGGGTTTGACGTCACGCTGGTGTCGGGACCCACAGCGCTCAATGACCCGCCGGGCGTGACGACCGTGCGCGTGGAGACCGCGCGCGACATGCTGGCGGCGGTTCAGACGGCCCTGCCCGCCGACGTGTTCATCGCCGTGGCCGCCGTCGCCGACTGGCGCCCGGCGGAACCGTCCGCCATCAAGCTCAAACTCGACAAGTCCGGCCATGGCGCCCTCAAGCTGGCCGAGAACCCGGACATCCTGCGCACCATTGCGGCGCTGGACCCGCAGGCCAGGCCGCGCCTGGTGATCGGGTTCGCCGCCGAGACCCATGATGTGCTCGCCCATGCCCGGGCCAAGCGGGCGCGCAAGGGCTGTGACTGGATCATCGCCAATGATGTTTCGGGCGCGGCCATGGGCGGCGCCGACAACGCCGTGACGCTGATCACGCCCGATGGCGAGGAAAGTCTGGCCCAGTCGCCCAAGGCCGAGATCGCGCGCCAGATCGCCCGACGCGTCGAAGCTGCGCTCAAGGCCTGATTTGCACCGCGCGCGCCGGGCTTGTTAGGCTGAGGGCCATCACCCCAGCCACCGGAGCCTTGCAAGCCGTGAAAACAATTGTGTCCTGCGCCGTCCTGGCCCTCGCCACCGGCGCCGCCTCCGCCTCGTGCTACAGCCTCAACGCCGAGGGCGACGCCGCCCTGATGGCGGGCTATTCGGTGACCGAGGCCGCCAGCGGGCCCGGCCTGATGGACCCCCCGCCCGTGGCCGATGACGCCATCGCCGTCCTGTGCCAGCGCCCTGCGCCGCAGTTCCGCGAAAAGGATTTTGAGCTCCTGCATCATGGCCTGTCGCTCTATGTGCGCTCGGGCCCCGACGACGCGCCCACCGTCATCTCGCTCAGCCTGCGCGATGGCGACCAGTACGCCGTTCAGCTCCATGAAGGCGATATCAGCGAGGCCGATGTGGCCGCCATCACCGCCATTCTGGAAGGCTTCGACGCGGGCGAAGCGGCCATGCTGCGCTATTACCGCGATCAGATCGAAGGCTGACGGGGCGCCGCGCGCGCGGTATGGGTCGGACATCTTCAACCGGCGTGAGTCGCGCCTTCAGCAAGGATTTGCCCCCATGCAGCTGCGCGTGCGGACGCTGGATCATTTTAACGGGCTGGACCTGCCCGCCTATCAGACCCCCGGTTCGGCGGGGCTGGACCTGCCTGCGGCGGTGGCTGAAGACGCGCCGGTGACCATACCGCCGGGCGAATGGCGCCTGATCCCCACGGGTATCTGCATCGCCCTGCCCGAGGGTTATGAGGCGCAGGTGCGCCCGCGTTCGGGCCTGGCGGCGAAATTCGCCGTGACCTGCCTGAACACGCCCGGCACGGTGGACGCCGATTATCGCGGCGAGATCCGGGTCAATCTGATCAATCACGGGCCTGAGCCCTTCATCGTGCGGCGCGGCGAGCGCATCGCCCAGATGATCATCGCGCCGGTCACCCAGATCGTCTGGGCGCCGGTGAGCGAGCTGGACGAGACCGCGCGCGGGGCGGGCGGTTTCGG
This sequence comes from Oceanicaulis sp., assembly GCA_051859425.1. Classification (GTDB taxonomy): domain Bacteria; phylum Pseudomonadota; class Alphaproteobacteria; order Caulobacterales; family Maricaulaceae; genus Oceanicaulis. Next base: position 6,113 of record JBHYFR010000063.1, on the reverse strand, counting down.
CTCCACCGGCGTGTAGGCGCGCGTCTTAACGCTTCCCTAAGCCGGCCCGGTTTCAGGTGGCGCGCACGCCGCGCGGTCAAGCCCGCGCGATTCGTATTGCAGGAGCCGTCTGATGATTGAGGCCGGGATCGACGACATGGAGGCCGGACCCGGCGAGGCAGGCTTCCTGATGCAGCTGCGCCCGCCGCCGGCTGCCGATCCCGCAGCCCTGGCCGATCAGATTGACCGCTTCACCGTGCGCTTTCTGGCCCGGCGCGAGCCGGATGCCGGGCGCTATGCCCGGCTGGGCCCGCTGACCTGGGCGCTGGCCGCGCCCGAGGCGGCGTGCGCCACCATGCACGAAACCGCAAAGGCGCTGGGCGTCCTGTTGTTCGGGTCGGATGAAGACACGGTATGGCTGATCGAGCGCGGGTCGGACCCGGCGCCAGACGAAACCCTTGACGATGTCTGGGATATCGATGCCGGCCCCGGCGAGGTGTCCGGCCCGGAATCTGGCCGCAAATCTGACCCCGAATCTGACCTGTACTCTGATCCGCAACTCGGCCCGGCGTCCGAACTGGGGTCTGACCCGGTCTGCGGCCCCGATTTCGACCTGGACGCGCCGGCCTTTGATCTGGACAGCCTGACAGAGGCGCCCGTACGCGCAGCCGCGCCGGACATCGCCAGCGAGCTGGCCGCCTTCCGCATCGAGATGCGCGCCATTGCCCGGGCGATCCCCGACGCCGCCGACCGCGAGCGTGAGGCGCTGGGCGCCTTCCGCGAGGAGCTGGAGCAGCTCACCGCCGCCGCCAGCGACCGCTTCGACGCGGCTGCCGGGCGCATAGAGACCGCCACCGCCGCCCTGCCGGACGCCGCCGCACGGGTGGAGGCCAGCGCCGCCCTCATGGAGACCAGCGTGCGCGAGGCGCTGGAGGCCCTGACACGCGCCTGTGCGGCCATGGGCGCCAGCCGGGATGGCGCCAGCCGGGCGGGCTGACCTGCCCTGATTTCGCCTTGTTCATTACACCGCGTTAATGTTAAGCTCTCCGGCACTGGCCTGGGGAGGCGAACATGAAGCTGGCATTGGGTATCGGCGTGGCGGGCCTGCTCGCCGCAGGCGCCTGGCAGGTCGGGCCGGAACAGGCCGCGAGCCTGGCGCTGGAATCCCTGACCCCCGCTCCGGAAGTCGTTGAGGATGTGCGCGCAGCCATCGACGCGCTGATCACGCATTTCCAGGCGCCTGGAAACATCACGCCGGAAGACTGAACTACGGCTTTTCGCAAGGCAGGCCGGACGCCGTCAGGCGGGCGCCTTGCTTTCGTGCGCCTGCGCCTGTACACCCCGCCCCCTTACGCGAAAGGGGTCCGACCGGTTCAAGTCCGGCGGGCCCGGGCGCAGAGAGGTTTTTTCGATGAAAGCGCAATCCCAACGCCAGCTGCGGGCGGGCGAGCTTGTGCGCCGCGCCGTCGCCGACATTCTTCTGGAAGGTCATGTGCGCGAGCCTGCGGTGGCGGGCGTGCCGGTGACCATCAGCGAGGCGCGCGTCAGCCCCGATCTGCGCCATGCGACAGTGTATGTCTCGGGCCTGACCGTGGCCGATCCCGAAGCTGTAGCAGCAGCCCTGAACCGGGCGGCCGGCTTCCTTCAGAAGGAGCTGGGCAGGCGCGTGGAGATGCGCTTCACCCCCAAACTCCGCTTCGAGGCGGACAGCCGGTTTGATGACGCCGTGGAGGTGGACGAGATGCTGTCCCGGCCCGGCGTCAAGCGCGACCTGTCCGGTCCGGAGCCGGACTGATGGGGCGGCGCAAGAAGGGGGATGATGTTCATGGCTGGGTGGTGCTGGACAAGCCGCTGGACATGACATCCACCCAGGCAGTGTCGGTTGTGCGCCGCCTGTTCAACGCCCGCAAGGCCGGCCATGCCGGCACGCTGGACCCGCTGGCGTCGGGCGTGTTGCCGATTGCGCTGGGCGAGGCGACCAAGACCGTGCCGTTCGCGCAGGAGGCGGGCAAGACCTACCGCTTCACCCTGCGCTGGGGTCAGTCGACCACCACGCAGGATGCCGAGGGCGAGGTGATCGCCCAGAGCGATGTGCGCCCCTCGCCCGAGGCGGTGCGCGCCGCGCTGGACGCCTTCGTCGGCGATATCGAGCAGATCCCGCCGCAATTTTCCGCCATCAAGGTGGACGGCGAGCGCGCCTATGATCTGGCCCGCGCCGGGGAGACGGTGGAGCTGAAAGCCCGCCCCGTCCGCATTGACGGCCTGGCGCTTCTGGATGCGCCGTCCAGCGATCTGTGCGTCATCGAGATGCGCTGCGGCAAGGGCGCCTATGTGCGTGCGCTGGCCCGCGATCTGGCGTCTGCTCTTGGGGCGGAAGGCCATGTGGCGGCGCTGCGGCGCATGCAGGTGGGACCGTTCATCGCGGGCGAGGCTGTCACACTGGACGCGCTGAAGGATTTGGTGCATAGAAGCGCCGCGCTGTAAGCCCTCAAACCGGTCGAGACCGCGCTGGACGACATCCCGGCCCTGGCCGTGACCGAGGACGAGGCGTTTCAGTTGAGGCAAGGACGGCCGATCGTGCTGCCTCCCCGGCGAGCTTCAGAGCTGCGCGACCTTCGACGCCCCCGCGATATCGGGGGCAAGGACTATTCGAAGGCCGTTCTGGCGATGGGGCGCGACCGGGCGGTTGCGATCGGCGAGGCGCGTGCGGGGAAACTCTCTCCGGTACGCGTGTTTCAATGGGAACAGGAGCCCAGATAGACGATGTCGATGACGATTGAACGCAAGGCCGAGCTCATCAAGGAGCATGGCCGCACTGAAAACGACACCGGGTCTGCCGAAGTCCAGATCGCCGTGCTCACCGAGCGGATCGCGAACCTGACCGAGCACTTCAAGACCCACAAGAAAGACAACCACTCGCGCCGCGGCCTCCTGAAAATGGTGTCGCAGCGCCGCCGTCTTCTCGATTATCTCGCGAACACGGAACGCGATCGCTACACGGCGATCGTCCAGAAGCTGGGCCTCCGCCGCTAGGCAGGCCTGACGAAACGCCGGCCGCCACGAGGCGAGCCGGCGTTTCCATATAAAGGCCTGTGCAATCCGGTGCAGGTCTCACGTTCGTACGAATGGAAAATCATGTTCGATATACAGACCGAAACCATCGAATGGGCGGGCCGCACGCTCACCCTTGAAACAGGCCGTATGGCGCGCCAGGCCAATGGCGCCGTGCTCGCCACCTATGGCGAGACCACCGTGCTGGCCACAGCCGTGGCGATGAAAGACGTGAAGCCGGGGATGGATTTCTTCCCGCTCACTGTGAACTACCAGGAAAAATACTTCGCCGCCGGCAAGATTCCCGGCGGCTTCTTCAAGCGCGAAGGCCGCCCCACCGATAAAGAGACGCTGACCTCGCGCCTCATCGACCGGCCGATCCGCCCGCTCTTCCCCAAGGGGTTCAAGAACGACACCCAGGTGATGATCACCGTGCTGTCCCACGATCTGGAGAACGATCCCGACGTGGTGGGCATGGTCGCCGCCTCCGCCGCCCTGTGCCTGTCCGGCCTGCCCTTCCTGGGCCCCATCGGCGCGGCGCGCGTGGGCTATATTGACGGCGAATACGTCATCAACCCCAGCGTTGTGGAGCTGGAAGACAGCGCCCTCGATCTGGTGGTCGCCGGCACCGCCGACGCCGTGATGATGGTGGAATCCGAAGCCAAGGAACTGTCCGAAGAGATCATGCTCGGCGCCGTGATGGCCGGCCATGAGAGCTTCCAGCCGGTGATCGACGCGATCATCCGCCTGGCCGAGCGCGCCGCCAAGGACCCGTGGGACTTCGTCCCGGAAGATCATTCCGACGTCGAGGCCAGTGTCCGCAAGCTGATCGGCAAGGACATCGAGAAAGCCTACAAGATCACCAACAAGACCGAGCGCGTGGCGGCGCTGGGCGAAGCCAAGACCAAGGCGGTCGAGGCCTTGGCCGCCTCCGAGGACCGCCCCGACGGCGTGCCTGGCAATGTGCTCAAGGACGCCATCAAGACGGTGGAAGCCTCGGTCGTGCGCGGGTCGATCATCAAGACCGGCAAGCGTATTGACGGCCGCAAGCTGGACCAGGTCCGCGCCATCGTGTCGGAAGCGGGCATCCTGCCGCGCACCCACGGCTCGGCCCTGTTTACCCGCGGCGAAACCCAGGCGCTGTGCGTGACCACGCTGGGCACCGGTGAAGACGAGCAGTTCATTGACGCGCTTACGGGCACGTACAAGGAACGCTTCATGCTGCACTATAACTTCCCGCCCTATTCGGTGGGCGAGACCAGCTTCCGCCTGGCCCCGGGCCGGCGCGAGATCGGTCACGGTAAGCTGGCCTGGCGCGCGCTCCACGCCGTCATGCCGACCGCCGAGCAATTCCCCTACACCATCCGCCTGGTTTCGGAGATCACCGAGTCCAACGGCTCGTCATCCATGGCGACGGTGTGCGGCGGATCGCTGGCGCTGATGGATGCCGGCGTGCCGATCAGCCGTCCGGTGTCCGGCATCGCCATGGGCCTGATCAAGGATCCTGAAGGCATTGCCGTATTGTCCGACATCCTGGGTGACGAAGATCACCTAGGCGATATGGACTTCAAGGTGGCCGGCACCGAGATGGGCATCACCTCGCTGCAGATGGACATCAAGATCGCGGGCATCACCCAGGACATCATGCACACGGCGCTGGAACAGGCCAAAGCCGGGCGCTCGCATATCCTGGACGAGATGACCAAGGCGCTGGGCTCCAGCCGCGCGGGCCTCGCCGCCCACGCGCCCAAGATCGAGACCATCCAGATCCCCACCGACAAGATCCGTGACGTGATCGGTACGGGCGGCAAGGTCATCCGTCAGATCGTCGAGGAAACCGGAGCCAAGCTGGACGTCAACGATGACGGTCTGATCAAGATCGCCGCCGTCGACCAGGCCGCCATCGACGCGGCCCGCGACTGGGTCATCTCCCTGACCGCCGAGCCGGAAGTGGGCAAGGTGTACAAGGGCAAGGTCGTCAAAGTGGTCGACTTCGGCGCCTTCGTGAACTTCTTCGGGCCCAAGGACGGGCTGGTGCACGTCTCCCAGATGAAGTCCGAGCGCGTGAACCACCCCTCCGACGTGGTGTCCGAAGGCCAGCAGGTCTGGGTCAAGCTGATGGGCATGGATGATCGCGGCAAGTTCAAGCTGGCGATGAAAGTGCTCGATCAGGAGACCGGCGCCGAACTGACCGCCGACGCCGACTAGAACGCGCAGTCACGCATCTGCTGACTGGAAAGCCCCGGCTGCACCGCAGCCGGGGCTTTTTCCATCCGCCCATACGCAAGAGGCCCCTTCTTGCTGTGGATTTTTTTGGTTTATGGTGCCTTTTGATATTCAGGCGATTCTGATCCGGTCGATTCGGCCTGCGCAATTGAGGCGAGACATGAAGCTGATCATTGAACGTGCGGCCCTGCTCAAAGCCCTCGGACACGTCCAGGCGGTGGTGGAGCGGCGCAACACCATTCCGATCCTGTCCAATGTGCTGGTCAAGGCCGAGGACGGCTTCGTGCGCTTTACCGCCACCGATCTCGACATGGAGATCGTGGAAGAGGCCGAGGCGCGCACCGAACGCCCCGGCACGGTCACCGCGCCGGCCCATACGCTGTACGAGATCGCGCGCAAACTGCCCGAAGGCTCGCAGGTGACGCTGGAGCTCGGCGGGGAAGACCCGCGCATGACCCTGTCGGCCGGGCGCTCGCGCTTTAACCTGCCGGTGCTGCCGCCGGGCGACTTCCCGGTCATGCCCAGCGAGGATCTGGCGGTCAGTTTCGCCTGCCCGGCGCACCAGCTGGCCCGGCTGATCGACAAGACCCGCTTTGCCATCTCCACCGAAGAGACGCGTTATTATCTCAACGGCATCCACATGCACGCCGCCGAGCGCGACGGCCGCAAGACCCTGCGCGCCGTGGCCACGGACGGTCACCGCCTGGCGCTGGCCGAAACCGATCTGCCCGACGGCGCGGCGGGCATGCCCGCCGTCATCGTGCCGCGCAAGCCGAACCAGGAATTGCGCCGCCGGCTCGCAGATCTCGACGGCGACGGCCATGGCTCGGGGTACGACGGCAAGATCCGCGTCCACC
>JBHYFR010000062.1:6972-12145 GCA_051859425.1 Oceanicaulis sp. | reverse complement strand
CTGGTCCACCAGACCCTGCAGATCACCTTAAAAGTCCACTTCCGGACCCGTCTCGCCCATATCGATGAGCTGGCTGTCGCAGAACACGGCGCTCTCGCCGGTCTCGGCCAGGATGATGAATTCATGGCTGAGATCGCCGCCGATGGGGCCGGTGTCGGCGCGCATGGGCACGGCTTTCAGCCCCATGCGGGCGAACGTGTTGAGATAGGCGATGAACATGCGGTTATAGGCCGCGCGCGCCGAGGTCTCGTCCAGATCGAAGGAATAGGCGTCCTTCATCAGGAATTCGCGCCCGCGCATGACCCCGAAGCGGGGCCGGATCTCGTCGCGGAACTTCCACTGGATGTGGTACAGGTTCTTGGGCAAATCCTTGTAGGACTTGCAGTAATTGCGGAAGATGGCGGTCACCATCTCCTCGTTGGTGGGTCCATAGAGCAGGTCGCGCTTGTGGCGGTCGGTGATGCGCAGCATCTCCTTGCCATAGGCGTCATAGCGCCCGCTTTCGCGCCACAGATCGGCGGGCTGGAGCGTGGGCATCAGGATTTCAATGGCGCCGGCGCGGTTCTGCTCCTCGCGCACGATCTGCTCGATTTTCCTGAGCACTTTGAGGCCCAGCGGCAGCCAGGAATAAATCCCCGCCGCTTCCTGCCGGATCATCCCCGAACGCAGCATCAGCCGGTGCGAGACGATTTGCGCGTCGGCAGGGGTTTCTTTCAGGACGGGAAGCAGAAATCGGCTGAGACGCATGGCGCAGGGGTGTCCGTGTGAAGGTCTTGATCAGCCCCGAGCATTAGACCGGCGCGCACGCGAGAACAAGGCATGCGCAGCGCGTGTCAGCGCTCGTCGCGCGCCTCTTGCGCCATGCGGTCCACCGCCGCCTTGAGCCGCCGGAAGAAGATGACGTTGAGGACGCCCACAGCCCCGGTCACGATCAGCGTGATGCCCACCGCGGTCAGCCAGCCCGCATCGCCAAACCGCCCCGACGCCATGAGCGCGCCCAGGATGGCGATGAGGCCGAAGGCGGGGATGAGGAGGCGCACGAGGGTCATGCCAGCCCGCCCCATCACCACCACTTGTCCGGTTTCGCCGTGAAGCCCGCCGCGCGTTCAATCGCGCCGGCCACGGCGAACATGGTGTCCTCGTCCAGCGCCGGGGCGATCACCTGAAGGCCCAGCGGCAGGCCGGATGCGTCCAGCCCCGCAGGCACGCTCATGGCCGGGATGCCGGCGATATTGGCGGTCACCGTGAAGATGTCGTTGAGATACATCTCGATGGGGTCGGCCTTGGCCTTGGAGCAGATCTCGAACGCGGCGCTGGGCGTGGCGGGGGTGAGGATGGCGTCCACCTGGCCGAACGCCTGCGTGAAGTCCTCATAGATGCGCCGGCGCACTTTCAGGGCCTTGAGATAATACGCGTCGTAATACCCTGCCGACAGCACATAGGTGCCAATCAGGATGCGGCGCTGCACCTCCAGCCCGAACCCGGCCGCGCGCGTCTTTTCGTATGTCTCGGTGAGGTCGGCGCCCTCCACCCGCGCGCCAAAGCGCATGCCGTCATAGCGCGCCAGGTTGGACGAGGCTTCCGCCGGGGCGATGATGTAATAGGCCGGCAGGGCGTATTTGGTCATGGGCAGGGAGATGTCGACGATCTCGGCGCCCTGCTCTTCCAGCCATTTGGCGCCCTGGCGCCACAGCGTCTCGATCTCGCCGGGCATGCCGTCGACGCGGTATTCCTTGGGGATGCCAATGCGCAGGCCCTTGATGGGCCGGTCCGCCGCCGCAGCGAAGTCCGGAACCTCGCCCTGATAGGAGGTGGAATCCTTCGGGTCGTGGCCCGACATCACCCGTGTCAGCAGGGCGGCATCCTTCACCGTCTTGGCGAAGGGGCCGGGGTGGTCCAGCGAGCTCGCAAACGCCACCACGCCCCAGCGCGAGCAGCGCCCGTAGGTGGGCTTCACCCCGACGAGCCCGGTAAACGCCGCCGGCTGGCGGATGGAGCCGCCGGTATCGGTGCCCGTGGCGCCATAGCTGATGCCCGCCGCCAGCGCCGCAGCCGAGCCGCCCGACGACCCGCCCGGCGTCAGCTTCGCCTCAGAGCCTTTCGCCCGCCACGGATTAACCACCGGCCCGGTGGCGGCGGTCTCGTTGGACGAGCCCATGGCGAACTCGTCCATGGCGGTCTTGGCGAAGAACACCGCGCCCGCGTCCCACAGATTCTGCGTGACGGTGGATTCGTATTCGGGTTTGAAGCCCTTGAGGATGTTGGACGAGGCCGTGGTCTCCACGCCCCTCACCGCGAACAGGTCCTTGATGGCCACCGGCACGCCTTCCAGCGCCCCGCCCTCGCCTCTGGCCAGGCGCGCATCGCTGGCGCGCGCCATCTCAATCGCGCGCTCGCCGTCGATGGAGGTGAAGCAATTGAGCGGCCCCTGCGCAGCCTCAGCCGCCGCCACAGTCGCCTGCGCCAGCTCCACAGCGGAAAACGATTTGGCGCGCAGGCCCTCAGCGGCCTCGTGCAGGGTGAGCGCGGAAAACTCGGTCATGCGCGCTTACTCCACGCTCTTGGGCACAACGAAAAAGCCTTCTTCGGCTTTGGGCGCGTTTTTCACGATCGCATCGCGCACGCCGCCATCACTGACCGCGTCCTCGCGCAGCGGCAGGGCGCTGAGCACCGGCGTGGTCATGGGCTCGGCGCCGGCCACATCCACCTCGTCCAGCAGCTCCACCCATTTGAGAATGCCGTTGAGCTCGCCGGTCAGGGCGTCGATACGGTCGGCAGGCTCGGCGATGCGCGCCAGCTTGGCGATACGGCGCACGTCGTCAGGGGTCACCGGCATGGGCGGTCTCCGAAAAAAGCGAAGTGAGACATCAGTGAACAGGCTTGCGCGTCGAGTAGCAATCACCGTGTTGCGGCGCAAGGTGAACGGGCGGCGGGGCGGCGGGCCAGAGTTTGCGCGCCGGGCGCCCCGCACCCGCTGGACTCCCTGGCGTGCGTGCGCGAGCATCACGCATTGTTTTGGCAAGGGGGACATTATGGATCTGGGTTTGACAGGCAAGGTGGCGCTGGTCACCGGGGCCAGCCGGGGCATCGGGCTTGCGATCGCCAAAGGCCTGGCCGGGGAAGGCGCGAAGCTCGTTCTGGCCGCACGCGGGGCTGACGCCCTGAACGCGGCGGCGCGCCAGATTGAAGACAGCGGCGCTGAAACGCTGGCTCAAAGCTGTAATGTGGCCGACGATGCGTCGGTGGCGGCGCTCGCCGAGGCGGCGCTGGCGCGTTTTGGCCGGGTTGATATCGTGATCAGCAATGCCTCCGCGCTCGCCGTCACGCCCGAGCGCTCCAGCTGGGACGCCAGCGTGTCGGTGGACCTGATGGGGGCGGTGCGCCTCGTGGACGCTTTCCTGCCCGGCATGCGCCAACAGGGCGAAGGCGTGATCATCTTCACCTCGTCCATTTCGGGCATCGAGGCCACCCCGATGGACGATTACGCCTATACTGCGGCCAAGGCGGCGCTCAACGCCTACGCCAAGAAACTGGCGGGGATCGAGGGGCCCAATGGCATCCGGGTCAATGCGCTCCTGCCCGGCTCAATCGAGTTTCCCGGCGGATGGGATATGATCCGCCAGCACCAGCCCGAGCTCTACAGCATGGTCAGGGCGGGCATTCCGTTCGGCCGGCTGGGCACGCCTGAAGAAGTCGCCGACGCCGCTGTCTGGCTGGCCTCACGCCGCGCCCGCTGGGTCACCGGCGCCTCGCTGGTGGTCGATGGCGGGCAGTCCAAGGCAATCCCGTGACCCTTCGGTAAAGCCGGGCGCAAGCAACGCCCCCTTCATGACGCAGGCGCGCCGAGGCGCGCGCCTGACCACAGGCGCCAGACGGGTTTGCGTGACCGGCCGTGGGCTCTAGGCTGGCGTCACACAACTGGACCGACGGGGAGGCGGGCTTGGGCCACACCACAATCACGCTGGAGCGCGACGGGCCGCTCGGCGTCATCACGCTGAACCGGCCGGACGCGATGAACGCCTTCACCCTTGTGATGGGCGAGGAGCTGCGCGCCGCGTTTGATGAAACCGACGCCGACGCGAGCGTGCGCGCCGTCATCGTCACCGGCGCGGGCAAGGCGTTTTGCGCCGGCGCCGATCTGTCCACGGGGGCGGAAACCTTCAACGCGGTGTCCCAGGCCAACGCAAAAGGCACGCTGGACGACCGCGATCCGCAATGGCGCGATTCCGGCGGCATGCTGAATTTGCGCATCTATGACAGCCAGAAGCCGGTGGTGGCCGCCATCAACGGTGCGTCGGTGGGCATCGGCGCCACCATGATCCTGCCCATGGATGCGCGCATCGGCCTGAAGGGCGCGAAATTCGCCTACCCGTTTACTAAGCGCGGCATCGCCTGGGACGGCTGCGCCAGCTGGTTCCTGCCGCGCATCGTGGGGGTGGAGACCGCGCTGGACTGGGGGCTGTCGGGGCGGACCTTCCTGGCTGAGGAAGCGCTGGAAGCGGGCTTGGTCAGCGCGCTGGCCGATACGCCGGACGGCGTGATGGAACTGGCGCGCGAGCGCGCCATGCGCTTTGTCGCCGGCGTTGCGCCAGTCTCGGTGGCGATGAACCGGCGCCTGTTGTGGCGCATGTTGGGCGCGTCCCATCCCATGGAGGCGCACCGGCTGGAAAGCCGGGCCATCCTGCACCGGGGCATGAGCGCGGACGCCATGGAAGGCGTGATGAGCTTTCTGGAAAAGCGCCCCGCGGCGTTTCCCGGCGAAGTTCCCGGCGCCTATCCGCCCGGCTGGCCCTGGGACGCGGACCCCGATTACTGACGGTGCGCAGCGGGTTGCGGTCAAACCGCTTGCCCGAAGGCCCGCCTCCTCTACAACCTCGCCTGCCAATTGAAACGCCTGACCGGAGGCTGTTCGCCCTTGCGCCTGAGCTCGCCTGATCCCAAGCGGCCGTCCCTGACGACGGTGGAGCTGATCGCCATGGTCGGCGGGCTGATGGCGCTGAACGCGTTGTCGATCGACATCATCCTGCCCGCCATGGGCGAGGTGGGCGCGGCCCTGGGCGCGCCGGGCAATGACCGCCAGCTGATCATCACCGCCTATATGCTGGGGTTTGGCGCCGCGCAGCTCGCATTCGGCCCGCTGGCGGATTCGCTCGGCCGACGGCGCGTGCTGCTG
>JBHYFR010000062.1:0-6962 GCA_051859425.1 Oceanicaulis sp. | reverse complement strand
ATCGCGTATCTGGCCGCCACCGCCCTGTGCATCGGCGCGCCGGATATGGGGCTGATGGTGGCTGCGCGCTTCCTGCAGGGCGTGGCGGCGGCGGCGACGCGCGTGGTCGCGGTGGCCGTCGTGCGCGATCTGGTGGCGGGCCGGCGCATGGCCGAGATCATGTCATTCGCCATGACCGTGTTCATGATCGCGCCGATCCTGGCGCCGGGCCTGGGACAGCTCATCCTGTTCGTCGCGCCCTGGCAGGCGATCTTCGCCGCCCTGTTCATCCTGGGCGCGGCGCTGATGATCTGGATGTCGCTGCGCCTGCCCGAGACCTTGCGGACCGAGCACCGCATCGCGCTGAGCTGGGCGTCGGCGGCGCGCAATTACGCGCTGGCCGTACGCCACCGGATAACACTGGGATACATGCTGGCGGCGGCTTTGATCTTCGGCGCGCTGTTCGCCTTCATCGCCACATCCGAACAGGTGATGGCCGAGCTCTATGGCCTGGGCGCCTGGTTCCCGGTGGCGTTCGGCGCTGTGGCGCTGGGGCTGGCGGGGGCCAATATCATCAATGCGCGCATCGTGCGCCGGCTGGGCATGCGGCGTATTTCACACGTGGCGCTGGCGGTGTTCATCGCGATCAATCTGGTCCACCTCCTGATCGCCCTGGCCGGCCAGCCGCCCTTCTGGCTCTATTATGTGCTGCTGGGCGCCGGGCTGATGCTGTTCGCCATGATGGGCGCCAATTTCTCGGCCCTGGTCATGGAGCCTGCGGGCGAACGCGCCGGCACCGTCGCCGCCCTGTATGGCGCCGTCACATCCATCTCCGGCGCGGTGCTGGGGACGATTATCGGGCGCATGTATGACGGCACGGTCGTGCCGCTGCTACTCGGATTTGTGGTGATGGGCGCAGGCGCTTTCGCGCTGGTGGCGTGGACCGAGCGCGGCAGATTGTTCGGCACCGGCGACGCGCTGGGCGACGGCTGAGGCATCGCCCTCACCGCGCGTCTTCGTCCAGCTCCAGCGTCTCGTCCGTCACCGCCCCGTCCAGGCGCCAGCCCGCGCCCTCGCCCTGCGCCAGCGTCTCGCTGAGCCAGGGCAGCAGCGCCAGCAGATCAGCTTCCAGCGTATGGGGCGGATTGACCACCACCACGCCCGCGCCCGCCAGCTTGCCCTCGCTTTCCAGATCCCGCACCCACAGATCGGCGCGCAGGACTTTCTCCGGCTCGAATGCCTGTTCGAACAAAAGCCATTGGGCGAGGCCTGTATCAAACCGCTCGCTGGCCCATAAATCCTTCAGCGGACGCCAGAAAATATACGTCCCCGTGGGCCAGCGCTCCAGCGCGGCGCGGGCTGCACGCGCCATGGCCGTCATCTCGTCGCGCTGTTCAAACGGCGGATCGATCATCACCAGCCCCCGGCGCTCGCGCGGCGGCAAGAGGGCGGACAGCGCCTTGTAGCCGTCGCGGCATTCCGCCTTCACCCGCCCGTCGCGGGCATAGCGCTGGTCCAGAGTCTGGCAGTCGGCGGCGTGCAGCTCGCACAGATGCAGGCGGTCATGGGGGCGCAGCACGCTGGCGGCGATGTCCGGCGATCCGGGATAGGCGCTCAGGCCCCCGTCCGGGTTGGCGGCGCGCACCGCTTTGAGCCAGGGCGCCAGCGCCGCGTCCACCGCCGCAGGGCGGGCCGCGTCCATGACGCGCGCCACCCCGCCCTGCCATTCGGGACTGCGCCGGGCCGCATCGCTGGTCAGGTCATAGCGCCCGATCCCGGCATGGGTGTCGATATAGCGCAGCGCCTTGTCCTTGCGGATGAGGTGCGTCAGGCACAGCGCCAGCACGGCGTGCTTGAGCACGTCCGCGAAATTGCCGGCGTGGAAGGCGTGGCGATAATTCATGCCGGGCGGTTTAGCGTTTCGGGGCGGCGTTGTGGAGCCTCTTGCGCGGCGCGCAGGCTGACCTCGAACACCGCGCCGGCGCTGCCGGATTCGGCCAGCACGACCTCCCCGCCCATGGCGCGGGCCAGCTCGCGCGCGATGGACAGGCCCAGCCCCGATCCGCCCTTGGCGCCGGTGCGCCCGAAGGGCTCGAACAATGTTTCACGCACATGGGCCGGCACGCCGGGACCGGTGTCTCGCACGGCGATCACCACCTGGCCGCCGCCTACACGGGCCAGCGACGCGCTCAGCGCCCCGCCCTCGCCCATGGCCTGGATGGCGTTGCGCAGCAGGTTGAGGAAGATGCGGTGCACATGGTCGGGATCGGCCGTGACGGCGAGCGCCTCGCTCACCTGATTGTCCCAGGACACCGCGCCCGACACCGCCACGGCGTCGCTCATGGCCTCGTCCAGCGCCTGTTTCAGATTGACCTGGCCCAGCGCCGGGGCGGGCTCCTGCGACCGGCCGAATTTCAGCGTGTCCTCACACAGGCGCACGCCCCGGTCCACCGCGCGCACCAGGCGCTTGCCCATATTGGCCACGCGCTCGTCCGCGCTCATGGCCAGCCGGTCGGAGATCAGCTGGGCGCTGGCCAGCACATTCCTCAGATCATGATTGATGCGCGCCACCGCCCCGCCCAGCGCCGCCAGCCGGTCCCTCTGGCGGAAGGCGGCGCGCACCTCTTCCTGCATCGCCGCCAGGGCGGTTTCCGCCTCGCCGATCTCGTCGCGCCGCCCTGACGGGGTGAAGCCCAGCGCCGGATTGGCCGGATCCTGCTGGAAGGCGGTGATCACCAGGGCCAGGCGGCGCATGGGGCGCACGAACATGAACAACAGCACCAGATAGAGCAGCGCCCCGGTGACCCCGGCGATAAACAGCGACAAACCCGCGATGCGCGCGGAGAACGCCAACAGATCCTCGCGCAACCCGGCCTCGGGCACGATGACGCTGATCTGTTCGTCCGGCCGGGTGCGCGGCGCGGCGACGATGCGCAGATACCGCCCGTCCGGCGCGAACACCGTGCCCCACAGCGCCATGTGGCGCTGGATGAGGGTTTCGCGCGTCAGGTCGGCGACGATGATCTCGCTGCCGCCCACATCGCCGCCCAGCACCAGCTCGTTGAACCCCCCATAGACGCGCGCCACGGCCACGGCGTCGGCGCCGGCCAGCAGCTCGCGCACCTGGTCCTCATTAAGCCCGCCGGTATCGGCGGTTTCGGCGGCAAGTGCGGCGAGATGGGCCGATTCCGCGCGCCCGGTCAGCCATTCGGTGCGGAAGTTGGACGCGGAGGGGAAAAAGATCATCGCCTCGGCCACCAGCACGAACAGGACCGAGAAGATCAGCAGCTTGCCCGGCAGGGAGCGCACGGCGCGCACCACGCGCGATCCGCCCGCCTGAAGCCAGGCGGCCGGGCCGGTCTCGCGGCGTGTGGCCTTGCTGCCCAATCTCGTTCCCCTGTACCTCGCGTCAGTGAAGGGCGGTCAGCGTTCGCGCCAGCAGTTTGGCGAACGGACCAAATACCGTGGGTTCATAATACTTGCCTGCGGCGCGTTTGAAGACCTCGCCGCGCGTCGGGTACGGCGCCACGGCGCTGGTGAGGTCGCGCACCGTGCCGCCGCGCGCCATCACCGCCCCGGCGATCTGGATGAGGTCGTCAGCGCGCGCGCCGGCGCCATGGGCGCCCAGAAGCTTCGCCCCCTTGCCGATGATCAGCTTCACCCCGCCGCGCGTGTCGCCTTCTGCAATCGCCCGGTCATTTTCTGAGAACGGCCAGCGCGACACTTTCACCGTGTCACCATGCGCCGCGCGCGCTTCAGCCTCGGTCAGGCCGACGCTGGCCAGCGGCGGATCGGTATAGACCGCCTGGGGGATGGGCTGGGAGGACTGGGCCGTGGGCAGGCCAAAATAGAGATTGCGCACGATCACCGAGCCGTGCCACCCGGCCAGATGGGTCAGCCCGCCCTTGCCCGCGATATCACCGGCCGCCAGCACGCGCCTGTTGGACGTGCGCAGACGGTCATCGACGATGAGGCCACGCGCATCGGTCTCCACGCCCGCCGCTTCCAGATTGAGATCATCCAGCACCGGTTCACGCCCGGCGGCCAGCAGAAGATGGCTGGCGTTGATGGTCTGGCCGTCCGCCAGCGTCAGCGAGATCGCGCCCGGCCCGCCCGATGCGCTGATCGCCGCCTGCCCGGTCACCAGCGTCACGCCGTCCTCTTTGAGCGCCTCCAGCGCCAGGGCGGCGTGCTCGGGCTCGAACCGGGCCAGCGGCGCGCCCGCCTCGATCAGCGTCACGGTCGAGCCCAGCCGGGCGAAGGCCTGGCCCAGCTCGGTTCCGATGGGGCCGGCGCCCAGAATGATCAGGTGTTCCGGCAGGCTCTCCAGCGACCAGATGGTTTCATTGGTGAGGTAAGGCAGGTCTTTCAGCCCCTCGATACCGGGGATGCGCGCGCGCGTGCCGCTGGCGATGACAATGCGTTTGGCGGTGACCGACACAGTGTCGGATTCCACCGTGCGCGGACCTGAAAACCGGGCGCGCTCGCGCACCACGGTGACGCCCAGCCCCTCGAACCGTTCCTGGCTGTCATTGGGTTCGATGGCGGCGATGGCGGCGGCGATGGTCTGGCGCACGCGGGCGAAATCCACCCGCTTCAAGTCAGCCTCCACGCCCCAGCGGGCGGCCTGGCGCACCTCGTGGGCCTTGTGGGCGGCGGTCAGGATCGCCTTGGACGGCACGCAGCCGTAATTGAGGCAGTCCCCGCCCATCTCGCCAGCTTCAAACAGGACCACCTTGCGCCCCAGCGACGCCGCGCCCGCCGCCGTGACAAGGCCGGCCGCGCCCGCGCCGATAATGGCGATGTCGGCTTTCATGGTCTTGCGGCTCATGACGCGTCCCCGTTGGCTGCAGGCGGCTTCTGGCCGGTCAGGCGCTTGTAGATAAACGGCATGAAGCCCACCAGCGCGAACACCGCCATGGCCGCGATCAGCTCGGGCGTGACCAGATCGAGAAGGCTCGGCACGCCGCCGGCCACCTGGCTGATGGTCGATCCCAGCGTCGCATAGACATAGGCCAGCGGAATCACCCCGATCAGCGTGCCCAGCACATAGGCGCGCAGCGGCACGTTCAGGAGCGCCGTGGCCAGATTGATTCCGAAAAAGGGCAGAACCGGTATCAGCCGCAGGATCAGCACATAGGTGAAGGCGTCACGCGAAAACCCCTTCTGCAGCCGCGCCACATAGGAGGGGAATCGCTCGCGCACCCAGTCCGCGAAAGCGTAGCGCGCAGCCAGGAAGATGATCGTCGCGCCAATGGTCGAGCCGACCACCGCCACCGCCGTGCCCGCATACGGTCCGAACAGAAAACCCGACCCGATGGTGAACCACACCGCGCCGGGCACCGAGATCGACACCGCCAACGCATAGACAATCGCGTAGATCACAAGCGCGGTCAGGAAGTTGTCGCTCACCCATCCGTCCAGATCGCGCAGCAGGGCCTGAGCCGCCTCGGCGTTGAAATAGCGCCCGCCCCCTGCCAGCAGGAAGATGGCGAGGCCCGCCAGCAGCACCGCCAGCGGAATCAGGCGCCGCCACAGCGGCGTGCGCTTGGCCGGGGTGGTGGTTCCGGCGGGTTCGATCTCGGCCATGGCGGTTCAGAGTTCCTGTGTTATGCCTGAATGAAGGCTCGCATATAGAGGCGTTTTCGAACACAAGAGAGTCACGCCTCGCGGCGCAATCATCACCGTGGCGTGATGCACGCCTGCGGCTTGACTTGGCGCACGCCCGCCCGTATCAACCGCGGCTCGAATTCGGACAGCCGCCGGTGCGCTGGCGGCGTCCCTGAACGGAGCAGGTCCCGTGAAACGTACATTCCAGCCTTCCAAACTGGTGCGCGCGCGCCGTCACGGCTTCCGCGCCCGTATGGCCACCAAGTCGGGCCGTCTGGTCATTGCGCGCCGCCGCGCCAAGGGGCGCAAGCGGCTGTCCGCCTGAGCGCGCTGAGACCAATTGCAGTCTATCCTGATCGCGCCGCGCGGATCACCGTGCGGCGCGATTTTTTGCGCGCGCGCGACGGCTTGCGCGCGGCGCGCCCCGGCGTGGTGATCCAGGCGCTGAGCCGGCCCGATGACCTCGAAGGCCCTGCACGCGCAGGCTTTACAGCGACGAAGAAGATCGGCGGCGCTGTTGTGCGCAACCGCGCCAAGCGCCGGATGCGCGAGGCGGCCCGGCTGCTTCTGCCCCTCCACGGCGTGCCGGGAACCGACTATGTGTTCATTGCGCGCGACGCCACGCCTGCACGGGCATGGACGGCTTTGCTTGACGATATGGAAAGCGCGTTGATAAGCCTCGCCCCGCGCGTGCGGGCCGGCCGGACTACCGATCCGGCCTGAGGCGCCATATTGGCCTGCTGAAGGATTTCCACTCCCATGGGTGACCCGAGCAATACGCGCAATCTGATTTTGTTCATGGTCTGCGCCATGGGCCTCTTGCTGCTTTACGACATGTTCGTGCTGCAGCCCCAGTCGCGCGAGCAACGCGCTGCGCGCGAAGCCGCCGAGCTGGCCGAGCAGGCGCCCCCGCCCGCCGACACCGCTCCCGACGCTACGGGCGTGGACTTCAGCGTCGACCGTCCGGCTGCAGGCCTGACGCGGGAGAACGCGCTGGCGCGCTTTGAGCGCATCGAGATCGACACCCCGGCCCTGTCGGGCACGCTGGCCCTGACCGGCGCGCGCCTCGATGATCTGCGGCTGTTGCGCTACAACACCGAAGTGGATAGCGGCGTGCCGGTCACGCTGCTCAATCCTGAAGGCGCAGGCAATGGCCACTACCTGTTTTCCGGCTGGCTGGGCGGATCGGATGCGCCCTCGGACCTGCCCGCGCTCAACACGCGCTGGCGCCTGGCCGAAGGCGCCCGCCTGACCCCAACTACCCCGGTAGTGCTGGAGTATGAGGCCGGCCCGCTGGTGTTCCGCCGCACCATTTCGGTGGATGACAATTACCTGTTCACCGTCACCGACGCGGTGACCAATACCGGCTCGGC
>JBHYFR010000061.1:7607-12357 GCA_051859425.1 Oceanicaulis sp. | reverse complement strand
CGCCCCGTGGACGTGCATATCGGCCGGCTGCGCAAGGCGCTCAACAAGGTGGGCGGGGCCGATCCGATCCGCACGGTGCGCTCGGCGGGCTATGCGCTCAACCCCGAGGGCTGACACGGCGCGTTCACGGTGATAGGCGGTGAAGCGCACAGGCCGCTTGAGGCCTGCAGGAGAACCGCCTTGGACGCCGATGCCCCGTTCCTGACCCGCCTGTGGTATTTCGCCATGCCGGCGCGCGAGCTCAAGCGCGGCGCGATGGTGTCACGCCTGATCGCGGGCCATCCGGTCTTGCTCTGGCGCGACGAGATGGGCCGGGCCTGCGCCATTCGCGATCTGTGCCCGCATCGCGGCGTGCCGCTGTCGTGCGGGCGCCTGGAAGGCGGCGGGCGCGAGGTGGAGTGCCCCTATCACGGCTGGCGTTTCGGCGCGGACGGGGCGTGCACCGCCATCCCCTCGCTGACCGAAGACCAGAGCGTGGATATCGCCCGGATCCGCGTGCGCCGTTATCCGCTGGCCGAGCAGCAGGGGCTGATCTGGCTGTGGCTGTCGGACGGGCCGGTGGACGGTCCGGCCCTGGCTCCGGACGAGACGCCTGCGTTTGACGCGCCGCTGGCGCCGGGCTTCGGGGCCGAGGCGTCGCCCAGGCTCGTTTTCTCCATGGATTTCGACTGCCATGTGGATCACGCCGTGATCGGCCTGATGGACCCGGCTCACGGGCCGTATGTGCATGGCTCGTGGTGGTGGCGGTCGCGCAAATCCATGCACGAAAAGGCCAAGCGCTTCGGTCCGGTGGAGCGCGGCTTCTCCATGCTGGAGCATGCGCCCTCGAGGAATTCGTCCATCTACCGCCTGCTGGGCGGCCAGCCCACCACCGAAATCGTGTTCACCCTGCCGGGCATCCGCACCGAGCTGATCCGCATTGGCGAGCGCCAGGTGTGCGGCCTGACCGCCGTCACCCCCATCGACGCCGGCGCCACGCGCGTGACCCAGATATTCTTCTGGGATCTGCCGGTCATGAGCGTGCTGAAGCCGTTCCTCATCCCCTTTGCGCGCGACTTCCTCAAGCAGGACCGCGACATGGTGGAGCTGCAGCGCGAGGGGCTGAAACACAATCCGCGCCTGATGCTGATCAACGATTCCGATAGCCAGGCCAAATGGTATTTCCGGCTGAAACAGGCCTGGATCGACCATTGCGCGGGCGCAGAGTTGCGCCACCCGCTCACCAAAGAGGTCACGCTGCGCTGGCGCAGCTGAGCCACGTCTCAGCGCCCGGACTGGAGAAAGTCCGCCTTCAGATCGATGCTGGAGCGTTGGCCCACCGCATCGGCGCAGGTGTCGAGCCAGGCTTGCGCCGTCTCGCGCCCCAGATCGCGCAAGCGCGTCAGGAAGGACCAGCCGGTGTCGTACTTGGTGGAGGCGGGAAAGCTTTCCAGCGCCTCATCAGCCTTGATCGAGTGGACATTGAGAGCGCGCAGGCGCTCGCGCCGCGGCCCGGTCACCGCGCCCGATCCCAGAAGCTCCTGAACAAAGGCGATTGCGCGCAACTCGGCCAGCAGGCTGGTGTTGAATGTGATCTCGTTGACCCGGTCCATGATGTCTTCAGCCGAGCGCGGCGTGCCGGGCCGGTGCAGCGGATTGATATGCACGATCAGGAGATCGCCGGGCGTGTCGTCATAGAATAGCGGCCACAGCGCCGGATTGCCCGTGAAGCCGCCATCCCAGTAGGGCTGGCCGTCAATCTCCACCGCGTGATGCAGGAAGGGCAGGGCGGCCGAGGCGCGCACGGCGTCCAGCGTGATCTCCTCGCCGGAAAAAATCCGCGCCCGCCCGCTGGTCACGCAGGTCGCGCACAGGAACAGTTTCAGGTCCGGGCACGCGCGCACCGCCTCGAAATCGATCTGGCGCTCCAGAATGGCGCGCAGGGGATCGTAGCCGAACGGGTTGAGATCATAGGGGCTTGTCAGCCGGGTGAAGGCGTCGATCCAGGGAAAGAAGCGGCCAAGGCCGGGTGCGCGCATCGGCGCGCCGGCCCGGCTGACCGCACTCCAGAACTGTTCCAGCGCCTCGCGCGCGCCGTCCGCGCCGCCCCGGGTGCGGCCCATGGCCAGGGCGCAGGCATTCATGGCGCCGGCGCTGGTGGCCGAGATGGCGCGCGCCTCGATGCGTCCGTCTTCCAGGAGCCGGTCCAGCACGCCCCAGGTGAAGGCCCCATGCGCGCCGCCGCCTTGAAGGGCCAGCGAGACGGGGCGGGGGGCGGGCGTCGTCATGGCGTCACTTCGCCAGCCAGCCGCCCTCGACATTGATCGAGGTTCCGTTGGCGTTAGCGCCGTCATCGGAGACCAGATAAAGCAGCGCGCCGATCAGCTCGTTGTACTCCACGAACTTCTTCGTCGGCTGGGCGTGGAGCATGACGTCGCGCACCACCGCGTCCTCGCTGATGCCGCGCTCGCGGGCGGTGTCGGCGATCTGGCTGTCCACCAGCCCCGTGCGCACATAGCCCGGATTGATGGCGTTACAGGTGATCCCTCGCTCGGCGACTTCCAGCGCAATGGTCTTGGTCAGCCCGATCACGCCGTGCTTGGCCGCCACATAGGCTGATTTATACGGCGAGGCGGCCAGTCCGTGCGCGGACGCGATATTGACGATGCGCCCGCGCCCCTGCGCGGTCATCAGCGGCACGGCGTGGCGGCAGGCGTGGAACACGCTGGACAGATTGATCGCCAGGATCGCGTCCCATTTTTCCGCCGGGAAATCCTCTATCTTCGCCACATGCTGGATGCCGGCATTGTTGATGAGGATGTCGAGACGGCCGAGCTCGCGGTGCGCAAACGTGATCAGATCGGCGATCTCATCGGGTTTGAGCATGTTGGCGCCATGGTAGAGGACGCGCACCTTGTAGGTGCTCTCAAGGCGTTGGCGCAGCGCCTCGATCGCGCCGGCGTCGCCCAGCCCGTTGAGCACGATATCGCAGCCATTGGCGGCGAGCCCCTCGGCCAGCGCTGCGCCGATGCCGGAGGTGGAGCCGGTGATGACGGCGCTCTGGCCGGACAGATCAACACGCACGCGGGTCATGAAAGAGGCTCACTCCGGGGTCGGGCCATTTTTGCTGCACTGCAGAAACACGCAGGGCGGGCCGGGTCAAGATGCAGCGGCCATAACTCTGGACGAAACGGGTGCGTCTGAACGAAAACGGGCGGCCCCTTGTGGGAGCCGCCCGCCTGATCGACCGGACGCGGGCAGGCCCTCAGGCCTTGTCCTCGTCTTCGTCTTCGGCGTTGTCTGACGGCGCGTCATCGCGGTCATCATCCTGACCTTCGACACCCGATTCCAGCAGAACGGCCGCCTGGGCGTCCGCCAGGGCGCGGTCTTCTTCGGCCGCCGCGGCGATGACGTCTTCACCCTTGGCCTGACGCTCGGCCTCGTCAGCGGTACGCGCCACGTTGATGGTGACGTTGACCGACACTTCGGGATGCAGCATCACGCGCACCTCGTGCAGACCCAGCGTCTTGATCGGCGCTTTCAGGTCCACCATGCCGCGCGTGACGGTCAGCGCCTCGGACGTGGCCGCATCGGCGATGTCGCGGGTGGACACCGAACCGTAGAGCTGGCCGCTCTCGGACGCCTGACGGATCAGCACGAAGCTGGCGCCGTCCAGGTGCGACCCGGATTCACGCGCCTTGGCGGCGCGCTCTTCATTGAGCTTGACCAGAACTTCGCGCTCGCGCTCGAAGCGTTCCATATTGGCCGCGGTCGCCCGCAGGGCCTTGCCCTGGGGCAGGAGGAAATTGCGTGCAAAGCCCGGCTTGACGGCGACGACGTCGCCGATGGCGCCCAGCTTTTCAACACGCTCGAGAAGTACGACTTGCATGATCTCGCGCTCCCTTAATCGACTGCGTAGGGCAGAAGGGCGAGCACACGCGCGCGCTTGATGGCGCGGGCGAGTTCACGCTGTTTCTTGGCGGAGACCGCCGTGATGCGCGCCGGCACGATCTTGCCACGCTCGGACATGTAGCGCTGAAGCAGCTTCACGTCCTTGTAATCGATCTTCGGCGCAGCTTCGCCGGAGAACGGGCATACCTTGCGGCGGCGCTGGAAGGCGCGGCGCGCAGGCACGTTAGATACGGTCATATCGGTCATGTGTGTGTTCTCCTAGCGCCGGTCGCCGCGGAAACCGCCGTCACGCCCGCCATCGCGGTCGCCACGGAAGCCGCCTTCGCGTCCGCCCTCGCGCCCGCCTTCACGACGCTTGCGCTCTTCACCCTTGCGCATCACGGCGCTGGGCTCGGCGTTCAGCTCTTCGACCTTCACGGTCATGTAGCGCATGACGTCTTCGGCGTAGCGCTGGCGGTATTCCAGCGCGTCCAGCACGTCATTGCCCGCTTCCATGTCGAGATAGCCGTAATGGCCCTTGCGGCTCTTGTTCAGGCGGTAGGCCAGCGTGCGCAGGCCCCAATACTCGGTCTTGTTGACCTTGCCGCCCTTTTCCTCGACCAGGGCCTTGAGCTCCTCGATCGCGGATTCCACCTGCGCCGGAGACACGTCCGGGCGCGCGATGAACACGTGTTCGTACTTCTGCATAAGACTTTCGTCCCTTCTGATGGGCTGCGGCGCGAGCGCGGTCCGAAGGGCCGGACCGTCCCGCGTCGGCTCCCGATGACCCCGCCTTGCGCCATACGCAAGCCGGGCAGTGGCCATGGGACCGCAGCCGGTGAAGCGGCGCGTATACGCGAAGCGATGCAGGGAAGCAAGC
>JBHYFR010000061.1:0-7597 GCA_051859425.1 Oceanicaulis sp. | reverse complement strand
CGGGGGAGGGGGTTGGGGGGGCAGGGGCGTCCGGCGAGGGTGGTCTGTTCAAGGCTTGGCGATTCCAGCGCGGATTTGGGCGAACGCTGATTTCAGAAATAACCGTGCCTAATCGGCCGTGTTTTCAATCTGGGTGAGAAGGCGATTGCAGGCCTGCCGTAGTGGATCCAGTTCATTATCAAGCACATGGCGAAGAACCGATTTATCAATCTGGTCATAGGCATGCCGAATGACATTTCCCATGCCCCGGATTGCATACCAATCGATGCCGGGTTCAAGATCGGCGGCAATTTCTATAATTTTACCAGCGGCTTCGGCGATGATCAGCAACTGACGCTCTATGGCATCTTTGTGCAATGCGTCTGCAGCAAGCACCGCATCAACGCCCCCACCGTCCGCCAGGTAGGATTCAATACGATCCAGAGCGGCGATCATATCGCTCACTCTTCGTTCAGGGCGGTTAGAAGGCAAAAGCGCCCTCGCGTTCTATCGCGGCGCTCAGATCGGGGTCCGATACGGGCAGAGATACAATATCGGCGTCCAGCCCCAGTGTGTGACTGAGATAGCCTGACACGCCGCACACTGCCATGACATCGCCCCTGGCCCCAGGCGCGAACCGAATGGCGACGTCGATGTCGGACCCGTCACGCGCCTCATCGCGCGCCCGTGACCCGAACACGATCGCGCTCTCCACGCCGTAGCGACGGCGCAGTTCCTCTGCATTGGCTCTAAGTGTCTGCAATATGTCTTCACGCCTCATGACGCCATTCTAGCACGCTCTGCGCCCCCCGCCCATCACTCGCCCGCCTTGCCAGCGTCCCGCCGCCCGGTCTATGCCGCTCGCACAGAACAATGCTGCAAGGGAGGACGCCGCTGATGGCGCTTGCATTCATATTTCCCGGCCAGGGCAGCCAGGCTGTCGGCATGGGCCAGGCGCTCAAGGAGGCCTATCCGGCCGCGCGCGAGGTGTTCGGCGCGGTGGACGAGGCGCTGGGCGAAAGCCTGTCGGGCCTGATGGCCGACGGGCCGATGGAGACGCTGACGCTGACCGAAAACGCCCAGCCGGCGATCATGGCGGTGTCCATCGCAGCCATGCGGGCGCTGAAAGCCGAGTTCGGCGTGGATGTCAGCGCCGCGCGCTTCGTGGCGGGCCACAGCCTGGGCGAATACACCGCCCTGTGCGCGGCGGGCGCCATCTCGCTGCCGGATGCGGCGCGGCTTCTGCGCCTGCGCGGCCGGGCCATGCAGCAGGCCGTGCCGGTGGGCGAGGGGGCCATGGCCGCCCTGCTGGGCGCCGAGATGGATCAGGCCGAGGCCGCAGTCGCCGCCGGTCAGGCCCATGGCGTCGTCGCCATCGCCAATGACAATGCGCCCGGCCAGATCGTCATCTCTGGCGCGAAGGCCGCGGTGGAGGCTGCGCTGGAGGCGGGCAAAGAGCACGGCGTGCGCCGGTCCATGTTGCTGCCGGTGTCTGCGCCCTTCCATTGCCCGATGATGTCGCCCGCCGCCGACGCCATGAAGATCGCGCTCAAACACGTGTCCATCGCCGTGCCGGCTGTGCCGCTGATCGCCAATGTCACGGCCGCGCCCGTCACTGATCCCGAAACCATCCGCGCCCATCTGGTCGAGCAGGTTACCGGACGCGTGCGCTGGCGCGAGAGCATTGATGTCATGCATGGTGAGGGCGTCACCCGGTTTGCAGAGGCCGGCGCCAAAGTGCTGGCGACCATGCTGCGCCGTCACATTCCCGAGGCCGAGGGCGCAGCCCTGACTGGCCCCGAAGAGCTGGAGGCCTTCGCCGCCTCCGTGACTTAGGAAGGAGCTTGCCGAATGTGGGGCCAGAAGTATGCCGCCAATGCGGACTATCTCGTTGCATTGATTGTGTATCTTGGGACCACACCGAAATGGTGGTCTCGCTCGCCGCCTAGGTTGGCTAAAGACTTGTCGCTGAGTGAACCGAAAGTCAGAGATGTTCTGGACAGGTTTCCAAACCTGTTCAGAAAATCCGAGTACCAGAAGCGTGACGCGCCAGAGCATACGTATTCACTTCAAGCGCGATACGCACAAATCCGGGCGGGTAAAACACGAGTTCCAGACTCAGACAGTTTCGACTATGAAAACGAGACAATTCCTGACCCCGTTTCTACGGATGTAATGGAAATGTTACTTCGATATGTCTCTGAACAGGTATTTCATGAGCGTGAAGGAAATAAAAATTGGATCGCACTTGGGGCTTCAATTGTTGCCGCCATTGCTGCGATTGCAGCGGCAATACTGTCAGGAATCAATTTGGCTTGATTCCTAAATCAATTACTCTGAGGAGCTGACAATGTTTGATCTCACCGGCAAGAAAGCCCTGGTCACCGGCGCCACCGGCGGGCTGGGTTCTGAAATCGCCCGCGCCCTGCACAAGGCGGGCGCCCATGTCGCCCTGTCGGGCACGCGCGAGGAAAAGCTGCGCGAGCTGGCTGACGAGCTGGGCGAACGCACCGCCGTCACGCCGTGCAATCTGGCCGACGCCGCGTCTGTGGACGCCCTGCCCAAGCAGGCCGCCGAGGCGCTGGACGGGCTGGACATCCTGATCTCCAACGCCGGCATCACGCGCGACCAGCTCTTGATGCGCATGAAGGACGAGGACTGGGATCTGGTGATCCGGGTCAATCTGGAGGCCCATTACCGCCTGTCCAAGGCGGTGCTGCGGGGCATGATGAAGCAGCGCTGGGGGCGGATTATCGGCATCACATCAGTGGTGGGCGTGACCGGCAATGCCGGCCAGACCAATTACGCCGCCTCGAAAGCAGGCATGATCGGCTTCACCAAATCGCTCGCCATGGAGGTCGCCTCGCGCAACGTCACGGCGAACTGTGTGGCGCCAGGCTTCATCGAATCGCCGATGACAGACGCCCTCACCGAGGAGCAGAAGGCGGCGATTCTCTCCACCATTCCTGCCGGTCAGCTGGGCAAGGGCGCTGATATTGCAGCCGCTTGCGTGTATCTCGCCAGCGAGGAAGCCGCCTATGTGACAGGCCAGACCCTGCACGTGAACGGCGGGATGGCGATGATCTAGGCCGCTGCGGGCCGCATACTCGCGGCTTGCCATTGCGCCCTGCTCTGGCGTAGGTCAAAGCAGGCGTGCTATCTGCCCGCACGCTCCCGCCGACGAGGTCCGCTATTGGACCCCGCCTTGGCGACGGTTCAGTTCCGCGGGGCCCGCCGGGTCGCCCGCATGCATGTGAAAAGGGTCCGACATGTCCGACGTTTTTGATCGCGTTAAGAAAATTGTTGTCGAGCATCTCGATGTCGAAGACGACAAGGTTGTCGAGAAGGCTTCGTTCATCGACGATCTGGGCGCTGACTCCCTCGACAATGTCGAGCTCGTGATGGCGTTCGAAGAAGAGTTCGACGTGGAGATCCCCGATGACGCCGCCGAGACCATCCAGACGGTGGGCGATGCGGTGAAATTCATCTCCGAAAAACTCGGCAAATAAGTCCGGACGAGCCCTTGAGCATGTCCAGACGCCGCGTTGTCGTCACAGGTCTCGGTCTCGTCACGCCGCTCGGGTGCGGGGTGGACCATGTGTGGTCCCGGCTGATCGCCGGCCATTCGGGTCTGTCCCGCATCGAGCATTTCGAGGTGGAGGACCTGTCCAGCCATGTGGCGGGCGTCATGCCCCGCGTCGACGGGCGCGCGGGCGGATCGCCGGACATGCCCGGCGCGTTCGATCCTGACGCCGTCCTGCATCCGCGCGAGCAGAAGCGCATCGACGATTTCATCCTCTACGGCATCGCCGCAGCCGATGAAGCGCTCAAGGCTTCTGGCTGGGAACCGGCCGACGACGCCGCGCGCGAACGCGCCGGCGTGCTGATCGGGTCGGGTATTGGCGGGCTGCAGACGATTTACGACGCGTCGATCACGCTGCACGAACGCGGACCGCGCAAGCTGTCGCCGTTTGTGATTCCGGCGATGCTGATCAATCTGGTTTCGGGCCATGTGTCGATCCGCCATGGCCTCAAGGGTCCCAACCACGCCGTGGTTACGGCCTGCTCCACCGGGGCGCACGCCATTGGCGACGCGGCCCGTCTCATCGCTTACGGCGATGCGGACATGATGGTGGCCGGCGGCGCGGAAAGCGCCATCACGCGCCTTGGATTCGCCGGCTTCGGGGCGGCGCGCGCGCTGTCCTCGGGCTTTAACGACACGCCTCAGAAAGCTTCACGCCCCTGGGACAAGGACCGCGACGGCTTCGTCATGGGCGAGGGCGCGGGCGTGGTCATCCTGGAAGAATACGAGGCGGCCAAAGCCCGCGGCGCGACCATCTACGCCGAAGTGGCCGGCTATGGCCTGTCGGGCGACGCCTATCACATCACCGCCCCGTCCGAGGACGGCGATGGCGGCTATCGCGCCATGAAGGCTGCGCTGGCCCGCGCGGAGCTGAGCCCTTCGGACATCGGCTATGTCAACGCCCACGGCACCTCAACGCCCAAGGGTGATGAGCTCGAACTGGGGGCCGTGGAGCGCCTGTTCGGCGATGCGGCTTCTGATCTGGTGATGAGCTCGACCAAATCATCCATCGGCCATTTGCTGGGCGCCGCCGGGGCGGTGGAGGCGGTGTTCTCCATCCTGGCCATGCGCGACGGCGTCTGCCCGCCCACCCTCAATCTCGACAATCCCTCGGTGGACAGCCCGATCAATCTGGCGCCCCACAAGGCGGTGAAGAAACATCTCGACGCCGTGCTATCCAACTCCTTCGGGTTTGGTGGCACCAACGCGTCTGTCGTGTTCAAGCGGGCCGGATAGGCCGGGGGGCCGTCCGATGGGCAAGTCAGCCGCTGAAAATCCCAAAGGCAAATCGGGCGGGTTCGCGCGCGTCCTGCTGTGGCTTGCGGGCGGATTGGCGGCGCTGGCGCTGATCGCGGCGGGCGCCGGCTATGCCGGCTGGGTCTGGGTCAATCAGCAATTCGAGGCGCCCGGACCGTCGCAGGCCCAGACCACGCTAATGCTGCCGCGCGGCGCCGGGCTGATCGCCATCGCCGGCCAGCTGGAGCGCGAGGGCGTGATCGAGGATGCGCGCCTGTTCCGCCTGATGGTGCAGATCGATCAGGGCGAGCGGTCCTTAAGGGCGGGCGAGTACCGCATCCCGCAGGCCGCCTCCATGCGCGATGTCTATGCCCTGCTGCGCGAGGGGCGCACGCTGATGCATCCGGTGACGGCGGCTGAAGGCCTGACCACCGCCATGATCGTGCGCATCGTGGAAGCCTCTGACGTTCTGACCGGCGAGATCACCCGCATCCCGCCCGAAGGCGCGCTTCTGCCGGAGACCTACATGGTCGACCGGGGAACCACGCGTCAGGGCGTGATTGACCGGATGGAAGCGGCGCAGGCCGAGCTGCTGGCCCAGGCCTGGCCGAACCGGGCTGACAATCTGCCCTACGCCACGCCGGAAGAGGCGATCATCATCGCCTCCATCGTGGAGAAGGAAACCAGCGTGCCGTCCGAGCGTCCGCTGGTGGCGTCGGTGTTCGTCAACCGGCTGCGCCGGGGCATGCGCCTGCAAAGCGACCCCACCATCATTTACGGCATTACGCAAGGCGAGCCGCTGGGCCGGGGCATTCGCCGGTCGGAGCTGGATAACGCCAATAACCCGTACAACACCTATCATATCAACGGCCTGACCCCGACGCCCATCGCCAATCCGGGCCGGGATTCGATCCTGGCGGTGCTCAACCCGCCCGACACCGATTATCTGTTTTTCGTGGCCGACGGCACGGGCGGGCATGCGTTTTCAGCCACCTATGCCGAGCATAACCGCAATGTGGCGGTGTGGCGGCGCATCGAGCGTGAACGCGCGCAGGGCACGCGGCGATGAGCGCGCCCCTTTCAGGCATGACCGGATTTGGCCGGGCCGAGGCGCAAGGCGCATATGGAACGCTCGGCGTCGAGGCGCGCTCGGTCAACGGCAAGGGGCTGGATGTCCGCCTGCGCGTGCCGGCGGGGATGGATGCGCTGGAGATCCCGGTGCGCGACATGGTCCGCGCCCGCTTCCAGCGCGGCTCGGTCACGCTCACCATCACACTGGCGCGCACCGGCGCCGAGGCGGGTGTGCGCGTGGACGCGGCGCGGCTGGAGGCCTATGCCCGCGCCGCGAAAGCGCTCAGCGATCAGGGTCTGGCGCAGCCGGCCAGCGCGGGCGAGCTGATGGCGCTCAAGGGCGTGATCCTGGCCGAGGACGCCGAGGCCCAGACCGGCCCGGACGAGGCTGTGATGGCGGCGGCGCTGACCGCGGCGCAGGCTGCGCTGATCATGCTGCACGACGCGCGCGAGGCCGAAGGCGCAGCCATGGGCGCGGTGCTGACCGGCCATCTTGATGAAATCGAAGCGCTCACGCGCGAGGCCGCGGCGCTGGATGCGGCCCGGCCCGCCGCCATCAAGGCGCGCATCGAAGCCAAATTCGCCGAGCTTCTGTCCAATGGTCTCGACCCCGAGCGCCTGGCCCAGGAAGCCGCCGTGCTGGCGGTGAAGGCCGATGTGCGCGAGGAGCTGGACCGGCTGGCCGCCCATATCGACAGCGCGCGCGCCCTCATCGCGGGCGGCAGCCCGTCGGGGCGCAAGCTCGATTTCCTGTCCCAGGAATTTAACCGCGAAGCCAATACGCTCTGCTCGAAATCGGGCGATCCGGCGCTGACCCGGATCGGGCTGGCGCTGAAAGCCGCCGTCGACCGGATGCGCGAGCAGGTCCAGAATGTGGAGTAGGCAGCCATGAGCGGCGATCACCTGACCGGCCCGGCCTATCGCGGCCAGCGGCGCGGGCTGATGCTGGTATTGTCCAGCCCGTCCGGCGCGGGCAAGACCACATTGTCCCAGCGCCTGATCGCCCAGAACCCCGATCTGGTGCTCTCGGTCTCCACCACCACCCGCGCGCCCCGTCCGGGCGAGCGCGACGGGGTGGATTATCACTTCACCGACGAGGACACCTTCCTCAAGCAGGCCTTTGACGGCAAATTCTATGAATGGGCCAAGGTGTTCGACCATTATTACGGCACGCCGCGCGGCCCGGTGGAGGACGCGCTGGACGATGGCCGCGACGTGGTGTTCGACATTGACTGGCAGGGCGCGCGCAAGCTGACCGAGCAGGCGCCCGACGACGTGGTGCGCATCTTCATCCTGCCGCCCTCGCTCACCCTCTTGCGCGAGCGCCTGAAAAAGCGCGCCCAGGACAGTGACGAAATCATCAATGGCCGCATGGAGCGCGCCAAGTCAGAGATCGCCCACTGGAGCGAGTATGACTATGTGGTGGTCAATGACGATTTCGCCCGCGCGCTGGAAAAGCTCAACCAGATCCTCCACGCCGAACGCCTGCGCCGCACCCGCCACCCCTGGCTCGACGGGTTTGTGGACGCGCTGATGGAGGAGTAGGGGGGCGCGCTTTCTCCTCCGTCTACTGGGGAGGGGAGACTACATCCAACCACTGCCTTCCCGGACGGCGTAGCCGATCCGGGACCCATCCACCGCTCATTGGCAGCTGCTGAGGCGGCTGGAGGCGTTAGAGCATTTTCGCTTTATTCCGGCTCATATCCGCAGGCTGTGAAGTAGTTGGCG
>JBHYFR010000060.1:0-12465 GCA_051859425.1 Oceanicaulis sp. | reverse complement strand
GGCGCCTTAGCCAGGCCGCCGCCGGAACCGGCGCCGCTGTCGGCGCACTTCAGCGCCTGCGGCTCAGCTCTGAACAACTGCAGCGCCTGCCCCTCGACCAGCGCGTCGCCGCCATCCAGGAGGCGCTGGCGCGCTACGTGCCCGAAGCCGAGCGTGCGGCGGTCGCCTCCCAGCTGTTCGGTGACCGCGCTGCGCTGACCTTCCTGCGCATCGATACGGCGACGCTTCGCACGGCGACACAGGACGTGCGGGACTTTGGGGTGGCGGTGTCAGAACAGGACGCCGCCCAGATTGAGCGCACCAATGACGCGATCTCGCGTCTGGGTCTGATTTGGCGTGGGGTGTCCAACCAGCTGGCTGTCGCGGCGGCCCCGGCCCTCGAAGCGGTTGCCGATGCGCTCGCGGCGATCGCGCGCACGACCGGTCCTTTAGGGCAGGCCATTCAGCTCCTGTTCGACAATATCGGGCGTCTGGCCTCGATCGCGGCGGCGTTTGCCGCGTTCATGGCTGGCCGCTTCGTGGCCGGCATGCTGGCGGCGGCTGTCTCGGTGCGCGGGCTTGCCACGGCGCTCGTGTTCCTGCGCGGGGCGCTCATCCGCACCGGCATCGGCGCGCTCGTGGTGGCAGCCGGCGAGCTGATCTACCAGTTCTCCCGCCTGGTGCAGGCCACAGGCGGCTTTGGCGCCGCGCTCAATCTCCTCGGCGATGTGGCGCGTGAGGTCTGGGACCGGATGGGCCTAGTCGTGGAGGCGCTGAGAAACCGCATCGCATCCGCGTGGCTCTCTATTCTGGCCGCCATTGCAGACGCACTGGCAGCCTCGCTCGGGGCTGTCGTGGGGTTCGCCAACCGCACCGTCAATGTCTTCCAGGGCGCGTTCAGCGCCATGGCGGCTATCTGGGGCGCGCTGCCGGGCGTCATCGGCGATGTCACCATCCGCGCCGCCAATACGCTGATCGCAGGCGTGCAGGCCATGCTCAACCGGGCCGCGCGCGCCATCAACGCGCTGCTTGATGACGTCAATGGCGCGCTTGGCGCGCTCGGGTTCGATCGCACGATCCGGTTCATTCCCGAACTGCATCTGGCTCGCATAGAGAACCTGTTCGCCGGGGCGGCCGAGCGCGCTGGAACAGCCGCGCGCGAGGCGTTCGCGGGCGCCTTCGACACCGATGCGTTCGAGGTTCCGGACATGGGGCTCGCGCGGTTCTCCGAGACCGCGCGCGCTCTGGCGGCGCGCACGCGTGAGGCCGCTGACGCGTACGGCGATCTCGCGCGGGCGCCTCTGGCGTCGGTTGCGGCCCTGCGTGAGGCGATGGCGGGTGTGACCCCTGAGATCGATGAGGCGGCAGACGCGGCCCTGCGGCTGGACGAGGCGTTCGAGGCGATCGGCGGCGCAGGCCCGGATGGCTCTGGCGCAGGCGCAGACGCGTCAGGATCGGCAGGCCGCGCCAGCGAGGCGGGCAAGACCCTTGGCAGGGAGCTATCCCTTGCCTCGCAGCGCGCGCTCACGGGCTGGGAGGCGGTGAGCGAGGCGCTGCGCGTCTATGTGTCCGAAGCCCTCGACTGGGGCGCCTCTCTGGGGCGCGCTCTTACCAGCGGTCTTCGCTCGGCCGAGGATGCTCTGGCCCGGTTCGTGACCTCGGGCAGGCTGGATTTTCGCGCGCTGGCAGACAGTATCCTGGCTGACATCACCCGCATCGCCGTGCGTTCGGCCATTCTGGGCCCGATCGCCAATGCGCTCGGCGGATCGCTCTTCTCGCCCAAGGGGCTGCTGGCGGGCATCTTCCATGCGGGCGGCATGGCCGGCGCGCCTGCGCCCCAGCGGCTCGTGCCCGCGCTCGCCTTTGCCGGCGCCGCGCGCCTGCATGGCGGCGGCATGGCTGGTGGACTGGCGGGTCTTCGCCCCGACGAGGTTCCAGCCATCCTGCAGCGCGGCGAGATGGTGCTCTCGCGCGCCCAGCTGGCCGCCATGGGGTCGGGCAGCGCCCGTCAATGTGGTGATGAACATCTCCACCCCTGACGCGAACAGCTTCCGCTACGCCCAAGGCCAGATCGCCGCTGACGCCGCGCGCGCCTTGGAGAGGGCGCGCCGAAATCTGTGACCCCGGGCAATCTCTGACGGACTTGAGCCATGATCGGATTTCATGAGGTACAGTTCCCGCCCGACATCTCCTACGGGGCGTCGGGCGGGCCGGGCTATTCGACGAGCGTGGTGACCACCGTATCGGGCCATGAACGGCGCAACGCCAACTGGGCGGCCGCGCGCGGCAGATGGAATGTCGCCCATGGCCTTAAAAAACGCGAACAGGTCGCGGCGCTGATCGCCTTCTTCCGCGCCCGCAGGGGCCGGGCCTATGGCTTCCGCTTCAAGGACTGGACCGACTACCAGGCGCTCGCCCAGCTGATCGGGGTGGGCGATGGCGCGGCCAAGACCTTCCAGCTCGTCAAGCGCTATGCCAGCGGGGGCGAGATCGAGACTCGCCTCATCGCCAAACCCGTCACCGGCACGGTGAAGATCTGCCGCGACGGCGTCGAGGCGGCCTCAGGCTGGACGGTCAATACGGCGACCGGGCTCGTGACCTTCACGACCGCGCCGGCGCCGGGCGTTCAGGTGACGGCGGATTTCGAGTTCGACGTGCCGGTCCGGTTCGACAGCGACCAGATGGATATCACCATCGAGACCTATCAGCTCGGCAGCTGGGGCCAGATCCCGGTCCTGGAGATCCGGCCCTAAGCGGTCCACGGGTCGATGAGCGTGATGCCGGTGTCCTGGAAGTGACGGGTATTGCCGGTGGCGAGCGCTGCCCTGCGCGCTGCGGCGATGCCCGCGATCTGGACATCGCGGATCTCGACAGGCCGTCCAGCCTCACGCTGGCGCGCGGCAATGAGCGCAGCGGCATCAGCGGCGGCCTGATCGAAGGCGAGAACCCGTCCGTCGAAATCCTCGCCAAGCGCCTTGTCGAACGCCTCTTCGAGAGCCTTGCGCCTGCGCCCATCGGGCAGGATCTCAAGGCCATAACGGATCTCGAAAACCGTGATCGCGGTGGTCCAGATGGATTCTGGCGCCTGGGCGTCCAGCCACGCCGAGACCGCCTGATCCGGCTCGCGCCGCATCAGGGCAGACAGCACATTGGTGTCGATGAGGATCAAGTGTCGAACCCGGCAGGCCGGGCGGGCTGACCGCGCAGCTCGCGAATATCCTCATCAAGGCCGATCCCCGCAAACCGCGCACTCAGACGCGAGCCGAGCGGTGGCAGGGGCGCGTCCTCACCGCGCACGGCGGCGCGCAGGATGTCGCGCACCTCTTCCTCGGTGCTACGGCCATGGCGGCGCGCGCGCCGCTGAAGCTTCACCTTCACGTCATCATCGAGATTGCGGACCACGAGCTGGGCCATTAGCGCCTCCATATTCGATATCATGATATCGCATGAAGCAGGTGATGATCAAGGGCTCCCACGAAACCCAAGAGGTCTCCCATGAAGTCCACCTCACCTGCGCTCGCGGCCCATCTGGCAGGGCCCGTGACGACGCTCGCCACGTGCTGGCGCATCACGCGCCTTGATGGCCGCGAGTTCTTCTTCACCGACCATGACCGTGATCTGCCCTTCGAGGGGGAGACCTACAAGGCAAGCTCTGGCTATTCGCGCTCGGCGATCTCCAATGATGCGAGCCTCAGCGTCGACAATCTCGATGTCGAGGGCGTGTTCGATGACGAGGCCATCAGCGAGGAGGAACTGCGCGCAGGACTCTTTGATCAGGCCGAGGTGCGCATCTTCCTTGTCAACTGGGCAGATCCATCCATGGGCGCGCTTCGCATGCGCCGGGGCTGGTTCGGCGAGGTGGTGCTGAGCGAACAGGGCGTGTTCCGCACCGAGCTGCGCGGGCTGAGCCAGGCGCTCTCCCAGCGCATTGGCGAGCTCTACAGCCCTGAATGCCGCGCAGACCTTGGCGATCATCGCTGCAAGGTGGCGATCACCGACCCGGCCTGGACGCGGCCTGGAACCGTGCTCGCCGTCACCTCGCGCGCGCAGTTTACCGCTGATGTGGACGCGCCGGACGCCGTGGATGGCTGGTTTGCGGGCGGGGTGCTCACCTGGGAGAGCGGGGCCAATGCCGGGCGCTCCATCGAGGTGAAAACCTGGACCCAGTCGAGCGGCGCGATCGAGCTCTTCCTGCCCATGGGCTATGCGATCGAGCCGGGCGATGCGTTCGCCATCCATCCCGGCTGCGACAAGCGCCTCGACACCTGCATCACCCGCTTCGCCAATGTCCTCAACTTCCGCGGCGAGCCTTACGTGCCCGGGCAGGATGCCCTGATGAGCTATCCTGATGCCCGCTGAGATTATCACCTCTGAGAGCATCGTCGCCGAGGCGCGCGGCTGGCTGGGCGTGCCCTGGCGCCATCAGGGGCGCACCCGCTGCGGTATCGACTGCGTGGGGCTCGTAGTGTGCGTCGCGCGTGGGCTTGATCTGTCGGACTATGACAGCACCGGCTATGGCCGCCGCCCGCAAGGCCAGGGGTTCGTCCAGCACTTCCGGGACAATATGGACGCCGTTCCTATTCCCGACGCCCGCCCCGGCGACGTGCTCGTGTTCGCCGATCAGGCCTATCCCTGCCATTGCGGCTTCCTGACCGAACGCTTCGGTCAGCCCCATCTGCTGCACGCCCATGCGACGCGCCGCATGGTGATCGAGGAGCCCTATGCCGGCGAGTGGCCGGCCAGGGTGAAGTTTGCCTTTCGCTTTCGCTCCACCCGAGGGTGAACCATGGCCATTCTCGTTGCAGCAGGCGGGGCCGCGCTCGGCTGAGTGGTCCCAGTGCAGACGGTGTGCGAAAATCGTTGCAAACGTCCGCACCTTATCCTTACCCACTGGAAGAAATGCGACCTATGGCAAGGATCGTACCTCTTGCGGGACTTAATTGTTTTGGCTCGAACCGCCCATTGCGGCCTCTTCAGCGCGACAGTTAAGCGTCACTGCACGCTCGAGAGCGTTTACTTCACCCTTGGCCTGAGCAAGCTCGCCTGAGACATCCGACCCAAAGACGGATCCCAGAGGCAGAAGAACAAGGAAAACACCCGCTGCATCAGCTGTGGCAGCGTTGTTTTGCTGGCGTGTCAATGCGTTTTCGCGTTCACGCGCTGCTCTGAGTTCATCCCGAGTTTCAGCGCAGGACAGGGCTGCATATTCAGTCGCGGATACGCTTACGGGGGCAATCGAATTCGCCCGGCTGGCGCAGGCGCTGAGTGAGAGGCAGATACCGATCGTGCTAACGGTGGCGAGAAGACGGTTCATTTTGAATTCCTGAGTTGGACGTGGCTCGACAGCCACAGGTCATGCTCAGCTTAGTATGAATATCATCGCCAGAACAATATCGAAAAAACCTGTTTGGGTATGTCAGATTTGTGAAATTATGGTTTCACGATTTGAATATGCGATAGTGGCTATATTGACGAGCTATATATTAAATTTCACAGCTGCATAGGTCGAGCACCTATTGTCCATATTAAGGTAAGAATTTTTTTGCGATGATCACAAGTGTATGTAAAAGCGTAGCTTTTTTGTAAATCGGCCATCCCCATCTCCTCCACGCCCATGCAACCCGCCGCAAGGTGATCGAGGAGCTCTATGCGGGCGAGTGGCCCGCAAAGATCAAGTTCGCGTTCCGCTTCCGCTCCACCCGAGGGTGAACCATGGCCATTCTCGTTGCAGCAGGCGGCGCCGCGCTCGGCTCCGCTGTCGGTCTTGGCTGGCAGGCAGGCTGGCTTGCAGGCTCGGCCATTGGCAGCCTGCTGTTTCCGGCAAGGGGCCAGAACATCACCACCGAAGGCCCGCGCCTTGGCGATCTGACCATCTCGTCCTCGGCCTATGGCGCGTCGATCCCGATCGGCTACGGCACGCTGCGCATGGCCGGCAACATGATCTGGTCGTCCGGGATCCGCGAGCAGCAGAACGTGACCCGCACCCGCTCCGGCGGCAAGGGCGGCGGCGCCCCGACCCAGACCTCCGTGAGCTACGCGTATTTCGCCTCTTTCGCACTGAGCTTCGGCGAGGCCCCCGCCGAGGACGTGCTGCGCATCTGGGCCGATGGCAAGCTGATCTATGACAGGACCGGATCGAGCCCGGATGTCGCCAGAGCGAACCTGCGCTTTCGTTTCCACGCAGGCAGCGAGACCCAGCTGCCCGATCCCCTGATCGAGGCGCATGTGGGCGCGGGCCGCGCGCCGGCCCATCGCGGGCTCTGTGTGATCGTGTTCGAGGATCTGGCGCTGGCTGATTATGGCAACCGCATCCCGAACATCACGGCGGAAATCACCTACAAGCGCACAGACCAGAAGCCCTGGCAGCTCATCGACTTCATCACGGGCGGTGAAGGCGGCGTCCTTGGCGGCTACCAGATCGGCGAGCTCGCCGTCGACTGGCGGCGCGGGTATGGCTATTTCCTGACCACGGGGTCTGATCCCCAAGGGGCGGGCATTCGCCGGTTCAGCCTTCGCACCATGGCCGAGGACCGCCAGGTGCGGATGACGGACGTGACGTCGGTCTCGCCGAACAATTTCCCCGGCACGCTGTTCTGCGGCGAGGACGGTCATGTCTATGTCGTGACAGGCTCCAGCAATTCACGCCCGATCCTTCGCATCGAGCCCAACGCCCTGAAGGAAGTGAGCCGCTTCGGCTCGACCAGCTCGGGCCTGACCAATTCCACGATCCGCTTCGTGGCCACGAGCTGGATGGGGATGATCTCGGCCTATGGGCCGTCAGGCCGCGCCGACTTCCTGCTGACCGGCTCTGTCCAGGACGATGTGGGTCTCGTGCGCGCAGATGGCATGAGCTATGTCTGGGGCGCGGGCCAGCGCGTTACGGAATTCCGGGTACGGGGCGTTGTCGGCGGCGCCGTGGGCGAAGGCTTTGGCGAAGGCTGGATACTTGGCAGCGGCACGGGCACGAACCATGCGAGCCTCGGGCTCTATCGCCTCAAGGTGTCGGCGCAGGCCGCCCATGACGCCGCGGCCGGACAATCCCTCGGCGTAACTTTCGAGAAGGTCGCTGCGTTCACTGTTGCAGACATCGAGAGCGGCGCGACCGGATTCCACTCCAGCGCCGGTGCCCTCACCTATGACGCCACCGACGACAGCGTCATCTTTCAGGTCCGCATGTCCAACGCGGGCTCGGCCGGGACGATCTATACGATCAAGTGGCGTGCCGACACCGGCTCGGGGGCCGGGGCAGGCTCTGGCATTGTCTGGAAAACTCCCGTCCCCATCCAGATCAACTACGAGGGACCGTTCTTCGGTCAGAGCCGCCTGCGCGGTCAGCGCTGGACGCTGATGCGCTCGGCGCGCGTCATACAGCTCGATACCGCAACAGGCGCCATCGTCCTGGACGAGACCTGGCCATCGCAGGTCAGTGAGCTTGGCGCGCAGGTCTATGACGCCGTAACCGACACCCATCTGGTGCGCGCCAGCAATGGCTGGGCGCGCCTTTTCCTCAATCGCGGCGGCGGGGAGGGCGAGGCCCTCTCCTCCATCGTCGCTGACCTCTGCGGCCGCGCCGGTCTCAGCCCCGGCGATATCGACACCGGCGATCTCGGGGTTTCGGTTCCAGGCTATGTGATCGCGCGCCAGATGAGCGTGCGCGGGGCCATCGAACCGCTGGCGAGAGGCTTCTTCTTCGATGCCGCCGAGAGTGATGACATGCTGCGCTTTCGCACGCGCGGGCGCGAGCCGGTTGCGACGATCCCGGCCGAACAGCTGCTGGCGCTCGATACCCGCACGGGCGAAAGCTGGCGTGAGCGTCGCACGCAGGAGGTCGAGCTGCCCGAGCGCGTCTCGGTCGCCTTTATGGACCGCGAGCGCGATTACGTGCAGGGCGTGCAGAGCGAGAAGCGCGCCTCCCTGCCGCTGGCCGCCATGCACTCGCGCCATCAGACAAGCCTTGAGCTGGCGCTGGCGCTCGACGCCACAACGGCCAAGCGCATCGCGGCCAGGACGCTCTATAGCGCATGGGTGGAGCGCAGCGCCTATGAGACGGAGCTGGCGTGCGACTGGCTGCGGCTTGATCCGACAGACGTGGTGGATGTGGTGCTCGCTTCGGGCTCCATCTTCCGTACACGCATCGCGCGGATCGATGTGGGCGCGGACTTCACGCTGGCGGTGAAAGGCGTCTCGGAGACGGCCGCCTCTTATGTCTCCTCGGTCATCGCCGATGGCGGCTCGGGCGTCCCCGTGCAAACGATCAGCGCCAACGCCGCCACACGGCTGATCCTGCCTGACCTGCCGCTCCTGCGCGATATGGATGACACAGGCGGTGCGGGTTCGCGGGTCTATTATCTGATGGCCGGGTTCGGCGGCCCGGGCTGGCCGGGGGCTGCGCTTTATGCCAGCGCTGACGGCTCCACATGGGCGCAGGTCGGGCGAGCCCTGAGCGAAGCGGCCTGGGGCGCCACGGCCAATGCTCTGGGCGCGCCGCGCTCGCCGTTCGGCACCGATGAAGACAACGCCCTTCGCGTGTTCATGACCACCGGCGGCGAGCGCTTTGAGAGCGTCACGCAGGAGGCTCTGGTCAATGGCGCCAATGCGGCTCTGGTGCTCAAGGCCAATGGAGAGCCCGAGATCA
This sequence comes from Oceanicaulis sp., assembly GCA_051859425.1. Lineage (GTDB taxonomy): Bacteria > Pseudomonadota > Alphaproteobacteria > Caulobacterales > Maricaulaceae > Oceanicaulis. The sequence goes on along the minus strand of JBHYFR010000060.1, from coordinate 3,851 downwards.
TCCAGTTCCGTGACGTCGCGCTGAACCCGGATGGCTCCTACACGCTCACCGGCCTCCTGCGCGGGCGGCGCGGCACCGACGTATTTGTCGATGGCCATGCGGCAGGCGAGCTGTTCGTGCTCATCGATCCTGATGATGTCGAGACGCTGGTCACGGCGCTTGGTGATCTCGGGCTGTCTCGGTCCTGGCGCGCAGTCGGGTTCGGCACGCTGTTTGAGGACGCCGAGACGGTCGTGCAGAGCCAGACAGGGCGCGACATCAAGCCCTACGCACCCTGGAACGTGCAGGCGGCGCTGACCGGCAGCCCGGCTGATATCACGCTCAGCTGGGTGCGCCGTACGCGGATCGGCGGCGAGCTGAAGGACGGCACGGGGCTCGTGCCCCTCGGGGAAGCCAGCGAGGCCTATGAGGTCGACATCCTCGATGGGCCCGGCGGCGCAGTGAAACGCACGCTGACATCTGCAACCCCCAGCGTCGTCTACGCCAACGCCGACATCCTGGCCGATTTCGGCGCGGCGCCGGCCGCTCTGTCCGTCGCCGTCTACCAGATGAGCGCCGTGGCAGGCCGCGGTTTCCCGCGCGCCGTCACACTGGACATTGAATAGCGGAGATATCCCGATGCCGAGCCCCAACCTCGCCGTGACCCATGTGGCGGCGGCCCAGAACCAGAAGGAGGTCACGATCAATGACGCCATCGACGCCCTTGATCGCGCGCTGACCGACACGCTGGCGCTCGATCTGTCGACCGGCGCGCTCACGCTCACCGCCGCACAGCTGCGCTCGGCCATGGTGCTGCGCCCAGACGGGGCGCTCTCAGCACCTGCGACGATCACCTTGCCTGCGCTGCGCCGGGTGTTCGTGGTCCTGAACACTGACGCGGTCCATGGGCTGACGCTTCAGCGCGGAACCACCAGCGTCCTGCTGGTTCCAGGCGAGAGCGCCGTGCTGATCTGTGACGGATCGGCCAATGGCCTGTTGCGCGCCGGTCCCGGGGCGCCGGTCTATGATTTCGGGATGGTGGCCAATGAGACGCCTGAGGCGGGCGCCGTGCTGGGCAAGGTCGTCATGACCCGCGCGCTTGTCATTCCGGCTTTGCTGGCGGGCTCGCTCGCCCATGCCGACACGCCCCCCGACGATCCTTACGAGATCACCGTCACGCGCAATGGAACCGCCGTCGGCGCCGTGACCCTGAACCCGGACGCCAGCGTGTATCTCTCCACCGCTGGCGGCGCGCCTGTCACCATCGCGCCTGGCGACATCATCCGCTTCCTGGCGCCCACCGACGCGGATGCGTCGATCGCCGGGATCTCCCTCACCATCGCTGCAAGGCGCATCCCATGACGCTCCTGTTCACATCGCTGTTTTCGTCCGGGGCCATGGCGGCCCCGTCGATCCCGCCAGAGCCGCCCTTCGTCTGGACCACCAACCTCCTCTACCGGTTCAGCGCCAGCGAGGGTGTGCAAAGCGATGAGGAGGGATCGCCCGCCAGTGATGGCGACCTGGTTGCCCGCTGGCTCAATCTTGGTTCAGCCGAAGACGCCGTCCAGACCACGCCTGCGCGCCGGCCCGTCTATCGCACGGGCGGGCTCAACGGTCGGGCCTACATCGCCTGCGACCGCGCCCTTGAGCAGTATTTTGACGACCTGGCGTTCTCCCAGCCTTCGGGGATCTCCAACTTCAATCCGTTCACGGTCTTTGTGGTGACGGATGCTGTAGGCGCGCTCGACCAGTTCCCGGCCATCCTCGGCTCGCCTGCCAGCAATGGCGGCAAGATGGGCTTCTACTTCCGCGAACCTGAAGACGCCCAGATCCACTGGGTCAAGGCGCAGATCCGCGTCGGCAATGTGGCCAGTCCCCAGCTCATCATGGCAGCGGCCGGACGCAATGCGGCTGGAACCACATCATCACCCAACACCCGCTTCTGGGTCAGACAAAATCGTGTGGGTCTGTGGGTGGATGCTTTCCAGAGCACCAATCTCATAAGCACCGCCATCGCCTCGACCCAGTTCCTGCGCTCGACTGGCGTATCGTCTGGCGGTCTCTTCCACGGACGGCTCTACGAGTTCCTCTTCTATGAAGGCACGCTTGATAACGCGTCGACCTTCGCCATCGAGGACTGGCTCATGGCGCGCTACGCCATCGCATGAGCCAGCGACCTCGCTTCATCCTTCGCACATCAGGGCAGATGACATGACCGATGATCCAGAGCGGCCGCCTGGCACGCCGCAGGCCATGACGCCGGGTGATCTTGAACGCCTGCTCGAACGCGCCGCGCAAACCGGCGCGCGCCGGGCGCTGCGCGAGGCCGGTCTCGACGGCCAGGACGCCGCCGAGGACATACGCCATCTGCGCTCCCTGCTGGCGGGTCTGCGCATGGCGAGCCGCACCGCGGTCCAGACCAGCGTGCGCATCATCACCACCGCCATCCTGCTCGCCCTGATGACCGGCATCGCCATCAGGATCGGACTGTTCGGCAACGGCTCCTGAACTGCGTACGCCATCGCCATTCCCCATTAGCCCGCCCTCCCGGCGGGTTTTTTCATGTCCGGAGATGACCCATGACCACGACCGACTTTGCTCACTGGCGCGATGTGCCGGCCAGCCTCTGGCGCTGGCCGAACTTCAGCCCCGCCGAGATCGCCTGCCGCGGCACGGGCGCCCTGCGCATCCATGAAGACGCGCTCGACAGGCTACAGGCGCTGCGTGACCGGCTGGGCAAGCCGCTCATCATCCGCTCGGCCTATCGCAGCCCGGAGCACAATGCCTCGCTCAAGGATGCATCGCCTCGCTCAAAACACATGGACGGCACGGCCTTTGATATCGTCATGGCCAATCATGATCCGGCCACGTTCGAGGCGGCAGCGCGCGAGGTGGGGTTTCTTGGGTTCGGGTTCTATCCACGCTCGGGGTTCGTGCATATCGATCTCGGGCCAGCACGCACCTGGGGTGAGCGGTTCGAAGTGCGGCCGACGCCATTCGCCGCAGAAACGCCGCCCGCGCGCGAGACGCTGGCTGACAGCCGCACCATGAAGGGCAGCGGGGCGGCTGGCGTGGCGACGCTGGGGGCAGCGGGCGTGGAGGTCGCACAAACCGTCCTGGCTGAGACCCAATCCGCTGTCCTGCCGCTTGTGCCCTATCTCGACACGCTGCGCTGGCTGCTGATCGCCGTGGCGCTCGCGGGCGTCGCCGTCACGATCTACGCCCGCCTTGATGACTGGAAGCGGGGGCAGAGATGATCGCTGCCCTGCTTGCCAATACCGCCGCCAGCCCCTGGGGCCGGGCGGTCCTGCGCTATGGCGCCATCGCACTCACCATCGCCTTGTTCCTGCTCGCACTGCGGCGCTCCGGCGAGCGCTCTGGCCGCCTCGCCGAACGCCTCGAAACCATGGAGAAGACCCATGACGCCCAACGCCAGATGCTCGATGCGGCGGCTCGCCGTCCTCGCGATCGTGATGAGCTGGCTGACCGCCTGCGCGACGGCCAGTTCTGAGCCGCGCGCCGTGACCGTCTGTCCGCCCGTCGTGGAGTACAGCCGTGCGTTCCAGGCGCGCGCAGCCGAGGAACTCGGGGTGCTGCCTGAGGGGTCGGCGATCGCCGAGATGCTGAGCGACTACAGCGTTATGCGGGATCAGGCGCGGGCGTGTCAGGGCCGTTAAGGTGCGTGAGCAAATGCGTCGATCAAAGCAGGAGCTGTGTATCCTTCCGGCTCGACCTTGCTCTCATGTCTCATGCTGAAATTAATCAGCTGTCTGCGGATCGCATCGGTGTCGGCAGTGAGATCGATTGTCGCAAACCGAATGAGATGCCCCTGTGTAGATTTCCGTTGAGATTTGACCCGGGATTTTCATCGA
>JBHYFR010000059.1:0-12724 GCA_051859425.1 Oceanicaulis sp. | reverse complement strand
GGTGATCCCGGCGCTCAAGACCAGCCCGCGCGTACTGATGATCCTGGGCGCCGTGCTGGTGGCGGCGGGCAATGTGGAGATGGTGTTCGCGCCCAATTACGCGGCCATCGTGGTCGGGTTCATGCTCAACAGTTTCGGGTTCGGCCTGGCGCGCTCCGGCTTCACCGGCGGGGCCTCGCTGGCGGTGAGCCCTGAGGAGCAGGGCCGCGCAGCGGGCCTGACCACGGCCACCGCCGGCGTCGGCTTCCTGATCGCCCCGCTGACGGGGTTATGGCTTTATCAGGTGGTGGCGCCCGCCGCGCCGTTTGTGCTGAACGCCGCGCTGGGCGCCGCGGGGCTGGCGCTGGCGGTGTTCCACCCGCGCATCCGCGCCGCCGCCGCCCGGCCCCTGGAGGGCCATGAGGATAGCGGACCGGGCCCGGTCTGACCCATCACCTCTAGCGGTTTGCGCGCGCCGCCATCACCGCATCATGGGCCTGACGCCCGGCATAGCCGTCAGCGATCAGGCCGTTATCGGACTGAAACCGGCGCAGCGCCGCGCGGGTATTGGCGCCGACAATCCCGTCCACGCCTTGAGTGTTGTAGCCCAGCGCGGTGAGCGCTTCTTGCAGGTCGCGCGCCTGGCTGCGGGTGATGGGCGGGTCGTTCTCCGGCCAGCCCTCGGGCGGCGTAGCGCCATCGGCCAGGCGCTTGGCCAGATAGGCCACGCCCAGCCCGTAGGCGGTGGAATTGTTGTAGCGCATCAGGGCGTCGAAATTGCCAAAGGCCAGAAAGGCCGGACCCCGCGCCCCGGCGGGAATCACCAGGCGCGCCGGGCGGTAAAGATCATCCGGCGCCCACTCGCCAATGGCCGGGCGCACCGCGTCCCGCGCCCATGACGAGACCGGGCGGCGAGCGGTCTCGCTCCAGCGTGAAAAATCATAACCGTCGGGCAGCACCACCTGCACCACCACCGGGGCGCCCGCCTCCCAACCCGCCCGCGCCAGCAGATTGGCCGCCGAGCCCAGCGCGTCGGCTTCGCTGGTCCAGATATTGCGCCGGCCGTCGCCATCCATGTCGACGGCGCGCTCCAGATAGGTGGTGGGGATGAACTGGGTCTGGCCCATGGCGCCCGCCCAGCTGCCCTTGAGCTCGGCGCGGGTGGCGTAGCCGCGTTCGATCATGCGGGCCGCCGCGATCAGCTGCGCTTCGGCGAACGCCCGCCGGCGGCCTTCCCAGGCGAGCGTGGCCAGCGAGCGCACCACGTCAAAATCGCCCTGGATGGCGCCATAGGCGCTCTCAAGGCCCCAGATCGCGGTCAGGATATGGCGGTCGACCTCAAAGCGCGCCTCCACCTGATCCAGCGCAGCGCTGTGGCGCTCGGCCGCCCGGCGCCCGCCAGCCGCCCGCTCTGCGGACGCGGCGCCGGCCAGATACTGCCAGACCGGACGGACGAATTCGGGCTGGGTGCGGTCGCGCTCGACAATGCGCAGGTCCGGCGTCAGCCCGTCCAGCATGGACGCGCGCACATCGGCGCGCACGCCCTCGGCCTCGAGGCGCGCGGCGAAATCTTCCAGCCAGGCCGGGAAGGTGGCGGGGTCGGGCATGTCCGCGCGCGCAGGCGCGGCCAGCGCGCCCAGTGTGATCACCGCGGCAGCAAGGCCCGCCTTCATCAAAGCTGAAAACGTCATGGATCGTCCCGTCTGCTTGGCCCCCCGGCTTTGATCACCTTACAATGGGGCCGCGCGCCGGGCGAGAGGTCCGCAGCAGGCTCACAGCCAAGTGAAGAGACCAGTACAGAGGTGCGCGCGCGTTTACCGAATGTTTACCGCGCTTCCAAAGCGCGCATTAACGCAGCGCGCGTATTCTGGCATCGAGATTGCAGCATTGGGCCCAAGGCGCGCCTTGATGCAGCGGCTGGAGGGATGCGAGATGAAGTTCTTCAAGGACAAGGCCGGCAATGTGGCGGTGACCTTTGCGCTGGCGCTGGTGCCGCTGTGCGGACTGGGCGGGGTGGCGGTGGACACTGCCCAGCTCATGGGCGTGCGCGCCCATCTCCAGAACGAGGCTGATCAGGCCGCCCTGAACGGGGCGGTGGAAGGACCGGACGGCGATTTCACCCGCTACCGCACCATTGCCCGCGACCGCATTCTGGACCGCCGCGCCATGCAGAATCTGGAGGTCACCGGATCGTGGAACGGGCCGGACTACACCGTGTCCATCAGCGGTACGATGACCACGGCGCTGGTCCATATCATGCCGGGTCTGAGCGATGTGGTGAATGTGCGCGCCGAAGCAGTGGCCCGTCTGCACCAGCCCCTCCTGCAATACGAGCCCCCGATGATCAGCGAGCTCGACCCGGAGGCCGGGGACTATAACCGCATCTATGTGTACTGTTTTGACCCGGACCCCAACGCCGACAAGACGGTCGAAGAGCGCCGCACCCAGCGCACGGCGATCCAGGACAATGCCGGCACGCATTATTCCTACACCTGGCCGCGGTGCGAGGAGGGCGAGACGATCAGTTTCGAGCTGTACAATGTGCGCTTCTCACGCACCGCGCCCCACCGCTGGGATGATGCGTCGAACGATCACGGCTCCTGGTGCCACCACCGGCCCGATCCGTGCCGGTTCAACTATTTCACCGACACGCGCCTGATCAACAATGTGGAGCACCATACCGGGCTTGAGCTCAATATCCTCGAGACCGTGCTGTGCGACACCTATGAAGAGTGCAAGCCGGTCAGCCAGGGCGGGGTGATTCCCGAGGGCAAGGACCGCACGCCCAACCGCGAGACGCGCGCCTGCGAGCCGGGCAAATTCATGTATTACGGCTGGGAGGACCGGCCGCCGGGCCTGCCAGGCCCGAGCAGCAACTGGACCCAGATCGCCTGGACCGACAATGATTTCGACGATATCCGCGTGATCATGGAATGCCCGCAATACGACGATCAGGGCGAACGCTTCGTGCGGCTGATCCGCTAGATCCGGCGAACCCCGCCATTACCGCGACAGCCCGGCGGCCTTGAGCCGCCGGGCGTAGTCGTCCATCCGCTCCGGCGCGCTCTCGCCCAGCTCGCGCAGATAGCGCCAAGAATAAATCCCGGATCCGTGACCGTCATCGAAGGTCAGGCGCACCGCGTAGCGCCCCACCGGCTCGGCCCCTGTGACCTGCACGTCCGCCTTGCCCGCCACGAGTTTTTTCTGATGAGGGCCATGGCCCTGCACCTCGGCGGAGGGGCTTTCCACGCGCAACAGCTCAAACGGAATGGACACGGTCGCGCCATCGTCAAACCGGATGTCGAGCGCCCGCGCGCCCGCGCGGAACGTCAGCTTTTCCGGCCAGGGCGCGCCGGCGGCCATGGCCTAGCCGTCCAGCTCGCGCGCTTCCTCGACCAGCATGATCGGCACGCCCTCGCGGATCGGATAGGCGAGCTTGGCCTGACGTGAAATCAGCTCGCCCGCCGCACGGTCATATTCCAGCGGGCCGCGTGAATGCGGGCAGACCAGAATCTCGAGAAGTTTGGGATCGAGACCGGATTCGTTCTGGCGGGGTGTGTCAGCGTTTTGGCTCATGCATCAGCACATAATCCCGGCGCGCCCCTGCGTCCAGAGCCCACAGCCCCTCAGGCGCGTCCAGTCTGGCCGGCGCGCGCCAGCGCTTCTTCCATCAGCGCGCACAGGATCGAGGCGCGGTCAGGGCCGGCATGGGCCGTCAGCAGCGCCTGCTTGTGAGCCGGGTCCAGCGGCGCGGCCATGACCACCCGGTCGACCACGGTGTTGACCGGGGCGTTGTTGAGCGAGGGCCAGTCCGCCGACAGGCCGGTCAGGTCGAAATAGGCGCGCATGACCTCCAGAAGCTGGGCGCGCATGGCGTCCGCTGACGGCGCCGGGCCAAGATCGCCTTCAAACCCGGCATAGTCGGCGCGGGCCACCCGGTATGGCGTGCGGCGCACCACCTCGCCGGCAAGGGTGAAGCGGCAAATGCCCGCCAGCACGATCAGATAGCGCCCGTCCCGGGTCTCGGTATGGCTGACGATGCGCCCGGCGGTCGCGACCCGCTCCAGCCTTGGCGCCTCGCGCGGGCCGTCGCCGCGCGGCTGGACCATGGCGATATAGCCATGACCGGCCATGGCGTCGTCGATCATGTTGAGATAGCGCGGCTCGAACACATTCAGCGGCAAATGCTCGCCCGGCGGCAGGATGCAGCCGCGAATCGGAAACAGCGCGATTTCCAGGGGCAGGTCTTCGATCTGGCTCATGGCGGTCTGGCCTCAGCTCTCTGCATAATGATGTAGCACGCCGCGCGCCCGCGGCCAGAGGCGGGCGTGGCGCGCCGGACACAGTCGGCCCCCCGCATGCGCCCGCCAGCCCTCTCGGCGCTGGCCCCTCGCGGGACATGCGGCCATGATGGGCGATGATCAGGGCGGAGCGCCGCCCTGACGACGGAGGCTCAGCCGATCCATGTTGCGAATGATCTGATCACCCCGCGCGGCCCGGCCTGACGGCCGGACGCATCCGGTGCAGGCCGCCGGCCAGCACACAGACATCAGATCACATGCGTCCGGATGCGGACGCGCCAGCCTGGACCGCCCCATGACCGATATTTCAGACCAAGCGCCCGGACGCGCCCATGGCGCCCTGTCCAACCTCGCCGTCATCGCCTTTGTCTGGCGCCAATGGATGCGCAAGCCGCGCCTTTACGGGGCCTATATCGGCTTCATGGCGCTGGCGACGCTGGCCGATGTGTTCGTGCCCGTCGCCGCAGGCCGCCTGATCGACGCGATCAGCGGCTCCGGCGCAGACCCGTCCGGCGCGGCCCACTGGACGGCGCTCGCCGTGTTTCTCACCCTGGCCGCAGGCGTGAACATCGCCCGTCAGATCGGCGTGCGCATCGAGATCATCGCCACCAGCTCGGTCATGGCGGACATGACCACACAGGCGTTCGCGCGCGTGCAGGGCTTTTCAGCCGACTGGCACGCCAATGCGTTTGCCGGCGCGCTGGTGCGCAAGATCACCCGCTCCATGCGCGCGTTCGAGGAAATCACGATGTATCTGTGGGCCGGCATATTGCCGGGCCTGGGCGTGACCTACGGTCTGGGCGTTTACATGCTGCTCAACTGGCCGCTGGCGGGCGCCTATGTGCTGACGGTCAACACGCTCTTCATCGTGGCGACACTGGTGTTGATGGAGCGCTATGTGCGCCCGCAAAACCTGATATCCAACGCCCGCGACGCCGATCTGGGCGGGGCGGTGGCGGACGCGCTGACCTCCATCACCACGGTCAAGAGCTTTGGCGCCGAAGCGCGCGAGACGGGCCGGTTTGCCGGCTTTGCCGGCGACTGGCGCCGGGAGATCCGCAAGACCTGGTTCCGCTTTGTCGACACCTGGGCGGTGCAGACCGTTCTTGTGCTCGCCCTGCAGGCCGGGCTCGCCGGCCTGTTGCTGGGGCTATGGCAGGCCGGTGACGCGACGGCGGGCGATGTGGTGTTCGCGCTGACAGCGTTTCTGGTGATGGCCGGGTATATGCGCCGCTTCGGCGAGGAGGTGCAGAGCCTGCAAAAGGGTCTCGACGACATTCAGGACGTGGCCGGCTTCATGAGCCAGCCGCTGCAGATCGCCGACGCGCCCGGGGCGCCCGATTTCAAACCCGGCGCGGGCGTCATCGAGTTTGATCAGGTCCGCTTCACCTATGGCGGGCAGGAGACGCCGCTGTATGAGGATTTCGCCCTGACCATAAAGGCGGGCGAGAAAATCGCGCTTGTGGGGCCGACCGGATCGGGCAAGTCCACCTTCGTGAAGCTGATCCAGCGCCTGTATGACGTGGACAGCGGGACGATCCGCATTGACGGGCAGGACGTGCGCAACGTGACCCAGGCAAGCCTGCGCCGGGCGATCGCGGTGGTGCCCCAGGACCCGGCCCTGTTCCATCGCACGCTGGCCGAGAATATCGCCTACGGGCGCCCCGGCGCCAGTCGTGACGAGATCGTCGCGGCGGCCCGGCGCGCGCGGGCCCACGCCTTCATCGCCGCCCTGCCCCAGGGCTATGACACGCTGGTGGGCGAGCGCGGGATCAAGCTGTCAGGCGGGGAGCGCCAGCGCGTGGCCATCGCGCGCGCGATTCTGGCCGATACGCCGATCCTGGTGTTCGACGAGGCGACCAGCTCGCTGGACAATGAAACCGAGCGCGACATCCAGGCGGCTCTGGCCGAGGTGATGGCGGGCAAGACCGCCATTGTCATCGCCCACCGCCTGTCCACCATCCGCGACGCCGACCGGATACTGGTGTTCCAGGACGGCGCCATCGTGGAGCAGGGCACCCACGCCGAGCTCAGCGACCGGCCCGGCGGGGCCTATAACCGGCTGGCGGCGCTGGCCCGGACCTGACGCAACGCGGCGCGTCAAGGCGCCCGGCGGCGCGCCGCGAACAGGATGATGAGCGGCGGGATCCACGGGATCAGCCGCTCATACAGCCCGCCCGGCCCCTGACCGGTCTGGTTGAAGAAGACGGTGAGCGCAAAGCCCGCCAGCATGGCGGCGATGACCGCCCGCGCGCCCGGGCGCCAGACAAACACCCGCGCCAGAATGATCGGGCCGAAGGCGGCGCCCAGCGCGTTCCAGGCGAACAGCACCCGGCTGAAAATGTCTGACGGCGCGGCCAGGGTCAGCACCACGGCCGCAGCGCACAGGCCGGCCATGACGGCGCGGGCGATCAGCACCTCCCGGCCGGGGAAGATGCGCGCCACCCGCGCATCGTGGGAAATGGCTGCAGCCGAGCTCAGCAACACCGAATCCACCGTGCTCATCACCGCCGACAACAGCGCCGCCAGCACCACGCCCGCCATCACCGGCGGGAACAGCGCAGCGATGGACGCAAACAGCACCTGTTCGTGCTGGCCGTCCTCCAGACCCAGCGCCAGCGTGCGCCCGGCCAGGCCCAGGATCGCCATGCCGATGAACACCATGACCGCCCAGCTGATCGAAATGGCGAAGGCGCGCCGGCGCGCCGTGTAGTACTTAACCCCCATTACCCGGGCGGCCAGCTGCGGCTGGCCCGCCGTGCCAAGGCCAATGCTGGAGAGCCCCAGCACGAATCCGGCGGCGATGATCCCCGACCGGCCCCCGAACGTATCAAGATGACCGGGATGGTCGGCGGCCAGCGCCGCAATCACCGCGTCCGGCCCGCCCGCCGCGATCACGGCGGCGACGGGGGCGATAATGGCGATAAACGCCATCACCAGACCCTGAAGCATGTCGGTCACCGAAATCGCCCAGAACCCGCCCAGCAGCGAGTAGATCAGCACCACGCCCGTGCCCAGCAGCACCGATTCGGCCACGCCCAGGCCGAAATAGCTCTGCATCGCGGTGCCGGCGGCCTGTAATTGCGCGGCGACATAGAAGATAAAGCAGAACACCACCAGCGCCGCTGAGATCAGCCCGATCAGGCGCTTGCCGGCCGCACCGGCATCGCCCGCGAGATAATCGGCCAGCGTGATATGGCCGCGTTCCTCGGCCTCGCGGCGCATGGCGCGGCCCATCACGATCCACAACAGCGCATACCCCGCCCAGATGCCCGGCAGCATCCACAGCGCGCTGATCCCGGCCAGAAACACAAAACCGGAAAACCCAAGGAGCACCCAGGCCGAGGACGAGGTCGCGGCATAGGACAATCCCGCCACCCACGGGCCCAGCGTACGCCCGCCGATCAGATAGTCGGCCTCGGTGCCCGTGCGCCGGCTGGCCCACACGCCGATGGCGATGAGCAGGCCCTTGTAGACGATCAGCGTCGTCAGGATGATGACGGCATTGGACACGCGTAAAGCCCTCCCCGAGGCGTGCGGCCAGTTAGCCCCGCCCGCGCCCCGGCTGGCAAGGCTTGCCGCACCCGCTTGCGCAGGCCCGCGCCGTGACCCTATGACCGCGCCAGGCGCCGTGCGCGGACGGGCCATGCGGGGAAGCGTTTGCGATGACAGATCAGGGCGCAAGGCCCGACACGTCCCTGACCCCCGACACGTCCCTGACCGGCGTGCTGGCGCTGGCCGCAGCGGCCTGCGTCATCGGGTTCGCCGCCATACTGGTCAAGATGTCAGAGCTGGGACCCCAGGCCATCGCCTTCTGGCGGCTCGCCTTCGCCGTGCCGGTGCTGGGCGTGTGGCTGCTGATCGAGGCGCGGCGCAACCGCACCGCCGCACTGCCGCCCCCGGCCCCCGATCCGGCCCCGCATGCGCGACGCTGGCGCATACTGGTGCTGGCGGGCGTGTTCTTCGCCGGCGATCTCGCTTTCTGGCATGCCGGGATCAAGATCACCACGGCGGCCAACGCCACATTGCTGGCCAACCTCACCCCCATTCTGGTGGCCATTGCGGCCTGGGCGCTGTTCAAGGAGCGCATCACGGCGCGCTTCGTGATCGCCGCTATCGTGGCGCTGGCCGGGGCGGTGCTGCTGAGCGCCGCCAATGTGCGTTTCGCGCCCGAACGCCTGACCGGCGACGCGCTCTCGGCACTGACGGCGTTCTGGTATGCGGCCTATCTCCTGGCCGTGCGCGCCGCACGGGTGCAGGGCGCAGGAACCGCCAGCGTGATGTTCTGGTCCACCCTCACCGCCGCGCCGTTATCGCTTGGCATCGCCCTGTTGGCGGGCGAACGCCTTGTACCCGAAACGCTGGCGGGCTGGGCGCCGTTGATCGCGCTGGGCGTGGTGGTGCATGCGCTGGGCCAGGGCGGCATCGCGTTCGGCCTTGGCCGCACGCCCGCCGCGCTGGCCTCACTGATCATCCTGGTACAGCCGGTCGTGGCCGCAGCAGCAGGCTGGGTGCTGTTCGGTGAAGCCCTGGTGATGCTGCAATGGTTCGGCGCCGGGCTGGTGCTGGCGGGCATCTATATCGCCCAGCGCACCGGGCCGCGCCTGCCCGCGCCGCGTCCGCTCAGGCGCCGCCGGAACGCGTCGCCATCCCCTGGACCAGGAGCGGCAGACGGGCGGTGAGGGCGGCGTGCGGGTCCTCGCCATCGTGACGGCGGCATTCACGCAGCGACCCCATGAACAGGTCCACAATGGCCCCGAAGGCGGCGCGCTGATCAAGATCGCGGCGAAACTCGCCCGCCTCGACACCCGCCGCCAGCGCCCGCCGGACCGGCTCCCAGGCGAAATCCATGGAATCAAACGCGCGCTGATAGGGCTCGTCCTGGACCAGCCAGCTATGCCCGATCGCCGCAGAGATCAGCTCGATCTGGCGCAGATGCGCGTCCATCATCAGCTGCAACAGCGCCGACAGTCGATCCCCGGCCCGGCCCGACAGAGCCGATTCCAGATTGCCCAGGGTCTCGGCCACGCCTTCAAAATGCCCGCGCATGATGGCCATCAGCAGGGCCGCCTTGGAGGGCTCGGCGTTGAGCACCGTGCCGGCCGACACGCCGGCGCGGTCGGCGATCATCTTGATCGTCGCGCCCTGATATCCTTCAGACAAAAAGACCTCGCGCGCCGCCTCCAGCACCGCGCCGCGCGTCGCCTCGCGCCGCACATCGCGCTTGGTGTTTCGTCTGCCTATACTGTCACGCATTCCATCCGCTCGCCCGCTTGTCCCTGATTGCACCCCCCCGGCTGCAGTGGGCGCGGCTGATATACATCTTTGCGATGTATGGCAAGGATAACATCTGAGCGGCGCGGGCTGATTGCGCTGACCGGCGCCGCCGCGCCCGGCCATTGCCACTCAGGCGCCGCCAGCTTATCTGCACGTCTATGACAACGCTCCTCGACATCATCGTGTACGGCGCGATGGCGGCTGTATTCGTCATTCTGCTGGCTGGCATCTACGCCCTGTTCAGGGGCGGCGATTTCGGGCGCACCTGGTCCAACCGGCTGATGCGCGCGCGCGTCCTGTTCCAGTTTATCGCCATTTTGGCCGTGATCGGCGCGGTCTGGGCCAAGCAGCAGTTCGGCCTCTAGTCGCGGCCCAGCGCATCGCGCACCGGCCCGGAGACCTGGTCCAGGCGCCCGTCATTGACCCCGGCGGCGCCAGCCCAGCCTTCAGCCGGGCGCACCGTCATGCTGACCAGCCACATGGTGTTGGACCCGGCATGGGAAAGCGTCCCGTCCGCCTGAACGCCCCAGCCCAGCGCGTAATCGCCCTCGGGGGCATGCAGACGGGCAAAACTGTCCGCGCTCAGATACCCCGTATCTTCGCGCGCAGCGCCGCGCCGGTGCACATCCAGGAACCGCATCAGATCGCCTGCGCTCATATGCGCCCGGCCGGCCGGATTCAGCGCGGGCGGATTGTCCGCCCCGGCGCCCGGCTCCGCGGGCGAAAGACCGAACAGTCCGGCGCGGTGCCCGCGCGGCTGGTCCCCGGCGCCCGGAACTCCGGGAGGGCCCCAGCCGGCGCTGTCCATGCCCAGCGGTCCGAACACCTCGCGCGTCATCAGCGTTTCGTAATCCTGCCCCGCCGCCGTCTCCAGCATCAAAGCCGCAATCACATAACCTGCGTTGGAATACAGAAAATCACCCGGCAAGCCGCCCGGGGTGGTCAGAACGGCGCGGGCATAGACCACACGGTCTGCGGCGGCGTCCCGGTCCGCATCGGCGCCTGCGAGCCTCAGGGATGTCAGCATGCCGGCATTGGCTGTCATGCCGGAGCGATGGGACAGAAGGCTGGCGAGATCGGCGCTAGCCAGATCCGGATGGATATCCAGCCCCAAGGCGCCAAGACTGTCCCGATCGTGCTGTCCCAGCCGATCACGCCCTGCTCCACCAGCCGCGCCGCCAGCGTCGCGGTCATCGCCTTGGTGTTGGAGCCCATGTGCCACAGGTCATCCGGCGTGACGGGTGCGTCACCGCCCCGGATGCGCACGCCAGCGGCCGCCACGCGGGGTCCGTCGGCATCAACCACGGCGACCATGGCGCCGGGCGATCCCGTTGCCTCCAGCAGCGCCCGGGCGCGGTCATCCACGTCCTGGGGGGCCTGAAGAAGCGCAGCGGCGGTGAGTATGGCGAGCATGACAGTCTCCGGCGGCTTAAGCGCCCGCCCATATTGAAACCTGCGCACGATGGCGCAAGTGTGTCCGGAGCGACCTCAAGGAGACCTGTCATGGTCAAGCTGACAACGATCTACACCCGGACCGGCGACAAGGGCCGCACCCGGCTGGGCGATATGAGCGAAGCTGACAAGCATGATCCGCGCGTGGAAGCCTATGGCAGTGTGGACGAAGCCAACGCCGCCATCGGGCTGGCCGTGGCGGCGCTGGAGCCCGGCGATCCGCTGCACGGCGAACTGACCCGCATTCAGAACGATCTGTTCGATCTGGGCGCCGATCTGTGCGTGCCCGAGAGCGAGGAACCGCGCAGCTGGACGCCGCTGCGCATGCAGCCGGAACAGACCGTGCGGCTGGAAAGCGTCATCGACAGTTTCAATGCGCGCCTCAACCCGCTGGACAGCTTCATCCTGCCGGGGGGCAGCGAAGCCTCGGCACGCTTGCATCTGGCGCGCACCATCACCCGCCGCGCCGAGCGCTGCGTCACGGCGCTGATGGCGGCGGGCGGAACGGTCAGTCCCGCCGTGATCACCTATCTCAACCGATTGTCGGACCTGTTGTTCGTCGCCGCGCGCATCGCCAATGACGAAGGCCGCGCCGATGTGAAATGGGTTCCAGGCGGCGCCAGCCGGGCCTGACGCATCAGGCGGCGTTTCCGCTGCGGAAATACAGGTTTTCATCCCGCCCCACTGGCGCCCGCCGCGCTGCGACCATATCTCATCGAGCGTGCGGCGCATGGCCGCATCGGTCCGTGTGATCACACGCAGAGCAAAGGGACGTCCCATGAAGACCGCCTATGCCGCCGCCTCATTGGCAGCCTTCCTCCTCGCCCCGGCCCTGTCCGCCGAGGCGTTCGCCGAACCGCGCGAATATGCGTTCGACAAGAGCCACACCACGATCCGCGCGACCTGGGACCATCTGGGCCTGTCGCGCCAGTCGCTGCATTTTACCGATTATGACGGCGTGCTGATCCTCGATTTCGAAGCGCCGGAAAACTCCACCGTCGACGTCACCTTCAACCTGAATGGCGGCTTCTGGGTGGGCGCGGACCAGGACCGCTTCGTCAATCACCTCAATTCCGCCGACCTGTTCAATGTGGCCGAATACGCCACCGCGCGCTTTGTCGGCACCGGGTTTGAAACCGAGGACGGCGAAACCGGCGTCATGACCGGCGAGTTGACCCTGTTGGGCCAGACCGGTCCGGTGACGCTTGATGTCACGCTCAACCAGCGCGGCCCGCACCCGATGAGCGGGCGTGAAGTGGCCGGTTTCTCCGCCTCCGGCGTGATCCAGCGCTCTGACTGGGGCATGGGCTTCGCCGTGCCGGCGGTCTCCGACGCGATCAAGATCGAGATCGAGACCGAGCTGGCTCTGGTCACTGACGAAGAGTAACCCGCACAGACCGTCATCTTGCGCCAGCCTTCCTCCCCGGGGCGGCGCGCATCCCAGCCGGCCGGCGCTTGCCCGAGCGCCGGCCGGTCTGCGTTCAGGGCCCCGCCAGCGGCGGCTCCGGGACGCCGGCTGAGAATGTCCGGACATTTGTGCACGTGCGTTGACATCCACCGGTGGCGGGGGCAGGTTCCGCGCCTAGATTCAAGCCCTGACGGCGGCGCGCCGCACGCACGCCGCTACAGACACCCAGACGTTCAACCAGGAAAACACCGGAGCCGTTGATGAAGATCCTCGTCCCCGTCAAACGGGTGGTCGATTACAACGTGAA
>JBHYFR010000058.1:6098-13115 GCA_051859425.1 Oceanicaulis sp. | reverse complement strand
CGCCGCGCGGCCCAATGACGCGGCGCTCCTGGTGGAATGGGCGTTCGTGCGGGCCGAGGTCCGCCTGAAGCGCAAGAGCGAGAAAGAGGTCAAGCGCCAGTCGGCCACGCGAAAGCTGCGCCTGCCCGGAAAGCTCGCCGATTGCTCCCAGAACCACGCCGAGGGCGCGGAGATTTTCCTGGTGGAGGGCGATTCAGCCGGCGGCTCGGCCAAGCAGGCGCGCGACCGCAAGACCCAAGCCATCCTGCCCCTGCGCGGTAAAATCCTCAACGTCGCCTCGGCCACGCCCGACAAGATCGCGGCCAATCAGGAGATTGGCGATCTGTTGCTGGCGCTGGGCGTGCAGCCGGGCAAGAAATTCGATCTCGATGATCTGCGCTATGAGCGCGTCATCATCATGTGCGACGCCGACGTGGACGGCGCCCATATCGCGGCGCTGCTGGCGACCTTCTTCTACAAATTCCTGCCCGGGCTCATCGAATCCGGGCGCCTCTTCATGGCTCAGCCCCCGCTCTACCGCCTGACGCAAGGCGGGCGCACGCTGTATGCCGCCGACGATGCGGAGAAGGACCGGCTGATCGCCTCCGAGTTCAAGTCCGGCAAGGTGGAGGTGGGCCGCTTCAAGGGTCTGGGCGAGATGACGCCGCCCCAGCTCAAATCCACCACCATGAACCCCGAGACCCGCTCGCTGGCGCGCGTGATCGTGACGCCGGACATGCGCGAAAGCGCCGATTCGCTGGTGGAAACCCTGATGGGCAAGAAGCCCGAACTGCGCTTCCAGTACATCCAGGATCATGCGCCGTTCGTGGAAGCGGTGGATGTGTGAGGGAGGCGGCGTCAGCAAAGCTGACGCGAACACCCGCAACAGAATATCCAGCTCCTGAGCTCACCCTGCTTGCAAAAAGCCGGTCTGGCGCGCGGTCTCCAGGCGGAATACGCCTCAAGCCGTACGCCTGACACCGAAAACAGCGCCCTGACTCTATGGCTCCCCCTCAACCACGAGCCATGCGTCACGAATGCGCCTTCTACCCGATGATGGAAAGCGATCCTGCAGCCTCGCCTGCATCGCAGAAATCAGAGCCACCACACGATCATGACTCACCCGGGGGCTGATATTATCTTGAGGATTAACGAGCGAGCCGGTCAGATTGATGCAGCCGACAGACGATTTGAAACTTGCGCCCGGGTGAATCAGGATCGCGCTTCTGTCTGCTGTATCGTGCACATAGATGGCCGGCCTCTTGTCGGTTCCGGCAAAGAAAGTCGCATAGTTCGTGCCGTTATGGGTGCCTAACGGATACTGTCCTGCAGCAATTCGCCGGGCATTTTTGCGGCCTGTTACGGTATTGTCACCTGGCCCTCTCGGCTCAGCAGTCGCCCCGCTCAGTCTTGGATCGTCGGACAGCCGCTGACCATTGTAGTAACACTCGTATCTTCCAACAGTTCTATACCTGGCGCCGGAATCTGCACCCCTCTTTTCATTACGCTCACGGATAACTCTGAGGACAAAACCTGTGCCAGGCACGCTCATTGAGTATTCCCCCCCTGACTGTAGAAGACTGTGAATTTGGTCGCATACCGCTGAAGATATGCATGATGGTATCTGGCATCACCATACAGGGTGACGCCAATAAATGACGATCCTCCGGCTAAAATAATTCGTCAAGCTATAAATCGCCATCAAATCTCTCCGCCCGGAATCAAGAACCAGAGCCACTTACACTTGAGGCGGATTTTTCGAAGGCTCAGGCGATTGGCGCTACCGCCAAATCAACAGAATCAAAACACAAAATCAGGCGTTTATACCAATTGAACCAGTTCAGTGGCTGGTGACTTTATTGCGTGCCAAAGCACAGCCCCAGATATTTTCGCACCATCTGGAGCGCCTAACGCGGGAGAGTGGCCAGCCTTGTGGGCAAATCTGTTCGCACGTGAATGAAATCAAGGATGATGACCTGCTCAGGCTCTGAAACGAACACGATGTAGTGCTCGCCGCAGCGGGTAAATTTCAGATCGTCCGGCAAATCGGGATCAAGCAGGCTGCGGCAGTCGCGCGCCTGCGCCTCTCCCAAAGCGATTACTCGGCAGGCTTCAAGCAGATCGGCTTCATAGGCATCGGCTTGCCTCAGGCCGAATGTCTCGATGGTCCATAGAGCGATATCAATCAGCGACGTCTTCGCGGCCCGCGTCAGCCGCAAGGTGCGGGTCATCAGGCGCGCGCGCTGGCGCGGGCCTGCGCGAACGCCTCGCGTATGGCGTCTTCACCACTGCCCTCGGCCAGTTCACCACTGCGCGCCTGATCCAGAGAGGCGGACAGCCGGGCGCGCAGGGCGCTGAACTCCGCTTCCTCGCGCTCCAGCAGGCGCAATCCCGCGCGCAGGGCTTCTGACGCGTTCTGATAACGGCCAGACGCCACCAGCTGGTCCACCAGCTCGGACTGGGCCTTGGTCAGAACCACATTGCGCGTCGTCATAAGCGCCTCCAAACATGTCACTGGCAATATATGCCAATGATGTCAGTCTGTCGACGCACCCCTACCCCCGCACCCTCACCCCCACGCTGATCTGTCTCGGTTCGCCGGGGAAGTAGCGGAAATTTCCGAAGGCGAAGTCGGCGCGTTCGGCGTAGCGTGTGTCGAGCGCGTTGCGCAGGGCTGCAAACAGCTCCACGCCCTCGCGCACGCTCCAGCGCGCGCGCAAGTGCAGGAGGTCATGGCCGTCATAGCGCGCGGTATTGCCCGCATCAGCCCAGTACCCGCCCACATGCACCCATTCCGCCTCGGCCTGGACCGCCTCTGACGGGGTCCAGAGGAGGCGCAGATTGCCCAGCCAGTCCGGCGCGGTGTCCACGCGCGCGCCCGAGGCGATCACCTCGGAGAGATTGGTCAGGGGCCGGTCGAAAGCGTAGGTGTGACGCGCCCAGGTCAGCGCGCCGGCAAGTTTCAGCGTGGGCGTGAGATCAACGCTCGCATCCAGCTCCAGCCCCCGGTGGCGCGTGGCCCCGTCGGTGACGTTGAAGCCGTCGGCGTCGCGGAAGAAGACATTGGCCTTCTCCATCACAAAGCCGGTCAGCTCCACCCGCCCGCCGGTCCAGCTGCGGCGCAGGCCCGCCTCCAGGCTGTCCAGGGTTTCTGGGCGGATCGTATCGATCTCCTGGCCGGGCTGGAGACGGTAGAGCTCGTCGGTCTGGGGCGCGCGCACGCCCCGGGCGGCGCGGGCGAAAGCCTGCCAGCCCTCGGCTGCGTCCCAGACCAGCCCGGCTGACGGGGCGAAGGTGGTGTAATCATCGCTGCGATCCGCCGGGCGGAAATAGCGGCCGATAACGCCGTGCGGCGCGCGATTGTCATAGTCATAGCGCGTGGTCTCAAGCCGCGCGCCCGCTTCCACCCGCAAGCGATCCGTCAGGGCGTGGCGCGCACGCACGAAGCCCGCCAGCACCAGCGCGTCCACCGTGTAGTCATAATGCAGGCCCTGCACGAACGGCCCTTGGGTGGGCCGGGACTGGAACTCGTAGAGAAAGCCGCGCGTGGCCTCCGCATCGATCCCCGCCGACAGCCGGGTGGCGCCCAGGTCCGCGATCAGCTGGGTCTGCACGCCGAGACTGTGATGGCCGGTGCGCTCCAGCGCGCGCGAGGGCAGGAAATGCAGCAGGAAATCCATGGTGTTGGCGCGCGCATAAACCACGCCCTGCCCGCTGACGCCGCCG
The DNA here is from genome assembly GCA_051859425.1 of Oceanicaulis sp. Taxonomy (GTDB): domain Bacteria; phylum Pseudomonadota; class Alphaproteobacteria; order Caulobacterales; family Maricaulaceae; genus Oceanicaulis. The sequence continues at coordinate 9,410 of JBHYFR010000058.1, read as the reverse complement.
CCAAACTCATGCTCGCCATGCAGCGCCACGCGCGCCGCGGTGGCGCGGCGGAAGGCTTCCGGGTTCGGGTTGCGCCTCGCCAGCGCGCGGTCACGGAACGATCCCTGCCCTTGCACGAAAGTTGCGGTGTCCTGATCAAGATGGATCAGCGCGCCGCGCAAGGACCAGGCGCTGGCGCCCGCCTCGCCGTCCAGGCGCCCTTGCAGGGCTGCGCGCATCAGGCCTGCATCATCGCGCCAGCCCTGTTCGGTGCGCACCGACAGGCCGATAAAGCCCGCGCCGATATCATTGGGGCCGGAGGCGGTCAGGCGCAGACGGGCCCGGCCATACTCGCCAATTTCCGCCTCGGCCAGGCGCTCATCGCGGCGCGGATCGGCGCTGATCACGTTCACAAGGCCGTGAAGCGCGTTGGAGCCGTACTGGGCCGGGCCCGGACCGCGGATCACCTCGATCCGCCCGGCCAGATCGTCTGCAGCTTCAAACAACCCGTTCACATTGGCGAAGCCCGGAGCGCGCAAGCCCACCCCGTCTTCGAGATAGAGAAAGCTCCCCGCCCCGGCCCCGCCGGTCAGCACCGGCGAGCGGATGGCGGTCAGGTGCTCGGCGCCGTTGCCGCGATGGATCATCACGCCGGGCAAGCGGTTCAGGGCTTCGCTGACATGCTGGGCGCCCAGCCGCTCGATCTCGTCCGCCCCCATCACCGCCACCGGCGCAGGGCTGGCCGAGCGCAGCTCGCCGGCCCGGCTGGCGGTGACGATGATGACGTCATCGCCCGCGTCCGCTGCGGCGCCCGATGCGCTCAACAAGAGGGCGGCGGCCTGTGTCAGCATAATCAGTGTCATCTTGATCCTGTGTCGTTTGCGCCCGCCATCCCTCCACACATAGCGCAGCGCGCCGCAAACAGAACCCGCCCCCGGCGCCGCCTGCTTGACCGGGGCGGTCCAACGCGTACCGTCCGCTCCTAGCTGTGATCCCGGCGCTGCGCCGGACCTGGACGGGGATGATTGATGATGCTGCGCCTGATCGCCGCCAGCCTTGCGCTGGTCTTCGCCTCTGCGGCGGCCCACGCCTATGAACCCAAGCCGGTGCAGGAACTGCTCGCCCAGGACATCGCCTACGATCCCGCCACGCCCAAACCCGAGGACATCACCGGCTTCGCCATCGGCGAGATCATCTGGACCCCGGCCATGCACGCCGAGTACGCGCGCGCCATCGTGGCGGGTTCGGACCGTATGACCATCGAGACGGTGGGGCGCAGCACGTTTGGCCGGCCGATCCAGCGCGTGATCATCACTTCGCCGCAAAACCATGCCCGCATCGACGCCATCCGCGACACGCAGCGCGGGCTGATGCGTGCGGGCGCGGCGGTTGCGCCGGCCGACCACCCCGCCATCATCCAGACCACGTTCGGCGTCCATGGCTCGGAGCCGTCGAGCTATGATTCCGCGGCGCTTCTGCTCTACCACTTCGCCGCCGGCCAGGGCGAGGCCATGGACCGCCTGCTCGACGAGACGGTCATCATCCTGGTGATCATGATCAATCCTGATGGCGCGGACCGCTTCGCCAGCTGGACCAATATGCACCGCGCGCGCGCCCCCGTCGCGGACCCGCAAAGCCGCGAGCATTACCATGAATGGCCCTGGGGCCGGACCAACCACTACTGGTTTGACCTGAACCGCCAGTGGCTGCCGGTGATGCAGCCCGAGGCGCGGCTTCTGGTGCGCGTCACCCACGAGTGGCTGCCCAATATCGCCGCCGACATGCACGAGATGGGGCCCAACACGACCTATTTCTTCTCGCCCGGCCCGCTGGACGGCCTGCACCCGCTCCTGAGCCAGGAGGCGCTGCAGCTGAACCTGCGCATGAACTCATTCCTGCGCGATCAACTCGACGGTGAAGGCCAGCTCTATGTCAGCGAGGAGTTGTTCGACGATTTCTATCTGGGCTACGGCTCCAGCTATCCCGGCCTGATCGGCTCGGTGCCCTATCTGTTCGAGCAAAGCTCCACGCGCGGCATCCTGATGGACACCGATTTCGGCGTGCAGCGCTATGACGACAAGGTGGGCCAGCAGGCCCGCGCCCTGCTCGCCCTGATGCGCGCCGGCCAGCATCACCGCGCCGATCTGCACGCCCATCTGCGCCAGTTCTTCAATGAGAGCCGCCGCCGCGCCCAGGCTGATCCCGTCAGCGCCTGGGTGTTCACCTCCCACGACCGCGCGCGCCTGGCCGATTTCTTCGAGGTGCTGGACACTCATGGCATCGAGGTGCGCGAGCTGAGCCAGACCCTGCGCCAGGATGGCCGCGTCTATCGCCCCGGCGAAGCTTTCATCGTGCCGGTGCGTCAGGACCAGTACCGCATCGTGCAGGGCCTGTTCGAGACGAAGATCGTCGACGACAAGACAGAGTTTTACGATGTCTCGGGCTGGACACAGCCACTGGCCTGGGGGCTGGAGTATTCGGCGGTGCGCACCGGTCTGTTCGCCCCGACCCTGACCGGCGAGCGCGTCTCCGCCATCGAGCGCGCCGCGCCCGAGCCGGCCCGCGCCCGCGTCGCCTATGTGATGGCCTGGGACAGCTATTATGCCCCGCGCGCCCTCTACCGCCTGCAGGCGGCCGGCGTGCGCGCCCAGATGGTCCCCGATCCGATCACGGTGATCACCGATAATGGCGAGGTGGAGGTCAATCGCGGCGCGGTGGTCGTGCCGGTCACGCGCCAGCCCATCGACGCCGACGCCCTGCATGCGCTGATGGTGCGGGCGGCGCGTGAGGACAGCGTGGCGGTCCATGCCGCGCGCTCTTCGCATACCCCGCGCGGATCGGACCTGGGCGGGTTCGCCCTGGCGGCGCTGACCAAGCCCGGCGTGCTGCTGGTCACCGGACGCGGCGTGAATGTGAATGACGCCGGCGAGCTGTGGCATCTGATGGACGCCGAAATGCACATTCCGGTCTCCCAGATCGATGTCAGCGAGCTCAGCCGCGCCGATCTCAGCCGGTATAACCGCATCATCCTTCCCCACGGCAATTACGCCGCGCTCACCGGGACGGGCCGCGACCGGCTCAACGCCTGGGTCCAGGCCGGCGGGGTGCTGATCGCCACGCGCAGCGCCGCGCGCTGGGTGGTGGACAATGAAATGTCCGCCGCCACCTATGCCCAGCGCGACTCCGCGGGCGCGCCGGCCGAGCCGCGCGCCTATGACACGCTGAGCGTCTGGGACGCCGAGGAGCGGGTGTCTGGCGCCATTTTCGGCGCTGATGTGGACCTGACCCACCCGCTGGCCTTCGGCCTGCGCGAGCCGCGCCTGGCGCTGCAGC
>JBHYFR010000058.1:0-6088 GCA_051859425.1 Oceanicaulis sp. | reverse complement strand
GACAATCCGTTCGCCCTGCCCCTGCGCTATGCCGGGCCGGACCCGCTCTTGGGCGGTTACGCCTCGCAGGCCAATCGCGATGCGCTGGCCGGGCTGGGCGCGGTGCATGCCGAGCGGCGCGGCGCGGGCGCGGTGATCCTGTTCAACGACAACCCGGCCTTCCGGGCGTATTTCCGGGGCAGCTCGCGGGTGTTCATGAACGCGGTCCAGTTCGGGGACAGCTTCCGCAACCCCAGCCGCCGCACCGAATAGCCGCACAGCGTCGCCAGGCGCCATGGCGCCACGGCCACAGCCGCCCGCGCGCCGGACCGGCGCGCCGGCGGCGTGCATTGACGCACCATAGCCCAAGCGGATGTTGGGCCGCCCGAAATGAGCGCCCCGGAGCGGCGCTGTGAAGTGCCCGCCGATTGACGGCTGGCCAGAGAAAGCGACCCCAGAGGCGTATGACCTTCGAAGAACTCGGGCTGAGCCCAAAACTGCTGTCGGCCATCACCGACGCCGGATACACCACGCCGACCCCGATCCAGGCCGGCGCCATCCCGTTTGCCCTGCAAGGGCGTGACGTGCTGGGCATCGCCCAGACAGGGACCGGCAAGACCGCGTCCTTCACCCTGCCCATGATCGAGCGCCTGTCGCGCGGACGTGCGCGCGCGCGCATGCCGCGCTCGCTGATCCTGTGCCCGACGCGCGAGCTGGCCGACCAGGTCGCCGAGAACGTCAAGACCTACGCCAAGAACCACAAGCTCACCATGGCGCTCCTGATCGGGGGCGTCGCCTTCGGCCCGCAAAAGGACATTCTCGACCGCGGCGCCGATATTGTGATCGCCACGCCGGGCCGCATGCTCGACCATGTCGAACGCGGCGGGCTGTTGCTGATGGGCGTGGAAATCCTCGTGATCGATGAGGCCGACCGCATGCTCGACATGGGGTTCATCCCCGATATCGAACGCATTGTGGCCATGCTGCCCGCTCGGCGCCAGACCCTGTTCTTCTCGGCGACCATGCCCAACGAGATCCAGCGCCTTGTGGCCTCCTTCCTGACCAATCCGGAACGCGTCGAGGTCACCCGCCCGGCCCAGACCGCCGAGACCATCAAGCAATACATCGTGCGCGTCGCCGACGATCAGCCCAAGACCAAGCGCGAAGCGTTGCGCAAGGCGATCAACCGGGACGGGGTGAAGAACGGCATCATCTTCTGCAATCGCAAGCGTGATGTGGACACGGTGGCCCGCTCGCTGCAGCGCCACGGCTTCTCGGCTGCGCCGATCCACGGTGATCTTGACCAGTCCCTGCGCACCAAGACGCTGGCCCAGTTCAAATCGGGCGAGCTGCGCCTGCTGGTGGCCTCGGACGTGGCCGCGCGCGGCCTCGACATCCCGGCGGTGAGCCATGTGTTCAACATGGATATCCCGCGCAATGCCGATGACTATGTCCACCGCATTGGCCGTACGGGCCGGGCGGGGCTCAGCGGCGAATCCATCACCATCGTGACACCGGCTGACCGCAAGGCGCTGGCTGCGGTGGTGCAGCTGACCGGGCGCGAGCCGGACACGCTGAAACTGGACGGCTCGGACGCGCCGGTGCGCACGTCCGTCCCGGCCCAGCCGCAGGCTGACGCGCCAGCGGAGACGGGTGCGGACACACGCGCTGAAGCCCCGGCTGAACAGCCCGGCGCGCCATCGAGCGCGTCTGAAGGCGAAGGCCGCTCCTCGCGGCGGCGGCGGGGCGGACGCCGCTCTGGCGGCGGGCGCGGACGTTCCGGCGGCGGCGACGCCCAGGACCGCGCTGACAATGACCGCAGCAGCGAGCGCAACAGCGAACCGCACCCGGCTCCGGCCCATGCGGGCGCCGAACGTGCCGGCGCAGCCCCCGAAACCGTGCGCCCTGACAGCGCGCCGCGCCCGCCCCGGCAGGACCGGTCGCCGCGCTACAGCCATGACGGGGACGATGCGCCGGTCGGATTCGGGGATCACGTTCCTGACTTCCTGTTGCGCAAAGCCGTCTGAGAACGCCTCGCGTTTACCCGATATTTGCTTTCCTGCGTCTAGTCTCCGCGCAAGCAAGCCGCAAAAAGCGGCCGTGCATACAGTTCGGGGGACGAGGCGTGAGCGGCAGGTTGCAGACATCCGAGGGCATCGAGATCGCGCGCAAGGCGCTGGATCTCATGGCGCAAAAGAGCGTTGCGCCGACGCCTCAGAACTACGCCCTCTTCACCCATTTTACCGCTGATTCGAACGCCGAGTTGTGCACCGAGATGCGCACCGCGCTCGACGCGGGCGGCCCGCTTGAAGCGGCGTTTCTGGAAGAGCTCTACGACCGGCACTTCACCTTCAAGCGCATCCAGGACGCCGTCATGGAAGTGGGCGGCGCCATGAGCCGCGAGCTTGGCGCGGTGGTCAAAACACTCGAAGCCGCCGAGCGCGACACGGCTGCCTACGGTCAGGTGCTGGCTGGCGCCTCGGGCGAGCTGGATGCAGCGACGGACGCCGCCTCCATGAAGCGCATGATCGAGGGCCTGGTGTCGGCCACCGCCCGCATGCAGCGCCGCTCGCGCGATCTGGAGAAGCGCCTGATGGAGACCCATCAGGAAGTGAACCTCCTGAAAACCAATCTGGAAAAAGTGCGCGAAGAGTCGATGACCGACGCCCTCACCGGCGTCGCCAACCGCAAGCGATTTGACGAATCCATGCGCGCGGCGCGCCGCGAGGCGGACATGAAGAGCACGCCCATGGCGCTGATCATGTGCGATATCGACCATTTCAAGCGGTTCAACGACACCTGGGGCCACCAGACCGGCGACCAGATCATCCGCTTCGTGGCCGCGTGCCTGTCGCGCTTCTCCAAGGATTATCACGTGGTGGCGCGCTATGGCGGCGAAGAGTTCGCCATCGTCATGCCGCGCACCGGCATGGACGAGGCGCGCATCCTGGCCGAGAAGGTCCGCGCCACGGTGGAAAGCAAGCGCCTCCTGCGCAAATCCACCAATGAGGATCTGGGCAATATCACCGTCTCGCTGGGCGTCTCGCAGTATCGCGAGGGGGAATCCATCGAGGCGCTGATCGAGCGCTGTGACACCAATCTGTACAAATCCAAGCAGACCGGCCGCAACCGCTGGACCGCTGATGGTGACGCCTCCAGGGGCGCCGCCGCGGCCTGAGCCCTTAACGCTCAGGCGCCCTGAGGCGGTGCGGTCTGGATGAAGCTGTCGCGGGCGTCCCAGCGGGCGGCGAAATCGGCCAGTTCGGGATGGCGCTCGCGCCAGCCATAGTCTGCGTAGCGCAAATCCATGTATCCCAGCGCGGCGGCCACCGCCAACGCGCCGAGATCCACCGAGCGTTCAAACTGTGCGCGTTCTTCGGTCAGCGTTGTCATTGTGCGCGCGATGGCACGCTCCCAGCGCTCGGCCCAGAACGGATATTGAAGCTTGGCGTCGCGGCCCATCTCGATGCGCCGGCCCATGACCAGATCAATGAGACCGTCGGCCAGCGCCTGCTGGCGCAGCACGGCGAAACGGCTGGCCCCGCGCGCCGGGATCCAGTTTTCCTCGGTCAGGCTGTCGATGAACTCGCAGATCAGCGGGGAATCCATCAGCGCCGGGGCGCGTTCACGCTCCAGCACCGGCACCTTGCCCAACGGGTTCAGCGCCAGGAGGTCGGACGGATCATCCAGCGGGGCGCAGTGCACCACCTCGATCTTGTTCTCCAGGCTTTTTTCAATGATCAGAGCCCGGCATTTGCGCGCATAGGGCGATGTCGGCGAGACATAGAGCTTCACAGGTCACCCCCACAGAACCAAGGGCGACACAAAGCCCGGTCAGCCCATTCAGTTCAAGCCCATAGCGCAGAGTTTCAGCTGGTGGCGCTGGCCGCCGTCAGGGTCACGCTCTCGCCACAGCCGCAGGCGTCGGTCTGGTTGGGATTGCGGAACACGAATTTGGCGTGCAGCGGCGTCACTTCATAGTCGAGCTGCGCGCCCAGAAGGAACAGCAGCGAGCTGGCGTCCACCACGATCTCCACGCCCTTGTCCTCCACCCGCTCATCCAGCGGGGCGGGCTCGGCGACATAGTCCATCACGTATTCCATGCCTGCGCAGCCGCCATTCTTCACGCCGACGCGCAGGAAGCCCTTGCCCTGGCGCGCCATCAGCGATTTGACGCGCTCGGCGGCGGCGTCAGACAGGGTCACGGCTTTGGGACGGGGGCGGGTCATGGCTCGGTCTCCGGTCACAGCATGTTCAGCGTCAGGCGCGCCTCGTCCGACATGCGCGCCGGCGTCCAGGGCGGATCGAAGGTCAGCGTCACGTCGGCGCGCGACACGCCGTCCACGCGCTCGCACGCGTCCTTCACCCAGCCGGGCATTTCGCCCGCCACCGGACAGCCGGGCGCGGTCAGGGTCATCTCCACCTTCAACACGCCCTCGGCCTCCAGATCGACCTGATAGATCAGGCCCAGCTCATAGATGTCCGAGGGGATCTCCGGATCGTGAACCGATTTGAGCGCGGCGATCACATCGTCGGTGATGCGCGCGATCTCCTCGGGCGGCAGATCAGAATCGGCGGCGCTGGTGCGCGCCTGGGCGGGTGCAGCCTCGTCCGGTCCGCCTGAAGCAGGCGGAGCGCTGAGATCGATGATGTCGCGTGGGGCCGAAGCGCCGGTATCCATGGTCATGATCCCTAGATGAGGAATGTAATCGATTTGCGCAACGCCTCGAGGAAGGCGTCAGCCTCTTCGGCGGTGTTGTACGCAGCCAGGCTGGCGCGCACCGTGCCGGTGACGCCATAGCGCTGCATCAGCGGATGGGCGCAGTGATGGCCCGCGCGCACCGCCACGCCATACTTGTCCATGATCTGCGCCAGATCATGGGGATGGGCGCCCTCCAGGGTGAAGGAAGCGATCGCCCCCTTGTCCTGTGTGCGCCCGAACAGGCGCAGGCCTTTGATATCGCTCAGGCCCGCCTCGATCCGGTCCAGCAGGGCGCGCTCATGGGCCATGACGCCGGCCCGGTCCAGCGCCTGCACCCAGTCAATGGCCGCGCCCAGACCGATCACCTCGGCGATCACCGGCGTGCCCGCTTCGAACTTGTGGGGCGGATCGGCATAGGTCACGCTGGTCTCGCTGACCTCGGCGATCATTTCGCCCCCGCCCTGCCAGGGCGCCATGCGCTCCAGCCAGTCACCGGCCGCATAGAGCGCGCCCACGCCGTTGGGGCCGTACAGCTTGTGACCGGTGAAAACGTAGAAATCACACCCGATCTCGCGCACGTCGAGCGTCAGGTGAACCGCCGCCTGGGTGCCGTCGAACAGGATCGCGGCGCCGTGGGCGTGGGCGATCTCAGTGAGGCGCTTGGCCGGGTTTACTGTGCCCAGCACGTTGGACATATGCACCAGGCTGACAAAGCGCGTGCGCGGCGTAAACAGCGCCTCATAGGCCTCCATGTCCAGCGCGCCGTCTTCGGTCACCGGTACCCATTTGATCACCACGCCCTTGCGTTCGCGCAGGAAGTGCCAGGGCACGATATTGGAGTGGTGCTCCATCTGGGACAGGATGATTTCATCACCCTCCACCAACGTCTCGCCGATGGAGGCGGCCACCAGATTGATGGCTTCGGTCGCGCCCCGGGTGAAGACGATTTCCTGCGGCCGCGCCGCGCCCAGGAAGCGCGCGACCTTGCCGCGCGACGCCTCGAAGGCCTCGGTAGCCTCATTGGCCAGGGTGTGCAGGCCGCGATGCACATTGGCGTAGGAATGGCGCCAGACATCCGCCACCGCCTCGATCACGGCCTCAGGCTTCTGGGCCGAGGCCGCATTATCGAGATAAACCAGCGGCTTGCCGTTTATCTCCCGCTTCAGGATCGGAAATTCGGCCCGCAGCGCATAGGGGTCGAACATTGTTTCAAGGCGGGCGGGCGCCGTCATGACACCGTCTCCAGCGCCGCCTGCAGCCTGGCCATCAACGCGTCGCGCACCGCCTCGTCGGCCAGGCGCTCCAGCGGTTCGGCCAGGAAGCTCTGGGTCAGCAGGGCCCGGGCGCGCGCTTCGGTAAGGCCGCGCTGGCGCATGTAGAACAGCGCCGCCGCGTCCATGGCGCCCA
>JBHYFR010000057.1:0-13117 GCA_051859425.1 Oceanicaulis sp. | reverse complement strand
ATCGAGGCCCCTGCTGGTAATGCGCCCGCGCCCCGCATTTTCCCGGATCAGTGACAGCGCCTGGAAACCGCCTGAATCCGTCATTAGCACGCCGGACCAACCCATCATTTTCTTCAGGCCGCCCAGCGCCTTGATCCGGGTCACGCCTGGCGACCGCATCAGGTGAAACGCATTGGCCATCAATACGCGCACGCCCGCCGCCGGCAGCTCATCGGCCCCCAGCCCCTTGATGGCGCCATAGGTGGCGTCCGGGACAAAGAGCGGGCTGTCGACGACCCCGAGTGGCAGGGTGGGGCGCAGCTCCATCACGCCTCCTTGCGCAGGCGCGCCACGAAGAATGCTTCCATGAAACGGCTTGGCGACACCCGGCATGCCATGGTCAGGCTGGGATCATAGGTCTCGCCCTCCCACCGGGTGCGGGCGGGGATCAGGCCCGGCGCTTCGATCACGATGGGCTCCAACGACATCTCCGGCGCGTGACTGAGCAGATGGTTGACCGAGGCTTCGTTTTCTTCCGGCGCCAGCGTGCAGGTGGAGTACACAAGCACCCCGCCGGGTTTCAGCAGTTTGGACGCCGCCATCAGCATCTTGCGCTGCAGGCGGCTGTACTCGACAACCCGCTCCATAGACCAGTAGCGCAAGGTGGCGGGGCGGCGCAGATCGATCATGCCCTCGCCAGTGCACTGGGCGTCGATCAGAATGCGGTCGAACGGCCCGTCCAGAAACCGGTCGATGAACTGGCCGGGATGGGCGGTCACCGAGGCTGTGCGCACATGCAAAAGCCCCAACACCTCGTTGAGCTTGGGCAGGCGCGCAGGCAGCGCGTCATTGGCCCATATCTCCGCCCTGTTGCCGGTCAGCGCGGCGATATGGGAGGTCTTGCCGCCGGGGGCGGCGCACAGGTCAAGAATGCGCTCGCCCGGCTGCGGATCCAGCGCCAGCGCCGGCACGAAGCTCGATGCGTTCTGGATAAAGGCCTGGCCGCTGGCGAACAGGTGATCGGGCAGGGCCTCGCCAGGGGCCAGATCGAGATGCCAGGCGCCCTCGCACCAGTCGACCGGGATCAGGGCCTCGCCCCAGGGCGCAAGCTGCGCCTCGAAATCGGCGCGGGAGCCCCCCGCCAGCGGATTGAAGCGCAGGCTTTGGCGCCGACCCTGGCTCATCAGGGCCTCCGCGGCGCTTTCAGGCAAGTCGAACACGCGTGCAGCGCGGGTCAGGAATTGCTGACGCCGGTTGGCCGGGCCGCCACCGTGTCCACCTGGCCGCGCGCCGCCACCCTTGCGTTTTGCGCCGCGCGCCATCGTCTCGCCTTTCAAAAAAGCCACTGCGCGGACCACAATCAAGGTTTCCGTCTTGAGGGTCGGACGCAGCCAAGCAATGGTGCCTTGAAGAGCAGAATGCAAGGTCCGCGTGCGGCCCATAGCAAGTCATAGCTCAGGATAGCGAGACTGACGGGCATGATCCAGGCGCTATCTTCGATTGCAAGGAGCCGGTCACCATGGCGCTAACCTGCACCTGCGGACCGCCTCTCGCGCTATTCGACCGGGACGGCGTCCTTATCGAGGACAAGCACCACCAGACAGATCCCGGCCAGATCGTCTGGATGCCCGGCGCAGCCGCCGCATTGAGGCGCGCACGGGCAGCCGGATACCGCATAGCGGTGGTCACCAATCAGTCCGCCGTGGCGCGCGGGCTTTGCACGCAACGCGATGTCCGGGCCTTTCATCGGGTCATGGCGCGCACGCTCAAGGCCGAAGGGGCTCGCGTGGACGCCTGGTATGTCTGCCCGTATCACGCCGAGGCGGTAGTTAAGCGCTATCGCATTGCCGATCACCCCGACCGCAAGCCTAATCCTGGCATGGTCCTGCGCGCGCTAACACAGTTCGGCGCGCCGCCGGAGACCAGCTTCATGATCGGGGACCGGCAAAGCGATCTGGAGGCGGCCCGGCGCGCCGGTGTGCCGGGATATCTTTATGATGGCGCCCGCCCGCTCGATGCTCTGGTCGCTGCGATCCTGGAAGAGCGAAAACTCAGCTGAGCTCGCCAAAGCCTGATTCAACAAGGCCCGCGAGCGCCGTCACGGCCGCATCGGCTTCGGCTCCCTCGGCCCGGATCGTGATCTGCGATCCCGGACCGGCGGCAAGCATCAACAGCTCCATGATCGAGTCGGCGGCCACTTCCTCGCCGTCGCGCACCACGGTGACCCGGGCGTCAAACGGCGCCGCCCGAGCGACGAATTTCGCCGAGGCGCGGGCGTGCAATCCGCGCGGATTGCAGATGGTCACCGTACGCTCAAGGGTCATGCAGGCCCGTCCAGAAGCTGCGACGCCACAGCGATATAGCGCTTGCCCGCCGCGCTGACACTATCGGCCAGCGCGCTCAGCGGCAGACGGCTGCGCGCCTCGGCCAGCTTGATCATCATGGGCAGATTGGCGCCGGCGATCACCTCCACCCGGCCACGCTCAAGCAGGGAGATGGACAGGTTGGACGGGGTGCCGCCGAACATGTCGGTAATGATGATCACACCCTCGCCGCTATCGGCCGCATCGATGGCGGCGCGGATATCGTTGCGGCGCAACTCCATGTCATCGTCCGGCCCGATCGAGACGGCGCAGCAATCTTTCAGCTGCCCCACCACGTGCTCGGCGGCCAGGATCAGCTCGTCGGCCAGACGGCCATGTGAGACGACGACGATGCCGATCATGGCGGCGCGAATGCTTCCTGTTGCGTGGGCGGACATGTGACAGGCCCATGTAAGCCCGGTTTCCCCGCTGCGAAAAGACCTCGCGGGCAGATAGGCCACAAGGTGTTGCCCCGGCGCCGCGCCAGCGCGCAAAATGTCAGATTACGCCGCGCCAGCGCGCAACAAGTCTGATTAAGCCGCGTCAGCGGGCGCCGGGCAGGTCCACGGTGAACACCGCGCCGCCTTGGCTGCGGTTGCCCGCGCGGATCACGCCGCCATGGGCGTTGACGATCTGACGCGCAATGGCCAGACCCAGCCCGGAATGGGCGCCAAAGGCGGCGCCGTCGGGCCGGCGTGTGTGAAACCGGTCGAAAATCGCCTCCAGGCTTTCGGGCGGAATCCCGGGGCCATCATCCTCCACCGTCACGATGACGCGGCCATGGGCCGCGCCGGTGCGCCGGGCGGTCAGACGCACCACCCCGCCTGGCGGAGAGAAGGTGAGGGCGTTGTCCACCAGATTGATGAAGACCCGGCTCAGCGGGCCTTCATGCCCGCGCATCATGAGCGGGCCGGGCCCGGCATCCACCACCACCCGCGCCGGGGCGGCGTCATCCTCGGCCCGGTGCAGGCTGGCGATATCGCCGAGCAGGCGGGCGATATCGACCAGCGCCAGATCTTCGCGGGCCAGCTCCGCATCCAGCCGCGAGGCATTGGAGATGTCGGTGATCAACCGGTCCAGCCGGCGCACATCATGCTGGATCACGGCAATCAGCCGCGCCCGCTGGGCGTCGTCGCGCGCCAGAGGCAGCGTCTCCGCCGCCGAGCGGATCGAGGTGAGCGGGTTCTTGATCTCATGGGCGACATCGGCGGCGAAGCTCTCGATGGCGTCCAGACGGTCATACAGCGCATTGGTCATCTGGCTGAACGCGGTTGAGAGGGCGCCGATCTCGTCCCCGCGCTTGCCAAAATCAGGCAGCGGCACGCGCGACCCTCCGGCGAGGCGCACCCGCCGCGCCGCTTCGGAGAGCTTGGCCAGCGGTCCGGCGATCGAGACGGTCAAAAGGATCGTGCCAAGGGCGATGATGCCGGCGGCGAATACGACAAACACGCCCAGAAACACCCGCTCCTCGGCGATCAGCTCGTCGAGATCGTAGGATTCGTACGTCACCGTACCGACCACAGCCTGAATCAGCTGAATCGGCAGGGTCACCGAGACAATGCGGCCGCCATCGGCCCCGCGCCGCACGCCGCGCTGGGGCTCGCCAGTTTCAAAGGCGCGCGCCACTTCCTCATTCAGCGTCAGATCCAGATAGGCGCGCGATTCAGGCGTGGTCCACAGCATGGAGACCGGCTCGAACAGGGATTCAAACCAGCTGCTCATGGGCCGGGCCGGCGCTGGCGGCGCCTCTCCAGGCGGCGGCAGGGGCGTGATCTCCACCTGGCCCGCGATCAGATCACTGTCGGCGATCCGCGCCGGACCGGGCGCATGCAGGATGGCGCGCGACTGGTCAGGCACATACAGCGAGGACAGGCGGCGCAGCACTTCGCGCGCGGAATCATTGTCCATGCGCGGACCGGGCAGGTCGCCGTACACGGCGGTCTCGGTGATGACGCTGGCGATGATCTCGGCCTGGGCGGTGAGCGAATCCAGCTTGGCGGCGACAACACCACGCCGGGCCTCTGTGATGGCGTAAAGGCCGAGCACCAGAACGATCAGCACGGCAGCGTTGATGGATGCAATCAAGACCCACAAACGTGGCGTGCGCGGCACGCGCTGCAGAAGCCAGCGCGCCGTCGCGCGCAAGCGCTTAAGCCTCTTTGTAACGATAGCCGACGCCATACAGGGTCTCGATCCCGTCAAAGGTCGGATCCACCTCACGGAACTTCTTGCGGATGCGCTTGATGTGGCTGTCGATGGTGCGGTCATCGACATAGACCTGATCATCATAGGCCGCGTCCATGAGGTTATCGCGGCTCTTCACAAAACCCGGCCGGTGAGCCAGCGCCTGCAGGATCAGGAACTCGGTCACGGTCAGGCGCACCTGCCGGCCTTCCCAGGCGCAGGCGTGGCGGTTGGGGTCCATGGTCAGCTTGCCGCGGTGGATCGCCTTCTGATCGCTGTCGCCCGGCGTTCCGCCCAGCTCGGGATCAAACTGCGCCCGGCGCAGCACCGCCTTGACCCGGCGCGCCAGCAGCTGATGGGAGAAGGGCTTGGCGATATAGTCGTCAGCGCCCAGATCCAGCCCCAGCGCCTCGTCAAACTCGCCATCCTTGGATGTCAGGAAGATCACCGGCAGGTTGGAGGACTGGCGCACCCGGCGCAGCAGCTCCAGCCCGTCCATGCGCGGCATCTTGATGTCGAAGATCGCCAGATCGGGCGGCTGGGCCGTCAGCTCGGGCAGGGCGGTGGCGCCGTCATTATAGGTGCGCACCTTGTAACCCTCGTTCTCGAGAAAGATCGAGACCGAGGTGAGGATGTTCTCGTCGTCATCCACCAGTGTGATCGTGGCCATGGCGTGCGCCCTTGTCTGCCGCCGCGCGCGAGTCGCGGCCCTGAAGCTCCGGCCCAGCAGCTTATCCATGCAAACCGCGCCTGCAAGGCATGGTTACGCAAGGTTAAGCCGAAGCTGTCATGGTTGAGGCGCAAGTGCACCCGGGGGCGAGCTGGCGATGACAGGCGCAGACATTCATTTCGAGGTGTTCGTCAAAAAGCACCGCAAGGCGTCCTGGTCGCTGGTCGAAGCCCTGCCCGACCGCGAAGCGGCGCTCAATATGGCCCGCAAACTCAAGGACTCCCTGCCCGAAGGGTCCGTGCGCGTGGTGCGCGAGGTGTGGAATGCGCACGAAAGCGCGTTCCGCGGCGGCCCGATCTTCGAAGCCGGGCCCGAGAAATTCGCCGAAGACGCCAGCACCGGCGCCGAGGCCAGCCTGCCCTGCGTCACGCCGTCCGATTTCTTTGGCGCGGCGGCGCGCGACACCATAAGGCGGGTCTTGTCGGGCTGGCTGGAGCGCCGCCAGATCTGCCCGCTTGAACTGCTCAGCCGGCCCGATCTCATCGAGGATCTGGACGGTTCGGAGACCGATCTCCAGCACGCCGTCCAGAAAGTCGCCATCGCCCGCGCCCAGTCCAGCGGCGCGCCGGTGCAGGCCTTCATGAAGCAGCTCAACGCGCTGGTGGAGCGCGCCGCTGCGGACGCACGGCGCGAGGCCGCCACGGCCAAGGCGTTGCCCAAGGCGCGCGATTTCGCGGACCTGACCGAGAAAATCCTGGATGAGGGCGGGCCCGAGCGGCGCATGCGCCGCGCCATCGCCGAGCGGCTGGGGGAGGCGGGCGATCTGCGCGCCAAGGCCACGCTGGTGCTCGACATGCTCGACGAGCTGCCCGCCAGGCCCGAGGCCCGCGCCTTCGCCCTGAAACAGGCCGACGCCTTCCTGGCCGAATTGCTTACCTTCGAAGCCGCCATCGGCGCGATCACCGGCAAAGGCGAGGATATCGGCGTGATCGTGGAGCGCCTGACCAGTCTTTATGAAGGCCGGGCCGACCATGCCGATCTGGCCGGCGCGCCGCAGCCCGCGCGCCGTCTGGCGGCCCGGTTCGCCGCCGGTGAACTGCCCGACAGCCGGGGCGAGTTGGCCAGCACTATCCTGACCCATCTGCGCTCGCCCAAACGCCTGCGGCCCGAAAGCGTGATGGCCGAGATCGAGCTGTCGCGCCAGCTCGCCCAGCGCCTGATCCGGGTGTCCGGGCCCGACCTGCACCCCACCGCGCTGGTGGAGGCCTTCACCTGCCGCTCGGCGCGGCTCCTGTCGCCCGAAGCGGTGGATGAAGCCCTGCAGGGCGCGCACGGCGTGCCCGAAGTGCTCGAGCGCCTGTTCGCCATTGAAGACAATATCGTGGGCGAGGCCAACAAGAAGAAGCTCGCCGCCTATGTGCGCGCCCGCCTCAAGACCAATGCCACCGAGACCTGGTTCGTGCGCGGCCCGGGTCAGCCGCTGGAGCGCCTGTCGCGCCTGACCCGCCTGCAGGCGCGGGCCCTAAAAGGCGCATTCCCGGCGCCGGACAAGGCCGAGCTGGCCGACGCGTTCGACGCGCTGGGCCTGCAGACGCTGGACGAAACCAAAATCCTGTCGCGCATCGAGGCCTCGGACCAGCCCGCGCTGGACCGCACGGTCGCCCTGCTGAAGCTCGCATCGTCCGGCGTCCTGCCTGTAGGACGGTGCCGCCAGGACGCCCAGGCGCGCGCCATGCGCCTGCTGGCTTCGCAGATGGGCCGGCAGGAATCAGTCCAGCCGGACGCCAGCGTGAAATTGTCGGAGATCAAGGCGTTGCTGCCGCCCCGGGAGCCCGGCGCCGCAGCTTAAAGCCCCATCTGGCGGGCGGCGAGATCACGCATGATCTCTTCCGAGCCGCCGCCAATGGCCATCACCTTGACCTCGCGATAGATGCGCTCGATGGCGCAGCCGCGCAGATAGCCCGCCCCGCCCAGCACCTGCATCGCCTCGCTGGCGCAATACTCCGCCACGCCGGACGCCAGGAATTTCGCCTTCGCCAGCCCGGCCGCCGGCAAGGGGGCGCCCGCCTCCAGCGCTGTGTTGATCGCGGCGGCGAGGATCTGGAGATAGCCGTCCAGCGCATCGATGCGCGCGCTCATCTCGGCCAGCTTGTGGCGGATGACCTGATGGCGGATCAGCGGCTTGCCGAAGGTTTCGCGCACCCGCGCCCAGTCCACCGCGTCATCCAGGCACCGGCGCGCCATGCCCAGGCAACCCGCCGCCAGCGCCAGGCGCTCATAGTTGAAATTGTCCATGATCGCGAGCAGGCAAAGGCCCTCCTCACCCAGCTGCGCGTCACCGGGAATCCGGCAGGCGTCAAAGTGCAGCGTGGCTGTATCCGACGACCACCAGCCCATCTTGCGGGTGATGGCGGTGCGGGTGAATCCCGGCGCATCATGGGGCACGAGAAACAGCGATATCCCGCCAAACCCCTCGCCGCCCGTGCGGGCGCCGACCACGAACCAGGACGCCTTCATGCCGCCGGTGATGAAGGTTTTCTCGCCATCGATGATCCAGTCATCGCCGTCGCGCCGGGCGCGGGTCTTGAGACGGGCCAGGTCCGAGCCGCCTGACGGTTCGGTCATCGCCAGTGCGCCGCCCGCCCGGCCCGCCACGATATCGGGCAGCACGGCGCGTTTGGTCTCCTCGCGGGCGAGCCGCGCGATGGGACCGGTCATGATATTGCGCGCGCCCAGCGAGGCGTTCACCCCGCCCACCCCCGCATAGCCCAGCGCCACCCCGGCATCGAGGCGCATGAAGGCGTCGTCAAACCCGGCGCCGCCATAGTCCGCATCAATGCCGAACCCGAACAGGCCCAGCGCACCCGCCTTTTCATGCAGGTCCCAGGGAAAATCCCCCGCCTCGTCCCAGGCGTCGCCATGAGGCGCGATCTCGCGCGCCACAAACCGCTCCACGCTCTCGCGGAAGGCCTGGCGCTCAGGCGTGTCGAACGGACGGGCGATCGGATCGGAAACGGGCATGAGGGTTCTCTTCAAGCTGAGTGTCGCGGTTCAGTCTAGACGCGCGCGGCCCCTAAAGGCATAGCCCGCCGCTCACATCCATTGACGCCGCCGCGCGGGCGCGCTCGATTGCAGGCCATGAATTTCCTGTCCGACACCACCGCCCCGGCCCATCCCGCCTTGATCGACGCGATCGCGCGCGCCAATGAGGGCTTTGCGCCCAGCTATGGGGCGGACCCGGTGAGCGCGCGCGTGGAGGCGCGGCTCAAAGAGCTGTTCGAAACTGATCTGAAAGTGGTGTTCGCCGTGTCCGGCACGGCGGCCAATGCGCTGGCCCTGTCGGTGCTGTGTCCGTCCGACGCCATGGTGCTGTGCCATGACGAGGCCCACATCCACCGCGACGAGCGCGGCGCGCCGGAATTCTTCACCGGCGGCGCCAAGCTCCTGCCCCTGCCGGGCGGCCATGCCAGGATTGACCGGTCAGCGCTCCACGACGCCCTGGCCCAGTGGCCAGCCGACTTCGTTCACGCCCCGCCCCCGGCCGTGCTGAGCTTGTCCCAGCTCAATGAAGCGGGCTGTGCCTACACGCTGGATGAGCTCAGCGGCCTGATCGCCCCGGCGCGTGCAGCGGGCCTGCGCATCCACATGGACGGCGCCCGTTTCGCCAGCGCCCTGGCGGGTCTGGGCTGCACCCCGGCGCAGCTGACGTGGAAAGCCGGCGTGGACGTTTTGTGCCTGGGCGCCACCAAGACCGGCGCGCTGGCCGCCGAAGCCGTGATCCTGTTTCCGTCCGTCATGGACCGCTTCGCCCGCCTTCAGGCCCGCCAGAAGCGCGCCGGGCACATGGCGCCCAAAATGCGCTATATCGCCGCCCAGCTGGACGCCTGGCTGACCGACGGGCTGTGGCTGGCGCTCGCTGCACACGCCAATGACGCCGCCCGGCGCCTGGCCAATGGCCTGTCACAGATTGACGGCATAACCCTCGCCCATCCCGTAGACGGCAACGAAGTCTTCGCCCGGCTGGAGCCGGCGATCGCCGAACGGCTGCACGCCGCCGGGGCCGGCTTCTACGCCTGGCCTGACGGATCGGCCCGCTTCGTGACCAGCTGGTGCACCACCGACGCTGAAATTGACACCCTGCTGGCGGCGGCGAGGGCGGCGGGATGAGCCGCCGGCCGGTCTGTATGCCGGCATGGCGCCCGCCAGTCCCGCACCCGGAGTTCGCCCCATGACACGCCTGATAATCGCTTTGGCTTTGCTCGCGCTCACCGCCTGCGCACCGCAGCCGGAACGGCGCACATCCGATACACCGCTGCGCACGGTGGAGGCGGTGGAGCTGGAGCGCTATCTGGGGCGCTGGTACGAAATCGCGCGTTATGACAACCGGTTCGAGCGCGGCTGCCATGGCGTGACAGCCGATTATGCAAGACGGGGCGACGGGCTGATTTCCGTGGTCAATACCTGTTACCGCGACGGACTGGACGGACCGGCGCAAACGGCGACCGGCCGCGCGCGCGTGGTCGAAGGCTCGGGCGGCGCGAAGCTGGAGGTGTCCTTCTTCGGACCGTTCTGGGGCGATTACTGGATTATCGAGCTGGACGACGCCGCGTATCAGTGGTCGGTGGTGAGCGAACCGCGCGGACGCTATCTGTGGATATTGTCCCGCACGCCGCAAATGGACCCGGACGCACTGGCCGCCCGCCTCAACCGGCTGCAGGCCATGGGGTTTGATACGGAGGCGCTGGTTTATCCCGAGCAGCGGGACAATGGCGCCGCCCCCTAGCCCTCGTCCGGCTCGGCATTCTCCGCATCCGTGGCGCGGCGCATGGGGCCGTTATAGCGCGGGTCCTGGCGCCGGCGGCGGTCGGGGCCGAAATAGCCGGGCGCCTTCACGAACCGGCGGGGGCGTTCGATCATGGAGACCAGGCGGTTATACAAGTCCACCGGGCGGACCGGCTTGGCGAGATATTCGTTCACGCCGGCATTGATCGCCTCCATCACCCGGGCGCGGTCGGTGTGGCCCGACACCATGATGATCGGCAGATACTTGTTCGGGCTGTCGGTGGCGGTGCGGATCAGCCGGGTGAACTCCAGCCCGTCCACATCGCCCAGCATGTAGTCCACGAGCGCCAGATCAGGGCTGGCGTTGCGCATGATCTCGAACGCATCGGCCGCGTCGCGGGTTTCGGTGATGGAGCGCACGCCGAACCCCTGCAGGATCGTGCGCAGGATGGTGGACATGTGCACATTGTCCTCAAGGATCAGGACCCGCACCCGTTCGAAACTGCCTGACATCGCCGTCGCGCACCTTAAGCGTGGATGGAACGCCACACTGCCCCGGCCCGGTTAACCAACACTTGCGCGCCTGTTCAATCGGACCGCGCAGGCCCATATTGGCGCACATGGTCCGGATCACTGCTGACGACACGCTGCTGCCCGACGGCGTCGGGGATATGAGCCAGACGCCCTTCGAGGCGGATCACGCCGCCTTGCCCGCTGGTATTTCCGATCCGCTGAGCCTGCCGGCCAACTGGACGCCGCACCGGCCTGACCGGCCCGACAAGTCCGAGGGCGGCAAGGCCTTTGTGCTGGACGCCGAATACGAACCGGCCGGCGACCAGCCCCAGGCCATAGCCGAGCTGTGCGCCGGCGTCCGGGACGGTGAGCGTGACCAGGTCCTGCTGGGGGTGACCGGTTCGGGCAAGACTTTCACGATGGCGAAGGTAATCGAGAATCTGCAAAGACCAGCGCTTGTACTGGCCCCCAACAAGACCTTGGCGGCCCAGCTTTATGGTGAGTTCAAGTCATTTTTTCCGAATAATGCTGTTGAGTATTTTGTTTCTTATTATGATTATTACCAGCCGGAAGCTTATGTGGCGCGCACGGACACCTTCATCGAGAAGGAGTCCTCCATCAACGAGGCCATTGACCGGATGCGCCATGCGGCGACGCGGTCGGTGCTGGAGCGCGATGACGTCATCATTGTCGCCTCGGTGAGCTGTATCTACGGCATCGGCTCGGTGGAGACCTATACCGCCATGGTATTCGACCTGAAGCGGGGGGAGGAGAGAAATCCCCGCGAGGTCATGCGCCAGCTGGCCGCCCTGCAATACGCCCGCAATGACGCCGCCTTCACCCGCGGCACGTTCCGCGTGCGTGGCGATGTCCTGGAGATCTTCCCCGCCCACGCCGACACCCGCGCCTGGCGCGTCAGCTTCTTTGGCGACGAGATCGAGTCCATCGACGAGTTCGACCCCCTCACCGGCCGCGCCGAGGCGCGCCTGGACAAGGTCCGCGTCTACGCCAACTCCCACTATGTCACCCCGCGCCCCACCCTCAACCAGGCCATCGCCGCCATCAAGGCCGAGCTGAAAGAGCGCCTCGACTGGATGGAGGCCAATGGCAAGCTGCTGGAAGCCCAGCGCCTGGCCCAGCGCACCGCCTTCGACCTGGAAATGCTGGAAGCCACCGGCAGCTGCAACGGCATCGAGAACTATTCGCGCTATCTCACCGGCCGCAAGCCCGGCGAGCCGCCGCCCACCTTCTTCGAATACCTGCCCGACAACGCCCTGGTCTTCGTGGACGAGAGCCATGTCACCATCCCCCAGCTGGGCGCCATGTTCAAAGGCGACTTCAACCGCAAGCGCACCCTGGCCGAGCACGGCTTCCGCCTGCCCTCCTGCCTCGACAACCGCCCGCTCAAATTCGAGGAATGGGAGGCCATGCGCCCGGCCACCATCCATGTCAGCGCCACGCCGGGCAAATGGGAGCTGAACCAGACCGGCGGCGCCTTCATCGAACAGGTGATCCGCCCCACCGGCCTGATCGACCCGCCCGTGGAAGTCCGCCCCGTGGCCGCCAAAGGCTTCAGCCAGGTCGACGACGTCATCGCCGAGGCCCGCGCCGTGGCCGCCAGGGGCCTGCGCACCCTCATCACCACGCTGACCAAACGCATGGCCGAGGACCTGACCGAATACATGCACGAGCAGGGGCTGAAAGTGCGCTACATGCATTCGGACGTGGACACGGTCGAACGCATCGAGCTGATCCGCGATCTGCGCCTGGGCGTCTATGACGTGCTGGTGGGCATCAACCTGCTACGCGAGGGCCTGGACATCCCCGAATGCGGCCTGGTCGCCATTCTCGACGCCGACAAGGAAGGCTTCCTGCGCTCCGAAACCAGCCTCGTCCAGACCATTGGCCGCGCCGCGCGCAATGCGGAAAGCCGCGTCATCCTCTATGCCGACCGCATCACCGGCTCCATGCAGCGCGCCATGGACGAAACCGAACGCCGCCGCACCAAACAGATCGCCCACAACACCGCCCACGGCATCACGCCCACCACAGTGGTGCGCGGCGTCTCCGACGTGCTCCAGGGCGTGATGGAAGAAACCGCCAAGGGCCGGTCCGCCAAGGCGCGGGGGAGAGGGCGGGATCAGAAGCGCTTGACGGTTGCAGAAGAACACGCTCAATTTGAACCGAATAACCTCCGGGCGGTGGTCGCTGATCTGGAGAAGCGCATGCGCGAAGCGGCGGCGAATCTGGAGTTCGAGGAAGCGGCGAGGCTGCGGGATGAGATTAAGAGGTTGGGGGCTTAGGTAGTGCGAAGTGACATTGTATTGAATGATTCAACAATTATTGACTTATTCGGGAACGAGGCAGCAGAAAGCGAATCGATCGAACGGCTGAGGGAGTACTTTTATAAGAATCGCGCATACGAGAGATTTGACGAGAAACTTCCGCTTCGGATTCTAGTTGGCCCTAAAGGTACCGGAAAAAGTGCGATTTTTCGCTATACTATTGAAAAAGCTAAAGAAAAAACACTCCCGTACTTCAATCTAACTGAAGACTTTTGGCCCGAATTAGAAAAGGGGCTGTCCCAGATGTTCAGCTTCGTGAGTAGGGTTTGAGCCATTTTCGC
>JBHYFR010000056.1:0-13132 GCA_051859425.1 Oceanicaulis sp. | reverse complement strand
GATGGCTTCGCCGCCGTTGTGATGCGCGCATCGGCCAGCGGGCCGCGGCCTGTGAGCGTCACGGCGCTAGCCTCTGACGGGCGGGCGCTGGCGCGCGCCGAGGGCGGATTTGAAGCGGGCGCGCGCACGCTGCGTCTGGAGGCGCGCCTGCCGCTGGATCTGCGCAATCGCATTACCCGCGTCCAGATTGACGGCGAGGCGTCCGCGGGCGCGGTGCAAGTGACCGGCGACCGCTGGCGCAGGCCGCGCGTGGGCCTTGTCCAGGCCGAGGGCGGCGCGGGTGAGGGTCAGCCGCTTCTGTCCGACATTCATTATGCCCGCCAGGCGCTTGCAGGCATTTCCGAACTCGTTTCGGGGAACCTGGAAGCGGTGCTGGAGGCTGAGCCCGCCGCACTGGTGATCGTGGATGCAGCCAACGCCCAGGACCCGCGCATTGCGGCGTTTCTGGATGCAGGCGGTCTGGTGGTGCGTTTCGCCGGTCCGCGCCTGGCGGTGAGCAGCCGGGATATGGTCCCCACGCCGTTGCGTGAAGGCGGGCGCCTGTTTGGCGGCGCCATGGCCTGGGGTGCCCCCCAAGGGATCGCCGACTTCGCCGACGACAGCCCGTTCGCCGGACTGGCCCCGTCATCCGAAGCGCGGGTCACCCGCCAGGTGCTCGCCGAGCCCGGCCCGGCGCTGGATGCGCGCGTCTGGGCGCGGCTGGAGGACGGTACGCCGCTGGTGACCGCTGACCGGCGCGGCAATGGCTGGCTGGTGCTGTTCCATGTCACGGCGGGGCCGGACTGGTCCAGCCTGCCCCTGTCCGGGCTTTACCCGGCGATGCTGGAGCGGGTGCTGGCGCTGTCCGGCGGCGATGCGGCGCAGCGCGCCCAGGTGCAGGGCGGCGCTTGGCGGCTGGAGCGCATGCTGGACGGGGCGGGAGCCCTGGCCGATCCGCGCGCTGATGCAGACCCGATCCCGGCTGAAGACTTTCATCTGGCGCGCGCCTCCGCCCGCACGCCGCCGGGCATTTATGCCATTGGCGCGGCCAGCGCGCCGCTCAATGTGATGCGGGCGGGCGAGACCCTGGCGCCGCTGGCGCGCGATCTGCCCGGCGCGGTCTATGAAGCGCGCGGGCAGGGGCGCGAGATCCGTTTCGCCGGATCGTTGCTGGCGCTGGCGCTTTTGATCCTCACCCTGGATGCGCTGATCGCCCTTGTTTTGTCAGGACGCATGCCGCGCGTGGCGTTCGCGCGCAGCGCGGGCGCCATCGCGCTGGTGTTTGGCGCGGGCCTCGCCATGCCCGCCCCGGCTGAAGCCGACGACGCCGCCAATGCGCTGGAGGTGCGGTTCGCCTATGTGCGCACGGGCGACAGCCGGATCGATTCCATCAGCCGGGCGGGGCTGGAGGGCGTATCGCGCGAAGCCCGCCGGCGCAGCGCCGTGGAGCCCGGCGCGCCCACCGGCGTGACCATTGAAACCGACGACATCCTGTTCTTCCCGCTGGTCTATTGGCCGCTGACGCCCGACGCGCCCGCCTTGTCAGATGACGCCGCAGCGCGGGTCAGCGCCTATCTGCAAGGCGGCGGGCTGATCGTGTTCGACACCCGCGACGGGCGCGACAGCGCCGGCTCACGCGAGCCTCATCCCGGCCTGATGCGAACGCTGGAGCGCATCAACGTCCCGCCGCTCCAGCGCATCCCGCCCGATCACGTGCTGGGCAAGACCTTCTATCTGCTCAGGGACTATCCGGGCCGCTATGCCGGGGGCGAGGTGTGGGTCGAGGCCAGCCGTGACGGCTCGGCGCGCGACGGCGTGTCCGGTCTGATCATCGGTTCAGCCGACTGGGCCTCGGCCTGGGCGGTGGATGAGACGGGCCGGGCGCTGGCGCCGGTGGAGGGCGGGGAGCGCCAGCGCGAACTGGCCAACCGGTTCGGCGTCAATCTGGCCATGTACGCGCTGACCGGAAACTACAAGGAAGATCAGGTGCATGTGCCCGCCATCCTGCAGCGGCTGGGGCGCCAGTGATGGACGCCACCAGCCTTATCTTCGCGCCCCTGATCCCGGCGCCGGTGATCGCGGTGCTGGCAATTTTGGCGCTGGCGGGCGCCGGCCTCGCGCTGGCGCGCGGGCTTAAGGGCTGGCTGTGGCGCGCGCTGGCGGCGCTGGGCGTGGCCGCCGCGCTGATGAACCCGGCTCTGGTGCGCGAAGCGCGTGATCCGCTGACCGATATCGCCCTGGTGGTCATTGACGACAGCGCCTCCATGGAGGTGGACGGACGCGCTGAAGCGGCTGAAGCCGTGGCGGATGTGGCGCGTGCGATGGCTGATCGCGACGGGACGCTGGAGCTGGTGGAAGTGCGCGGCGGACGCGCCGCCGATGGTACGCGTTTGATGGAGACGATCCAGCGCGGGCTGGCGGGCATTCCGCGCGAGCGCCTGGCCGGGGTGATCATCGCCTCTGACGGACAGGTTCATGACGCGCCAGCCGATGGCGCGGCGCTGGGCCTGACCGCGCCCCTGCATCACATGGTCACCGGCGATCCCGATGCGCGCGACCGCCGCCTGATCGTGTCCGAGGCGCCAAGATATGGCCTGGTGGGCGAGCTGGTCACCTTCACCATCCGGGTTGAGGACGAGGCGGACCCCGGCGGCACGGCGCGCGTCACCCTGTCGGTGGATGGCGGCGACCCGATCGAGGCGCGCGTGGCCATTGGCCGAGAGGTGCAGGTGCAGGCCGAAATCCGCAATCGTGGGCCCAATGTGGTTCAGATCGAGGTGGAGCCGGGACTGGAGGAGTTGACCCTCATCAATAACCGCGCGGCGGTGAGCGTGACCGGTGTACGCGACCGGCTGCGGGTGCTGCTGATCACCGGAGAACCCCATAACGGGGCAAGGGCCTGGCGCAATCTCCTCAAGTCCGATCCGAGCGTGGATCTGGTCCATTTCACCATTCTGCGCCCGCTGGACCGGGACGATTCTGTGCCCGGCGACGAGCTGGCCCTGATCGCCTTTCCGGTGTTCGAGCTGTTCCAGCTGCGTCTGAGCGAATTTGATCTGGTCATCTTCGACCGCTATCGCCGCCGGGGCATTCTGCGCCCGCTCTATTTTGAAAACATCGCGCGCTATGTCGAAGACGGCGGCGCGTTGCTGGTCACCACCGGACCGCCGTTCGCCGGTCCTGACAGTCTGGCGCGCACCGCGCTGGCGGGCGTGTTGCCCGCGTCTCCCGATGGAAGCGTGATCGAGACGCGGTTCACGCCGCGCATATCCGAGGCTGGCGCGCGCCACCCGGTCACCGCGCCCATGGCGGGCGGCGAGGCGGCGTGGGGCGACTGGCACCGGCGCATCGGCGCGCGGGCTGTGGCCGGTGAAACCGTACTGGAAAGCCCCGACGGCGCGCCCCTGCTGACACTGGCGCGGGCCGGAGAGGGCCGCGCGGCGATCCTGCTGTCCGACCAGGCCTGGCTGTGGGCGCGCGGCTATGATGGCGGCGGTCCCCATGACGAGCTGTTCCGCCGCGTGGCCCACTGGCTGATGGGCGAACCGGAGCTGGACGAGGAACGCCTGACCGCCACCGTGTCGGGCGGGCAGCTGTCGGTGACGCGCACGACGCTGGATGAGAGCGCGCCGCCGCTGGAGGTGGAATGGCCGTCAGGCGCTGCTGAAACGCTGGAGATGAGCGAGACCGGGCCGGGGCGCTTTACTGCTGCCACAGACGCCAGTGAGCAGGGTCTGGTGCGGCTGCGGTCGGGCGATCTCACCGCCGTGACGGCGTCCGGCCCGCTCAATCCGCGTGAGTTCATGGATCTCCGCCCCGATCCCGAGGGACTGTCCGCCCTGACCGACGCCAGCGGCGGCGGCGTGTTCATGCGGGGGCCGCAGGTGAATGTCCCGGACCTGCGCCGCACCCGCGCCGGGGTGCGCCAGGCCGGGCCGAACTGGGCCGGGCTGCAGCGCAATGAGGCGTATATCGTCACCAGCGCCGAGCGTACGCCCTTGGCGCCCGGGCTGTTGCTGGCGATCCTGCTGATGGGGCTTCTGGCCGGCGCCTGGCGGCGCGAAGGCCGCTAGAGACTGGCCGCGCCGGGCGACGCGCGCTAGCGTGCGCGCCTCATCACCGGCGCCGGGGAGGGCGATCCATGCGCATCATGCTGACAGGACTGGCGATTCTGGCGCTAGGCGCCTGTGGTGAAACACCCTCTCATCCCCTGGCTGAAACAGTGTTCTCAGGCGGGGTCATCCATACTGGCGGGCCGGACAGCGGGCAGGTGGAGATGGTCGCTGCGGCGGACGGCCTGATCCTGTGCGCCGGGTCAGAAGCTGACTGCAGCGTTCATATCGGCCCGCAAACCGAACGGATTGATCTGGCCGGCGCGGCGATGTTCCCTGGTTTCACCGATGCGCACGTGCATATCCTCGGCGTGGGCATGCGCGAGCTGACGCTCAATCTGGAAAACGTGCGCTCGGTGGCCGAGCTGCAGGCCGCCGTGGCAGACGCGGCGCGCGAACCCTCCGACGTGATATCCGGACGTGGCTGGATCGAGACCCACTGGCCCGAAGGGCGCTTTCCCACCGCCGCCGATCTTGACGCCGTGGCGCCGGACAAACCCGTGGTGCTGGTGCGCGCGGACGGTCATGCCCTGGTGGCTAATTCATCAGCCCTGGCCGAAGCAGGCGTGACGGCTGATACGCCCGATCCTGAAGGCGGGGAAATCCTGCGTGACGACACCGGCGCGGCCACCGGCATGATCATCGACACCGCCATGGCGCCCTTCTACCGCTTTCTGCGCGAGCCCGAGGGCGAGGCGCGGGCGCGCGCCTACGAGATCGGAGCGCAGGTGCTGGCCGCCTCGGGCTGGACCGGCGCTCACACCATGACCATGCGCTTTGACGATGTGGACATTCTGATCGCGCTGGCGGACGCGGGCCGCCTGCCGCTGCGCGTGCACGCCTACGCCAACCCGGAAGACTATGACGCCGTGGCCGCGCGCATGGTGCACAATGAGGGCGGGGGCCGCGTCACCGCGCGCGGGATCAAGTTCTACATGGATGGCGCGCTGGGCTCGCGCGGCGCGGCGCTCTTGCGCCCCTATGACGATGCGCCCGCCTCCACAGGCCTGTTCATCGCGCGCGACGAGGACACGTCCGGCCTGATGCGCATGGCGCTGGAGGATGGCGTGCAGCTGGCCGGTCACGCCATTGGCGATGCGGGCAACCGGCGCCTGCTGGACTGGATGGAAGCGGCGTTCGAGGCGACCCCGCCCGAGGCGCGCGCCTTCCCCGATCCGCGCTGGCGCATTGAACACGCCCAGGTGCTGCACCCCGACGACATCCCGCGCTTTGGCCAGATGGGCGTCATCGCCTCCATGCAGCCGAGCCACGCCATTGGCGATCTGCATTTTGCGCCGGCGCGCATCGGCGTCCAGCGCCTGGAAGGCGCCTATGCCTGGCGTTCGCTGGTGGAGAGCGGGGCGGTCATTGCAGGCGGCTCCGACGCGCCGGTGGAGCGCGGCGAGGCCCGCATCGAGTTCTACGCCGCCGCCGTGCGCCGTGATCTCGACGGGTATGCGGGCGAGGGCTGGTATCTTGATCAGGCGCTGGACCGGGTCACGGCCCTGCGCCTGTTTACTGAGTGGCCGGCCTTCGCGGTGCGCGAGGAAGCGCGCCTCGGCCGGATCGCGCCGGGCTATATCGCCGATTTCTCCGTGTTCGACATGGACCTGATGTCCGCGCCCGATCTGGACCTGCGCGATGCGCGCCCGGTGATGACCGTGCTGGACGGGCAGGTGGCCTGGCGCGCGGCTGACAACCAGCCTTGAGCCCTGCAGCCGTAACCGGTTGAAATGAGACAAAGACGTGTAAGGAGCCTGCCCCATGTCCCAGCTTGATGACGCCTTTTCCGGCACGAAGGCGGTCGCGGACGCGCTGAAATTCGACCAGCGCGCGCTGGAAGCCTGGATGGACCGGCATGTGGAGGGGTTTGCAGGGCCGCTCAGTGTCGAGCAGTTCAAGGGCGGGCAATCCAACCCCACCTACAAGCTGACCACGCCGCGCCACGCCTATGTCTTGCGCCGCAAGCCGCCGGGCAAGCTCCTGCCGTCGGCCCATGCGGTGGAGCGTGAATATCAGGTGATGAAGGCCCTGGGCGCGCAGGGGTTTCCCGCGCCGCACATGCATGCCCTGTGTGAGGACGAAAGCGTTATCGGCACGGCGTTTTATGTGATGGATTTCGTGGAGGGGCGGATTTTCTGGGACGCCTACCTGCCCGATCTCGCGCCCGCCGAGCGCGCCGCGCTCTATGACGCCTCCAACGCCACGCTGGCGCAATTGCACGCCATTGATGTTGAGGCGGCGGGACTGTCTGACTATGGCCGTCCGGGCAATTATTTCGAGCGTCAGATCGCGCGCTGGACCAAGCAGTACAAGGCCGCCGAGACTGCGCCCATCGCCGCCATGGACCGGCTGATCGAATGGCTGCCCGCCAATGCGCCGCAGCAGGACCGGGTCAGCGTCGTCCACGGCGATTACCGGCTGGACAACATGATCTTCCACCCCACCGAGCCGCGCGTCATCGCGGTGCTGGACTGGGAATTGTCGACGCTGGGCGATCCGCTGGCCGACTTCACCTATCAGCTGATGCAGTGGCGCACGCCGAAAGAAATCCGCTCCGGCTTTCTGGGCGTCGACCTCAAGGCGCTGGGCATCCCCACCGAGGATGAATACGTCGCCGCCTATTGCCGGCGCACCGGCCGGGACGGCATTCCCAAGCTGGATTTCTATATCGCCTACAACATCTTCCGCCTGGCCGGCATCGCCCAGGGCGTCTACGCCCGCGGCCTGCAGGGCAATGCCTCGAACGAGCGCGCCAAGGAGCTCGGCGCGCTGGTGGCGCCCATGGCGGACTATGCCTGGAGCATTGCGGAGAGGGCGTAAGGCCTCACCCCAGATGCGCGATGAACGGTGCGGCCAGCGCCAGCGCCATCACAGCCTCGAAGGCAATGGCGCCGGCGTTATAGCTGGTCACCGTTTCCTTGTGCCGGTCCAGCACCATGGAGGCGGCCCGGCCAATCGCCATGCCGCCCCAGTACAGCGACACCGCGAAGCTGGCGCCCATCACCGCGCCGGCGCCGGCCTGGGCGCTCATGGCCAATGTCAGCAGCACCGCGCCATGGGCCAGCAGGAGGGCGCCGCCATAGCTGGCGCGAAACTCGGCGAAGCCGCCTTTCCAGCGCGGATCGGGGGCGAGGCGCACCACGCTGGCGCCCCATCGCGGCACGATCAGGCTGAGCAGGCCCATGCAGGCGCCGATGACGGCCGCCGCCGCCGCGATAATCCATTCGACCGGTAATTCCATGACGCTGTGTCCCCGATTGCGTGTGCCCCGATCAAGATAGGGCGCGCCAGACGTTGGAAAAGCAATCGGGCGTCATCGCTACGGCTTGATCCCGAAGGGCATGTCGAAACCGGGTGGCAAGGCCATGCCGCGCGTCGCTTCGCCCAGCACTTTCTGCTGCGCGGTTTCGGCCTTGCGCCGGGCATCGGCGTGGGCGGCCTTGATCAGGTCTTCGAGCACTTCGGTTTCGTCCGGCGTGACAATGGAGGGGTCCAGCGACATGGCGCGCATCTCGCCCTTGGCCGTCAAGGTGACGCGCACCAGGCCGGCGCCAGCCTCACCCGTCACCTCCAGCGTTTCCAGCCGCTCCTGGGCCTCGCGCATGCGCTGCTGCATTTCCTGGGCCTGCTTCATCAGGCCGGCAAGATCCTTCATCGCTTGGTCTCCTGGCGGTCTTGGGCTTTTGCGGCGGGCGCGGGCGCCGGCTCGATGGCGATCAGCTCGGCATCGGGAAAGGCCGCCAGCGCGCTGACCAGGGCGGGGTCTTTCATCACGGTCTCACGCTCGGCCTCGGCCTCGCGCCGGCGGCGGTCGTGCACGGTCTCCTGACCATGCATCGCCGAGCTGTCCACCAGCCAGCGCGCGCCGGTGATGTCCTGAAGAAAACGCGCCAGCCGCCCGCCCAGATCAGACGGCGCGCCGGGCGCAGGCTCGTATGACAACGCACCTGGACGCAGCGACACCAGCTTGACGTAGCGCTCCACATCCAGCTTCAGCCCGATCTCGCGCGCGCCTTCGATATCGGTGATCAGTTCTTCCAGGCTGCCCGGCCCGGGCAGCTCGTCCGGGATCGGTTCCTTGTCGTCTTCGTTGTCGTCGGCGGGCGGCGCCTCTGCCGGCGGCGGGGCGGGGCGGTTGAAGGGGACGATGCGGTTGTCGCTCTGCGGCTCGCGCGCCTCAGGCTGATCTGCGGCGGGTGCGGACGGCGCCGTTTGCGTGGTCGCCGGGGACTGGGCGCGCGGGGCGCCGGCCAGCAGGCGCGCCGCATCTTCCGGCGAGGGCAGGCTGGCTGCGCTCATCAGGCGGATCACCGCCATCTCCGCCGCCGAGGACGGGTCCGGCGCGGTGCGCACATCATCCAGACCCGTCAGCGCGGTCTTCCACAACCGCCCCAGCGATGCCAGCGAATGGGCCTCGGACAGGGAGGCGAGACGCGCAACGGTTTCCTTCGCCTCACCCAGATCGGCGTCCGGACCGGCGGCCTTGAGCCGGGTCATGGCGTGGAGATAGTCCAGAAGGTCACGCATCAGCACGACCGGGTCGGCGCCGGAATCATACTGGTGGCGCAGCTCCGCCAGAGCATCCGCCGCACGGTGCTCAAGCGTGGCGGCCAAGAGGTCCAGAACGCGGGTGCGGTCGGCCAGGCCGAGCATGCCGCGCACCTGCGCGGCGGTGACGGCGCCGCCGCCTTCGGCCTGAACGATGGCCTGGTCCAGCAGGGACAGCGCATCGCGCACAGACCCTTCTGCGGCGCGGGCGATGGCCATCAGGCCTTCGGGCTCCACCGGTGCGCTTTCGGTCTCACAGATTTTGGCCAGGTGTTCGGCCAGCACCGTGCGGTCGACGCGTTTCAGGTCAAAGCGCTGGCAACGGCTGAGCACGGTGACCGGCACTTTGCGGATTTCGGTAGTGGCGAAGATGAATTTCACATGCGGGGGCGGCTCTTCCAGCGTCTTGAGAAGCGCGTTGAAGGCCGAGGTGGACAGCATGTGCACCTCGTCAATGATGTAGACCTTGTAGCGCGCGCTGACGGGCGAGTAGCGCAAGCCGTCCAGCAATTCGCGGATATCGCCGACGCCGGTGCGCGATGCGGCGTCCATCTCCATTACGTCCACATGGGAGGATTTGGTGATGGCCGCGCAGTGAATGCCCGGCGGGTCCAGCGCAATCGACGGCGCCTTGATCGTGTCGGTCTCGAAATTGAGGGCGCGCGCGATCAGGCGGGCCGTGGTCGTCTTGCCGATCCCGCGCACCCCGGTGAGCATGTAGGCGTGGGCGATGCGCCCGGCGGCGAACGCGTTGGTGAGGGTGCGCACCATCGGCTCCTGGCCGATGAGATCGGGGAAGGTCTGGGGGCGGTATTTGCGCGCCAGCACCTGATAGCCCGCAGGTCCGGACGGCGCAGGCTCGACGCCGGGCAGGGCGGGGCCGCTGCGGTCGTCAAGGGCGTCAGGGCCGGGCGCGTCGTCGTCCATCATGGGCTATCGGGCTCCCGCACGTGCGAACCCGGCGAAACGGGCCTGACAGAAAAGAGGCGGAAGGTGGCGGAAGGCCGGACGGCGACCCGAACCAAAACTCGTTACGGCTGCTTCCTTCCGGACCTGACCGGGTTGGCGAGAGGCTCGTCCGCCGCCGACCTTCCTTATCTGATTATCGGTGTTGGCCGTTGCATATGCAAGCGGGGGGCGCTGCATCCGGCGTGGCCCTGAATGCGCGCTTCAATAGATTTTGTATGGTTTTGTGCGCTGCCGCATACTCGCCGCGATTGTGCCGCTTTTGCCCGATAGAGCGCCCTCAGCAGCAGGGGGCTCGTCGCCGGACTGCAGCATGATTGCAGATTTGCTGGCGCGGTCCTGAATGCGCGCCCCGCCGGTTTGCCCCACAGAGCAGGTTTTGGTCCGGCGCGGAAGGCGCGGCCGGACCCGGAGTATTCACAGATGGAACACGATAGCCGCTTCATCACGCTGGCCTTTCGCATGTGGCGCGAGGTGAAGGATAACGACGGCGCGCAGCCGCCCGCCCACCTTCTGGCCGCCGTGGCCAGCGTGCCCAGCGCTGACTGGGATGATCTGACCTCGAAGCTGGCGCTGTGGCGCTGGGTTCATGACGGGCTGGACAGCCCGGATGCAAAACCGCATCCCGCTGACAGGCTGGTCTACTCCATCTATCGCGACGCGCTGCGTCTGGCGGACAAACCCGAATTTGCCCGGCCGATTGACGATGAGACCGATTTCTTCGCCGAAATGCTGACAGACGCCCGCGCGGCCTGAGCCGCCGCTGATCCTTGCGGCTTTCTCCGCGCGTGCGGGAATGACATAAGCAGCGCCTGACCAGTCTGGAGGCGCGCGCCGCGATGTCCCGTTTTGCACTGATTGCCGTGGCCGTACTCGTGACGGCCTGCGGGCCGCAGACTGCGCAAGATGCCTCGCCGGTTGATCCATACGCTGACGAACGGCCGATTCGGTTCGCCGCGCTGATGGAGCGCGAGCGCCCGTCCGCCGACTACCGCATCGCCTACGGGCCCGGCGCGTATCAGTTCGGCGAGCTCTGGCTGCCCGACGGGCCGGGGCCCTTTCCCCTTGTCATCATGATCCATGGCGGATGCTGGCTGGCGAGCCTGCCGGGGCTGGAGCTGCAGGATCTGACCTCCGGCGATCTGCGCGCACGCGCGGTAGCGGTGTGGAATCTGGAATACGCGCGCATCGGCCATGACGAGGGCGGCTGGCCCGGCACTTTTTCTGATATCGCTGCAGGCGTGGATCACGTGCGCGTCCTGGCCGATGACTATCCTGTAGACATCAGCCGCACCGTGCTGGTGGGCCATTCGGCTGGCGGGCATCTGGCGCTCTGGGCGGCGGCGCGTCATCGCATTGAAACCGGCCCGCTGGCCGCGCAGACGCCGCTGCCCGTGGCGGGCGTGGTCTCGCTGGCAGGCATTCCCGATCTTGAAGCGTTCAGCGCCGATGGACCCGGGCGCTGCGGCGAGCCGGACACGGTCACCACGCTGATCGGGCCCGAGCGCGGCGCGAACGGTTATGGAGACACCTCGCCTGTACGGCTTCTGCCGCTGGGCCTGGCGCAAACCCTGATTTCGGGTGAGCTGGACGCCATCATTCCCCCCGCTTTCGGGACCAGTTACGCCGACGCTGCACGCGCGGCGGGCGACCCGGTGCGGGAGGTGATTCTGCCGGATGCGGGGCATTTTGAGCTGATTGATCCGGCGGCCCCCGCCTGGGCGGTCATTGTTGCGGAAATTGAGCGCCTGATGGCGCATGAGGTGGATGAATGAGCGTTTTATGGCGTGTTGAAGCGCGCGGGCCCATGGCCGCGCTGCGCCCTGTCCTGGCGGTGCTGGACGCCGTCCACGAGCCTGCGGCGCTGAGCTGGTCGCTGTTCGAGGACGGATCGGAAGCCGACGGGCGCCTCGACATATTGTGTGAAACGATGGCCCAGGCCGAAGCCATGGCCGCCACCGAAGGGCTGGATGACCCGTCCATTTCGGTCCACGTCATGCCGCTGCCCGAAGAAGACTGGGTGGCCCTGTCGCTCAAAGGCCTGCCACTGGTTCAGGCCGGGCGGTTTGCGGTGTATGGCGCTCATGCTGCGGCGGATCTGACGCCGGGCCTTGTCGGGCTGGAGGTTGAAGCCGGTCCGGCCTTCGGCACCGGTCATCACGCTACGACCCGTGGATGCCTGGAGGCGGTGGACCGCATCGAGCGCGACGGATTCGCACCCGCCAGCGTGCTGGATCTGGGCGCGGGCTCGGGCCTGCTGGCGATCGCTGCGGCCAAGCTCTGGCCGCAATCGCATATCGTCGCCACGGACATTGATCCGGAATCCGTCGCCGAGACGCTGGTGAACGCCGAGAAGAACGGCGTGGCCGCGCAGATCATGTCGGTGGAGGCGGACGGCTACGCCCACCCGGTATTCGAGGCGCGCCGGTTCGACTTGATCTTCGCCAATATCCTGGCCGGTCCGCTGATCACCCTGGCGCAGCAGACCGCCTCGCATCTGGCGCCGGGCGGACGGGTGATTCTGGCCGGGCTTCTGGATGAACAGGCCGGCCGGGTCAGCGAAGCGTATGAAGCCGCCGGACTGACGCCGGCCGGGGCGCAATCGCTCGATGGCTGGAGCATCCTGGTGTTCAACGCCTGAGCCTCGGCGCGGCGCAAACGAAAAAGGCGCGCGCCGGGTGGCGCGCGCCTCTTCATCAGTCTGGCTGGCGGAGCTTAAAGCTCGCCGTCATTGCTCTCTTCAGGCTCTTCGCCGGTGTCGTCCATGGCGGGCTCGTCGTCAGAGGTTTCAGCCTCAGCCGGCATGGCCTCTTGCGTTTGCGCATCAGCCTCGGCCTCGGCTTCAGCATCGGCCAGCTCAGCCTCGCCCGCAGGCGCTTCAGGCAGCGGCTCGGGCAGGGCCAGCGGGGTGCTGTCCTGTGCGCGCATGTAGGCGATGACGTTGATGCGGTCGTCCTGATTGCGCAGGCCGGCAAAGCTCATGGACGTGCCCGGCACGTAAGCGCGCGGGTTCTCCAGATAGTCGTACATATTCTCGAACAGCCATTGCGTGCCGCCCGAGCCATAGCTGTTCATGGCGCCCGAATAGTTGAAGCCGGACACGCCCGCCACGGCGCGGCCCATCACGCCCCACAGATTGGGGCCGGTGCCGTTCGCGCCGCCTTCGTTGAAGGTGTGGCATGCGACGCAGCGGCGCGCGACGCGCTCGCCGGCTGACAAATCAGCGCTCGCCAGCAAGAGACCGAAATCCACCGGACCGCTGTCTTCTACAGCTGCCGGAGCAGAGGCCTGCAGGGCCGACAGATCGACCGGATAGGCCAGCTCGCCTGAAACAGAGCGTCCGAACACGATGTTGGACAGCTCGGCCAGCGCCATGATGAACAGGGCCACAGCGAGGATAACACCCGCCACCTTGTTGAAGAATAGATCGCCCATGAGCGTCCTCTACGAATACGACTGATTACGGGCCGGGTGTTTGACATGCCCCGTCCGGCGAAGCAACCGGAACACGCGCCTATCCGTTT
>JBHYFR010000055.1:4619-13207 GCA_051859425.1 Oceanicaulis sp. | reverse complement strand
CAGACCCGTCCGGGTCTTCGCGTCCTCGCTAAAGCTGCGGGCGCGCGGTCGCGCTGACCGAACCCTGGCAGGTTCGGTTTGCCTGTCCTCCCTCGCGTCCGCTCGGTCGGTCCTCGCTAAAGCTGCGGGCGCGCGGTCGCGCTCTCGCCTCGGCGAACCCTGGCAGGTTCGATGTAGAGCGCTTTGGGCAGAGCGCAGCCGTACGAATCATTCCCGGCAAGACCGGAAAGAGAAGCCGCCAGACCATGCATCCCCCGGCTTGAATCCGGAACGCATCGCGCCCAACCGTTAATCGGCGGCGCCACCACTGAATTGCTGCGCTCCAGCCCGGTGCCGGTGATGCTGTTGCGCCAGATGCTCAGGGTGTGTCGGCCATGCGGCCCGCCTTGATCAGCGACTCCAGGTAAGCGCCGTATCCGCTCTTGCCGCGCGCCGAGGCGGCCAGCTGTGCATCGCTGAGCCATCCATTGCGCCACGCGACTTCCTCAGGCGCGCAAATCGATACGCCCTGACGCTCGGTCAGGCTCGATACGAAATTGGACGCATCCAGAAGCGAGGCGTGCGTGCCGGCGTCGAACCAGGCATAGCCACGCCCGAAGCGCTGCACATTGAGGGCGCCGCGGCCGAGATAGGCTTGATTGACATCGGTGATCTCCAGCTCGCCCCGGCGCGAGAGCGTCAGGCCGGCGGCGATATCGATCACGTCATTGTCGTAGAAATAGAGCCCGATAACCGCGACGTTGGATTTCGGCTTTTTCGGCTTTTCTTCGATCGAGACCGGCTTGCCGGCCTCGTCGAACGACACCACGCCATAGCGTCCCGGTTCGGCCACCTGGTAACCGAAAACGGTGGCGCCCGACGGCTTGGCCGCCGCAGCCGACAATATATCCTTCAGCGCATGGCCGTAGAGAATATTGTCTCCCAGGACCAACGCCACCGGGTCGCGCCCGATAAACTCGCGGCCGATCAGGAAGGCTTGCGCAATGCCGTCCGGCTTGGGCTGGACGGCGTAAGACAGCGACACCCCGAAGCGCGATCCGTCGCCCAGAAGCAGCCGGAACGCGTCGCGGTCGCGCGGCGTGGTGATGATCAAGATCTCGCGCACGCCCGCCAGCATCAGCAGCGATAGCGGGTAATAGATCATCGGCTTGTCAAAGACCGGCAGAAGCTGCTTGGAGACCGCCAGCGTCACCGGATGCAGGCGTGTGCCCGCACCGCCGGCCAGGATAATGCCTTTCATGTCCCCTCCGTGAGATCGGCGGCGCCAAGGCCGATGCGCCGCGCGCCACCGGCGCGCGCGAGCAGGCCGCGCCACCAGGCCTCGTTTTCAAGATACCAGTCCACGGTGGCAGCGAGCCCGTCCTCGAACCGGCGCCGGGGCGCCCAGCCGAGCGCGCGCTGCAGCACCGTGTAGTCCATGGCGTAGCGGAAATCATGGCCCGGCCGGTCGGTGACGAAACGGATCCGGCTTGCGTGGGGTGCGCCGCCGGGCCGGCGCACATCAAGCGCGGCGCAGATCGCCTCGACAACCTGCAGATTCGTGCGCTCCGCCCCGCCGCCGATACAGTAACTGGCGCCCGGTCCCGCGCGGTCGAGGATCACATGCAGCGCCTCCACGTGATCCTCCACGTGAAGCCAGTCGCGCACATTGAGACCAGAGCCATAGACAGGAAGCGGCAGCGCGTCTGTGCAGCGTGCGATCATGTGGGGGATCAGCTTTTCGGGATGCTGCCACGGGCCGTAATTATTGGTGCAGTTCGACACGATCACCGGCAGGCCGAATGTCTCGCCCCAGGCGCGCACAAGGTGATCGGAAGCCGCCTTGGACGCGGCGTACGGCGAGCGCGGATCGTAGGGCGTTGCTTCATTGAACGCCGGATCATCAGGGCCGAGACTGCCATATACTTCATCAGTGGAGACGTGCAGGAAGCGGAAACCCGCACGCGCCTCCCCGTCCAGCCTGTCGTAATGGGCGCGGGCGGCCTGGAGCAGGGTGTAGGCGCCGTTGATATTGGTGTCGACAAAGGCGCGCGGGCCGTCGATGGAGCGGTCCACATGGGTCTCCGCAGCCAGGTGCAGAACCCTGCCCGGCCGGTGCGCGTCGAACACCGCACGCACCCGGGCTTCATCGCGGATATCGCCCTTTTCAAGCTGGTAGCGCCCGGACGCAGCGCACTCGGCGACGGCGTCCGGCGAGGCGGCGTAGGTCAGGGCGTCCAGCACCACGACATTGTCCGAGGTTTCACGCACGAGACGGCGCACCATCGCCGATCCGATGAAGCCAAGTCCGCCCGTGACAAGCGTGGTGGTCATTTCAGGAAATCCGCCTGCCCGTCATGCTGCAGTCTTAGCGCGCTCCGGCGGATATTTGAAACGCCGATTGCGGCTGGGGCATTTGCCAGCAGATTGGTGCAGCCGCAGTAGATTGCTCGGTGCTGTCGCGCGGCGGGGCGGGCCGGCGTCATATCATCTCGGTCAGCGCGCCGTCGCCCTCGCGGTCCTGACGTGCTGACGGGGCGCTTGCCACCACGATCAGGCCGGCGATATCGGCGCCCCGGTCCAGTCTCAGCACGCAATCGGCAAGGGTCACGCCTTCAAACCCGGCGCTTGTGAGCAGCTCTTCCAGATAGGCGCGGCCATGGGCGAAGCGGCGGCTTTCGCGCAGGGTGACGCCCGCCTCTCCCTCAGTCCCCGCCTCCACCGCGAACGCCAGGCGCCCGCCCGGGTTCAGCGATCGCGCGCACCAGGCGATGATGCGCTCGAGCGCGCCCACATAGGTGAACACGTCCGCCGCCACGATCAGATCATAGCGTGTTTCATCCAGCGCCAGCGTGTTGAGATCGGCCTTGTCGAGCTGGTCGTAGAGCCCCTTGGCCCTGGCGCGCGCCAGCATGCCCGCCGACAGATCAATGCCGCCCAGCCAGTCACACCGGCCACGCAGCACCTCGCCCATCAGCCCGGTGCCGCAGCCCAGATCCATCGCCCGTCCGGCCCGGTCAAAACCGGCGCCCTCCAGCGCCTCACCGATCAGTTGCGGCGCGCAATAGCCCAGCCGCTCTGTCAGGGCGGCGTCAAAGCGCGGCGCGAACTGGTCGAACAGGGTCTCGACAAAGGCCGCCGGCAGGCTTTCCGACACTGGCTGGCCGGTCAGGAGGTCGAGCCGGGCGCCCGCGCCCAGGGCGTCATCGCCGTCCAGCGCCAGCACGCGCCGCCAGGCCTGTTCAGCCCCGGTATTGTCGCCGGCGGCGGCGCTCCAGTCGCCCAGCTGATACCAGCCTGCGGCCCAGCCCGGCGTGCGCTCCAGCGCGCTGGACAGCACCTCGATAGCGGCCTCCATCTCGCCGGACGCGGCCAGCGCCTCGGCGAACGCATGCCGGCGGTCCACGTGGGGGTCGCCGGAAGAAAACCCGTACGGGCTCATGATCGATCCATGGTGAGCGTGTCGTGCCAGCGCGCATTTAAGGCGCGGGCACGCATTGCGCCAGAGGGATTTTTTCGGGGGCCTCACGTGATCCCCCGCACCCCCTAGCCCAGCGTCTCCACCGTCAGATTATTGTTGGAGAAGACGCAGATCTCCGACGCGATCTCCATGGCGCGCCGGGCGATGGCTTCGGGATCATCCATGTGATCCATCAGCGCGCGCGCCGCGGCCAGCGCAAACTGACCGCCCGACCCGATAGCGGCGATGCCGTCCTCGGGCTCCAGCACATCACCGGCCCCGGTGATCACGAAGCTCTCGCGCGCATCGGCCACGATCAGCATGGCTTCCAGCCGGCGCAAGTAACGGTCCGTGCGCCAGTCCTTGGCCAGCTCCACACAGGCGCGCGCCAGCTGGGTCGGGTACTGCTCCAGCTTGGCTTCCAGGCGTTCAAACAGCGCAAAGGCATCC
The DNA here is from genome assembly GCA_051859425.1 of Oceanicaulis sp. Classification (GTDB taxonomy): domain Bacteria; phylum Pseudomonadota; class Alphaproteobacteria; order Caulobacterales; family Maricaulaceae; genus Oceanicaulis. Next base: position 9,318 of record JBHYFR010000055.1, on the reverse strand, counting down.
GCCGTGGCGCCGGCGAAGCCCGCAATCACCGCCCCGCCCGCCAGCGGGCGCACCTTGCGGGCGCGCGACTTGATCACGGTATTGCCAATGGAGACCTGGCCGTCGCCGGCGATGCAGACGCGCGCGCCCTTGCGCACGCACACGATGGTGGTGCCGCGCCAGCCGGGGAATGCCGGGGTCTCGCTCATGCGCCTTTCCGCTTGTCTGCGAACTGGCCGCCCTTGCGGTAGCGCGCCAGATAGGGCGGCACGACAGCCTCGATGGATTCAGGCGTCACGCCGAACGCTTCGATCCGGCCCAGCCCGTCACCGCCGGCGCCGGCCACATTGTCCTTTTTGAGCAGGGTCACCTGATCACGCGTCAGGAAAGGCTCCACGAAGGGCAGCGCGCCAGCGATCTCGCCGCCCAGCCCCATCAGCGTGGCGATGGGGAAGGGTACGGGGATCAGCAGGCGCGGGCGGTCAATCGTCTTGAGGATATAGTCCATCAGCTCACGGAAGGTGTAGACCGATGGCCCGCCCAGCTCGAACACCTGACCGCGCGCCGCGTCCATCTCCAGCGCCTTGACCACGCACTGGGCCACATCATCGCAATAGACCGGCTGGAAGCGCGTATGGCCGCCGCCGATCAGCGGCAGGGCGGGCGCAAAGCGCGCCATATCGGCAAAGCGGTTGAAGAAGCCGTCCTCGGGTCCGAACACGATGGACGGGCGCAGGATCACCGCGCCGGGGACCGCGGCCAGCACCGCCGCCTCGCCTGCCGCCTTGGTGCGGGCGTAGCGCGATTTACTGCCCGCGTCCGCGCCGATGGCCGACACCTGCACAAAGCGCTCGATCCCGGCCTGGGCGGCCGTCTGCGCGATCAGGCCGGCGCCATCGGCCTGCAGGGACTGGAAGGTCTGGCGCCCGCCCTCGGCCAGAATGCCCACCAGATTGACCACGCCATGGGCGCCGTCGATGGCGCGCGCCACCGAGTCAGGATTGCGCAGATTGGCCTGCACCAGCTGCACCTGGCCCACCACGCCCATGGGCTTGAGTTCATGAGCCAGATGCGGACGGCGCGTGGCCGCACGCACCCGGTAGCCGGCCTTGGCGAGGCGGCGCACCACATACCGGCCGATAAAGCCGGAAGCGCCGAACACCGTGATCATCTCGTCGCGCAATATCGTCATGGGGCCTCCGGCTCGTCAGCGTCTGCCGGCGCGAACGGGCCGGCCAGCGCGTCAGGGGACTGCGTGCTGACACGCGATAGACCAAAAATCACCGCCGCTGTCCATGCGGCCCGCCGTCCCGCCTGCACACGGGCTTCAAGTCCTCAAACGCGCGGCGCGGGCGTGAGGGCCGGACGCGCCGGGCCGTCAGGCGCCGCGCCCATGTGTAAATGCCCACCCCGGCGCCCGCGCGCGGGCGTTGACACCCCGCTCCGCGCGCCGTATCACCCGCGGCCTCTGTTGCCTTGCCCAGGTGGCGGAATTGGTAGACGCGCTGGCTTCAGGTGCCAGTTCCCGAAAGGGAGTGGAAGTTCGAGTCTTCTCCTGGGCACCATCAGCAGACCTCTGCCTCTTGCCCCCGACACAAGCGCTGACCGGTCCGCTGCGTCCGGCGCGCGCAGGATCGTGTTCATAAAATCGCTTGCTCTGCGGCCCGGAAAGGGTGACGCTCGTCTGGCAAGCAGCGCCGCTTGCACCATGACAGCCGGGGAGGGTGAGTGATGGTGTCGCGCCTGAGCCTGATCATCGTGGCGATTATCGCCTGCCTGGGTGTCCTGGGCGCAGCCGAGGCCCAGAGGCCCCCGCCTTCATCAACCGCACCCCAGCAGATTCAGACGCCGGCGGGTCCCGGGGTGACATACCGCGCCAGCTTCCCGGCGCAGCGCGAGATGCAGTGCCAGCGCGCCGGAGAGGCCTCGAACGACGCGGTTTGCGCGCCGCAGGGTCCGGCCACCTGCCCCTCGAGCGTTCTGTTCCGGACAGGTCAGAGCGGCCCCTACCAGCGGTGCGCGGCCGCTTGCCAGCTCCAGACCTCGGTCGCATCCTCCGCCGCGTCCTGCCAGTGCGTTATCAATAGCAGCACCTGCTCGCCCGTTACGCCCCGCAGGCCCTGAAACGCTTCAGAAACACGCGCACGGGCAGGCTTGGAGGCGCGGACGCTGGTTCCCGGCGCAACGCGTCCTCACCCCTCCCCCACGCACAGCCATCGTGTCGGGTTGATCACCCTTGCATGGGCGATCCAGCCTTCTACGCGGGGGCGTACCAGCGCGCGCTGGTTTTCGAAGAAGACCGGGATGTAGTGGGCGCTGTCGAGCAGCCTCTGCTCGGCCTGCGCCAACAGCGCGCCACGCGCTTGTGCGTCCAGCTCGAAATGGGAGCGGGCGAGCAGGGCGTCGAACGCCGGGTCGGTCCAGCGTGAGTAATTATACTCGCCCGCCGCGCTTTCTGTGACCATGAGATAGCCGTAGGCGTCGTCGAAATAGGGCGCCCAGCCATCACTGGCGATGTCGAAATCGCCCGCCTGCATCTGCGCATAGTGGATCGGCGTGTCGGCGGTCTCGATGGTCACAATCACCCAGGGCGCGATGGCCGACAGATCAGCCTGGATCACCGGCGCCAGGCGCGGCCAGCTGGCGGCGGGCTGGTGGGAGAAGGTCAGGCGCAAGGGATTGTCCGGGCCGTATCCGGCCTCGGCCAGCAGGCCCCTTGCGGCGATGCGGCGCGCCTCCATGGACTCGTCCGCGAAAGCCATCCGCGCCGGGCCGGTGCGTCCGGGCACGTCATGGGGCATGAACTGCACAGCCGCCACATCGGCGCCGGCCAGCACTTGACCGGCGATAAAGCGCGTATCGATGGCCATGGCCACCGCGCGGCGCGCGCGGACATCGTCAAAGGGCGCGCGCGCGGTGTTGAGCGTCAGCATGCGCAGCACCCGCCCCGGGACCGAGCGCACCAGGTCGGGCGCCTCGCGCCGCAGGAAGGCGTCGCTGCTGGCCTGATAATCGGTGTTGAGGTCCAGCTCGCCATTGCGCACCCGGCGCTCGGCGGCGGCGGTGTCGGCGGTGGGGTAGTAGTACACCGTGTCGATGCACGCCGCGTCCGGCGCGTGGAAGGCGTCATTGCGCACCAGGCGGATATGTTCAAACGAGCGCCATGAAGCCAGCCGGTACGGTCCGCTCACCACCATGTTCTCCGGCCGCGTCCACGCCGGCCCGTGCTCGGCGATGACGTGCAGCGGCACGGGAACAGCAGTGCTCTGCATCAGCACATCCAGAAGATAGGGCGCAGGATAGGCGAGGGTCAGCCTGACCGTGCGTTCGTCCAGCGCCTCAGCCCCCAGCGCCTCGGGCGGGGCCTCGCCGGCATTCACCTGCGCCGCGTTCTCGATGGAGAACAGGAGGGCTGGAAACGGGTTGAGGGTCGCGGCGTCCAGCGTGCGGCGCAAACTGCCGACCACATCGTCCGCCGTGATGGGCGCACCGTCCGACCAGTTCGCCTCGCGCAAATGAAACACCCATTCCAGCCCGTCCTCGCTCACCGTCCAGCGTTCGGCGAGGCCGGGTATGGGCCGCCCGTCGGGACCGGGCTGGGCCAGGCCCAGGAACAGATCATAGAGGATCGCTTGCTCATTGGTGATCAGCGCGCGGTGGGGGTCGAGCGTGCCCGGCTCGATGGAATTGCCGCGATGCAGGACCGCGCCGTCATCGCGCGCCGGCTGACCGCACGCGGCCAGCGCCAGACCAAGCGCCGCCAGCGCCGCACGCAATTTCCATCGAGTCATGACGCTCTCCCTTTGCGCCAGACTGGACGGGGCGCAACGGTGAGACAAGGCCGCACGCAGGGCCCGGGCCGGGCGCAAGCGGGCCGGACGGCGCCGCGTCACCTCAAATCCTCTCAGGGCGTGCCCCCGGCTGCAACCGGCGCGTCGCCGCCGGCGGCGTCCTGCGCCGGGCCGGGCGCACGCCGCGCGGCCACAGCGGCCCTGGCGAAATCAACCACGCCGTCGGGCACGCCGTTGGTGGCGCCCAGGCGCACCACGACCAGGCCTTCGGACGGGATGATGAAGGCGTACTGGCCCTGAAACCCGTTCATGATGAATGTCCCGTCGGGCAGGCCCGTGCGGTACATCCAGACGCCCGATCCGTACAGGCCGTCCGACCCCGGCGTGGGCTCGGACACATAGGCGGTCCAGCCGGCGGGGATGATCTGCGTGCCGTCCGGCGCACGCCCGTCATTGAGATAAAGCTGGCCCAGCCGCGCCCAGTCACGGGCGCTGGCGTACATATAGCTGGACCATTTCTGGGTTCCGGCCTCGTCGGCCTCGAGCACCGCCGTGTGCATGGACAGCGGATCGAACAGCCAGGCCCGGACCGTCGCCATCACCTCGGCGGGCGTGGCGCCCAGATGCGGCTCCAGCGCGGAGCCTGCGAGGATGGTGTTGCCCGACTGGTAATCCCAGCGCTCGCCTGGCGCCGCGATCTGCTCGCGCGTGGCGGCGAACAGGGCCATGTCGCCCTGGGTGAACAGCATGGCGGAGGTGGGATCGGTGCCGTCATTGATCTCATACCCGGCCAGCCCGCCGGTCATGCGCAAGAGGTGATCCACGGTGATTTCCGGCCGGCCGGCGGCGGCCAGCGCCGGGACCTGCCCCTGCGCGTGGATATCGATAAGCCCGCGCTGGACCAGCACGCCGGCCATGGTGGCGGCCAG
>JBHYFR010000055.1:0-4609 GCA_051859425.1 Oceanicaulis sp. | reverse complement strand
TCATCGACCAGCCATGCAGTGCGGTTTCATGGGTGACGCCGTCGGCATACCGCTCGGCCACGACCCGGCCGTCATGCATCACCAGGGCGGCCAGCGTATTGCGGCCATCCTCGGTGAAGACCGCATCCAGGGCGGCGTCCAGCGCGGCGGCGTCGAAATGGGCATCGCGGTGGGCGGCGTCGGGCTGCGCGGTGTCGGCGGGCCGGGCGGGCATGGACAGGCTTGCGTCAAACGCCCCGGACCCGTGAACCAGCGTACAGCCGAGCCCCTCGCGGTATACGGCGCGCTGGCGCCAGGCCAGACCCAGGGCGCTGGCCTCCACCTCGCGGCGCGCCTCATCAACCGACACGCTGACCAGCGGCAAGGCCGGGCCCAGCAGCGGGTCGGTGTAAAGCGCGCGCGCCCGGGCCTCTTCAAGGCCGGACACGAAGACCAGCGAGCAGACCTGCTTGGCGGTTATCCCTGTGCCGCTGGGCAGGTAAATCCGCCCGATCGTCGACTGATTGAGGTAGAGCGCGCCCGCGCCCATCGCCACGACCGCGATACCGGCCGCGCCCAACAGGAATTTTTTCATGACACCACCCCTTCGCCGCCGGAAGGATCGCGGCCTTGCACCTGATGGTCAAGCCTGTGTGGTTCACGGGTGCTTCACCGGCGTCGCGCTCACCCCGCTGTGCAGGCCCTGAAGGCGTCCAGCGTGTCTTGGCGTTCGCTGAGCGCGTCATAGGCGGTCCAGTGAAGGTCAGTGGCGATCACCACCACGCCGCCATCGGCGATGTCGCGATAGATCGAAGCGTCGCCGCTCTCGCGCACATCGGCGTCGATATACCACAGCGCGCCGAAGGCGACCGGGATGTCCGCCGCGTGCAGCCTGTCCCAGATATCGGGAACCGGCGCGCGGTGCACGCCGGTCCACGCCATAAGCCGTCCGGGCGCCACGCCCGCCGCCATCAGCGTGTCGAGCCGGTCCTCGTCCTGAATCTCCACCGAGATCGCTACGCGCGGATCAGCCTGCGCCGCCCGGATCGCGTCGTCCGTCGTGTAGACGATGACGGCGGCGTAGGCGATGGCGCCCGCCTCCACCACGGCCGCCACCACCTCTTCCACCGGGACGGTGGATTTGACGTCCAGCTGCACGAAGGCCCGCCCGCGCGCCCAGTCCAGCACATCGGCCAGGGTGGGAATGGCGAAGTCCGTCACGGCGCCCGCCTGATCCACCAGCCGCACATCGGCCAGCTCGGCAAAGCCGAGATCGCTCACCGCACCCTCGCCGGTGGTGGTGCGCTCCAGCGTCTCATCATGCAGGATGATGATGACGCCGTCAGATGTGCGCCGAAGGTCCATCTCCAGGATCATCGGTCCGCGCGCGAGTGTATTGGCGAAGGTTTCCAGCGCGTTTTCGGGAAAGCCCGGCTCCCAGCCGCCACGATGGGCGCTGATATAGGCCGCGCCCTGATCGCGCAGGCAGCGCAGCACGTCCGGGACGATCTGACCCTCCGGCGTGATGGACGCGATCAGCGGCTCGGGCAACGCGCCTGCAGCCGGCGACGCGTCCGCCCATGCGGCGGGCGCAAGGTCCGCAGCGTCGCCAGCCGACCTTTCCGGCGCCGGCTCAGGCGCGGCTTGCGGCGCCGCATCAGGGGCTGAGCAGGCGGCGAGCCAGAGGCCCGCCAGCGCGGCGCATGTCAGGGCGGTGGTTTGCATCAGATCAGCCCTACCATTGCTTATGGGCTCAGAACCGCACCGAGATGCGCACGTCGAATGTCCGACCGTAGGTCCCGTCGCCCAGCTTGTACTCGTATTCGGTGTCGAGAATATTCTTCACCGAAGTCTGCAGACTGACCGCATCATTGAGCTGGTAACGCGCCGACGCGTTGAACAGTTCAAAGCCCGGCATGGGCCAGGTGGACGGGAAATCCGACAGGAAGTCGCTGCGCGCATAGCCGTCAAAGGTCAGGCTCAGCCGCTCGGTGGGGCGGGCGGTAAAGGCGAAGCTGAACTCGTGCTCGGGCCGGCCGAACAGCTGCACGCCGGTTGCGGCGATCACCGATCGCGCATTGGTGTAGGCCAGCGTCAGGTCCAGCCAGCCTGTCAGGCGGGCGCCGGCTTCCACCTCAATCCCGTCCATCTCCACCACGCTGGCGATATTCTGCGGCTGGCTCACGCCCAGCGCCGGATTGAACACCGAGAAGATCCCGTTATCGGCCTCGCCGATATAGCCGGTCACCGACAGGCGGTACCCGCCCCCGCCCGAAATCAGGTCAATACCGGCATCCACCATCCAGGTTTCCTCGGGCTGCAGATCGGGATTGCCCTGGAAGGTGGCCGACTGACCCAGAAGCTGGCGCAGGCTCGGCGCTTCACGGCCCGTGCCGTAGGAGGCGCGCAGGCGCACGCTGGTCTCGCCGGTCACCGACTGGGGCAGGCCCCAGGACACCGCCGCCCGGCCCGTGCGCACGCCGCCGAACAGCTCGTTCTCGTCATGGCGCCCGGACAGGGAGAGGAAGAGATCTTCGGCCAGCTGCCAGTTGAAATTGGCATAGAGGCCCAGATTGTCCACGCTCTCATCAATCGCCGCAAACGGCGCGCCGCGCAGGCTGCGGAACTGGGCGCTGTCGCGGGTGTGGTCCAGGCCCGCCAGGAAAAAGGATTCCGGTCCCAGATACGGGCTGGACCCGTCAAAGCGCCAGGTGGCGAAATACTGAATCTCGCGCCGCTCGCCCAGGCTTTCCGATGCGCTGGCGGGCGCTTCGCTCAGGCTGTCGAGGCGGATATAGCTGATCTGGCCGTTGTGGATCAGGCGCCCGTCCATGGTCTCGGCGGTGAAGCCCAGATTGGCGACCAGCTGCTCGCTGTCGATATAACCCTCAGAATCCTGGAACAGGAAGTTCGGCAAAACCGGATCGCCGAACAGGAAGGCGTTGTCGGTCTCGTTGGTGGATTGCGAGAACCGCAGCCCGCTACGCACCTCGAACGTATCGGTGGGGCGGTAATCCAGATTGAAAGACGCGGTGGTGTTGCGATAGCCGTCCGGCTCCACATTGCCCGGCGGGCGGCTGGCGATGGAAATGCCATCGGTTTCGATGAAGGAGACTGAGGCGGCGTATCCGAAATCGCCGATCTCGCCCTGGGAGCCGATACCCGCCTGCACGGTGTTGTGCGAACCATATCCACCCATCAGGCGGAAATCCGGCTCGCCGCGCCCGCGCTTGGTCGTGATAGCGATCACCCCGGCCACCGCGTCGGCGCCATAGACGCCGGACTGGGGTCCGCGCAGCACCTCGACCCGGTCGATCATGTCCAGCATGACGTGGGAGATGCCAAACTGGTTGGAGAACTCCGACGGATTGTTCATCCGCACCCCGTCCACCAGGATCAGGGTGTGCTTGGTGGTAAAGCCGCGCATGCGCACCTGGGTGTTCTGGCCGAATCCGCCCGAGCGCGTGATCGCTACCCCGGGCAGGCGCTGCAGCACGTCGTCCAGCACGCGCAGATCCTGCAGCTCGATATCCTCGGCGGTGAACAGGCTGGCGGCCGAGCCCACCTGGTCGATCCGCTGGGGCACGCGGCTATAGACCGTGATGGTATCGCGCGCGCGTTCATCGCGGCGCGCCTCGGCGCTGGCGTCCTCGCCGGCCACCGCCTGGGCAGCGGTCTCAAACGCGGCATCAGACGCCGCGAAAGCCCCCGGGGTCAGCGCGCTCACAGCGACGAGGCAGCTGGCGAAACGAATGGCGGTCTTGAAACGGGTCATGGGTACCCTCCTGGGCCGAATGGCGGGACCGGTTTGCATCATTGATGTGACAGTCGCGCCAAGCCGCCGAAAACTTTCCGTAACGCAAGCGCCTAAAACCGCCTGTACAGCCCGAATGCTCCGGCGCCGCCGGCCATCAGCCCCCAGTCAGGCGTCATACGACTGTCACACCGAGGGCGGACAATACGAGACGATGAGCAAGGAGGCCTCGATGATCGAGGAGGCAAGCTACTGGCCGCGCCTGATCAAGAGCGTGCGGTCGCGAGAGAACCTGACCCAGACAGCGCTGGCGGCCTGGCTGGGCGTGGACCAGACGACCGTGTCGCGCTGGGAACGCGGCCAGGATGCGCCTGCATTCAAACTGCGCCAGCGCATCCGCGACCTCTGCCGCCAGCGCGCGGCGGGCAAGCAGGATCTGGTGGCGCGCGCCCGGGTGCGCAATGCGCTCTGGCCTGCCTCGCTGGTGGGACCCGGCGCGGTGTTCATCGAGTTCAACGCCCGCGCCCTCAATGAGATTGGCATCGAAGCCAGCGATCTGCGCGGGCGCAGCATTTACGGTCTGTTCGGGCCGGATGTGGATTGTGTCACCGAGCGTTGGGAAAGCACCGGCATATTCGAGGGCGAGCTGGCCATGACCGTGTCGCTCAACCGCATCGAGCGTCCGAACCGGACGGCCTATATCAAGACGCTCGACACGCCGCACTTCACCTGGGACGGAGACATCTGGTGCCTGTGCGAGATCCAGCGGATCAGCGAGACCGAACACGCCCGGCTCATGACTGAGTTTGGCGGCTCCAATTTCGCCCTGCCCTTCGACGCCCTGCATCCCTGATCCGCGCCGGCCGGCGCGCGCAG
>JBHYFR010000054.1:0-13416 GCA_051859425.1 Oceanicaulis sp. | reverse complement strand
ATGGGGGCGAGCAGATACAGCTTCGCGCCTTCCTCCAGTGCCATCAGCCGGTCGACCATCTGGGACACGGTCATGGCCGAGATCGGCTCGCCGGTGGCGGGCGAATAGGGCACGCCCACGCGCGCCCATAACAGGCGCATATAGTCATAGATCTCCGTCACCGTGCCCACGGTGGAGCGCGGGTTTTTCGACGTGGTCTTCTGCTCGATGGAGATGGCCGGAGACAGCCCCTCGATGGAATCCACGTCCGGCTTGCTCATCAGCTCCAGGAACTGGCGCGCGTAGGCCGACAGGCTCTCCACATAGCGCCGCTGGCCCTCGGCGTAGATGGTGTCGAACGCCAGCGAGGACTTGCCCGATCCCGACAGCCCGGTGAACACGATCAGCTGGTCGCGCGGCAGATCCACCGACACGTTTTTCAGATTGTGCTCGCGCGCGCCGCGCACGGAGATGGTTTTGAGCGGCTCTCTCATGAAACTCTCCAGCAAACACGTCCTAACTAGACCGGCGCGTCCGGCTCCGCCACAACGCCGCTGCGCGCCGTGATGTTCAGTGCGGGGCAGGTCAGCGCGGTGGACTCGCGCGCCCGCCTCGTGTTCGCTGTGACGCGACTCACGCGCCGGAATTGACGCGTGGAACATTATGTGAACAAAATGCCGCAAAACGGCAAGTGGGAGTGTGTGTGATGGCGGGCAGCGTGAACAAGGTCATTCTGGTGGGCAATCTGGGCGCGGACCCGGAAGTGCGCCGGCTCAATTCAGGCGATCCGGTGGTCAATCTGCGCATCGCCACGTCCGAGCAGTGGCGCGACAAGTCCACCGGCGAACGCCGCGAGAAGACCGAGTGGCACACTGTGGTGATCTTCAACGACAACCTGGCCAAGATCGCCGAGAACTATCTGCGCAAGGGTGCCAAGGTGTATCTGGAAGGCCAGCTCCAGACCCGCAAATGGCAGGACCGCGACGGCAATGACCGCTACAGCACCGAAGTGGTGCTGCAGAAATACCGCGGCGAGCTGACCATGCTGGACGGCAAGGGCGGCGGCGGTGGCGGCGATCGCGGCGGCTACGACCAGGGCGATGACCGCTCCAGTGGCGGTGGCGGCGGCCAGCGCTCCAACGACCGCCCGCGCGAGGACTTCTCCTCCGACACGCTGGATGACGACATTCCGTTCTAGGGGATTGGATCAGGCGTCTGCGCCACCTAAGGCCTGAACACCTCTACCACCGCGCTGGTGTCCACCGCGCCGCGCTGGGCGGCGCCGCCGATCGTGTAGATCGCGCTGTCGATGGCGTGGGCGCCCAGGCCGTGGCGCGGGGTGGGCATGGTTCCGGCGGCTTCCCAGGCGTCGGCGCCGTCGCGCCAGGCCCAGACCTCGTCATACACCCCGCCGCCGTCTTCAAACCACTCGCCGCCAAACACGTAGAGCGTCTCGCCCACGCTGGCGGCGGCCAGACCGCCAGAGCCGTGCGGGCCGCGCGCGGGCCGGGGCAGGGGCGCGGCGAGGGTCCAGCGATTGCTGGCCGGGTCATAGACCTCGTGCACCGGCGTATTGCCGCCCGACACCGTGCGCCCGGCTACCACATGGATGCGCCCGTTCAGCACGGCGGCGGCGGCGGAGTTGCGGGCGCTGGGCGAGGGCGCGAGTGTGGTCCAGTCGCCGCTGGCGGGATCCAGCGCCAGGTGCGCCGTGACGTCGGCCTGGTGGTTCCATTCTGCGTTCTCTGCGCCGGCGGGCCGGCGCCCGGTCAGTACATGGATGCGCCCGTCCAGCGCCACGGCAACATTCTCTGACCACGGCCGGGGCAGGGCGGGGCCTTCGCGCCACGCCTCATCCTCGCCGGGGCGCAGGACCCAGACGCGCGACGTGTTCGACCACGCCCCGCCATTCTCCACCGTGTACCCGCCGATGGCGTAGAGCGTCCCGTCCAGGCCGACGCATTGCGGATGATGGGTGGGAATGGGCAGGCGGGGCAGGTCGCGCCAGCTTTCGTCCACGCCGGGGGTGAGGGCCAGCACCCGGTCTGAAATGTCCAGCGGACGCTCTGAAATGCCTGTCGCGAAGCCGCCGGCCACATAGAGGGTGCCGTCCAGCAGGGCGGGGTAAATCTCCTGCACCGGGAAGGGCAGATCGGGCGCGCGGCTCCAGCGCGGATCATCATTGCGCCCGGCAAATCCAGCCCCGGTCGCCAGCGCGCCTGCGCCGGCAGCCAATCCGAGCGCCGCTGTCCTGCGTGTCATTTTCATCGTTCAAGCCACCGTGTCTGCATCTGTGCCAAGGCTAGCATCGCAGACGGGGCGCTTCCAGTTTCCGCGCCGTCCGCGCCTTGTGCCGCCGTCCCGACGCCTCACACACCGCCACGAAACCGGGCCAGCTCCTGCGGCTCCATCGCCTTGATCATGGCCGTCGCGGCTTCATAGCCCGCCTCCACCGCATCGTCGAAACGGCGCCATTCGCGCAAATCCATGTCCAGTTCGGGCAGGACCAACAGGTCCGCCGCGTCGCGCGTGGCCGCATGCTGGTCCAGCGTCCCGGCGGTGGCCGCGCGCAGGAGCAGCGAGGCGATGGGCGGCGGGTCGGACAGGCCGTGACGCATCGCCCAGCCGAAAAAGCCCGGCGGGTCGACGAAATCGCTGGCGCAGATGGCGTTGGTGCGCGTCACGTCCGACCCGATATTGAGCCCGCGATGGAAGCTCCTGAGCTCATTGACCGGGAAATTGTTGAACACCGCGCCGTCCACCAACACCGAGTCGCCCTCCACCACCGGCGGCAACAGGCCGGGAATGGCGAGCGAGGCGCGCAGCGCGTCGCGCAGGCGTCCGCTGCGATGGACGCGAACAGCGCCCAGGGTCAGGTCTGATGACACGCAGAAGAAGGGCCGGGGCAGGTCGGCGATGTCCAGGTCCCCGAAATGCTCTTGCAGGCGCTTGTCCACCTTGTGGCCCTTGATCAGGCTGACCACCGGCAGGGTCCAGTCACTGAGCGGGTTGGAGGTGACAAAGGCCGCGCGCATGCGGTCCTCCAGTTCGCCATCCTCCCAGCCCAGCGCCACGCCCGCCGCCACGATGGCGCCCATGGAGGCGCCGCAATAGAAATCGAAGCTGATCCTGGCGTCGCGCAGCGCCCGCACGGCGCCCACATGGGCGTAGGCGCGCGAGCCGCCCCCGGACAGCACCAGTCCCACCGAGCGGCCGCTGAGGGTGCGCGCCAGCGTGGCCACGTCCTCGCGCCGGCCCTGGCGCCAGTGGAAGCATCGCGCGGCCTCGGCGGCCTCCACCCATTCGCTCGGCCGGGCCGCGGCGCGGTCGCCGCCGTGATGGACCATCACCACGTCGATCAGCTTCAGCCGCGCCGCCGGGGAGGGCGATTCAGGCAGCAGCGGCGTGGACGGGCGCGCGTCGGCCCGCGCCAGCAGCCAGATGCGGTCGGCGCGGGCCATCGCCCGCTGGGTCCAGTCGAAATCGGACATGCGCGCGGTGAGCAGCACGATGTCGTGGCGCGCCTCGATCACGTCAAAGCGCTGGGCTGACAACCCGGCGGCTTCCTCGCCCATCACCGCCGTGGACAGCCCCATGGCGGCCAGCGCCTTTTCCAGCTCGCGCGCGCGGTAATCGAGATCGATGGTGGGCGAGGTGGCGATCAGGGCGAAGATTTTCGGGTCGGTGCGCTGGCGCAGCGAGCCGCCGCGCAGGCGGAACATCATCATCCGCGCCAGCTCGCGCATCAGCGAGGGGTGTTTGCGCGTCAGGGTCTCGAAGGCGGGCTTGGGCAGGCGCACCAGCTCGCTGTCGCGCAGGGCGTAGACGCTGGCCGAATGGCGGCGTTCCTCCACCAGGGCCATCTCGCCGATGGGTTCGCCCTGGCGGATATGGCCGATCAGTTCGGACCGCCCGTCAGCGGCGGTACGAAAAGCGGCCAGCGCGCCGGAGCGCACCAGGTAGAACGCATCCGCCTCGTCGCCCTCATGGAACAATGTGGCGCCGGCGGGCAGGCAGAACCATTCCACCTCCGCCTCGATGGCTTTCAGCGCGGCGCCCTCGACCCGGTCGAGGAAGGGCAGGCGGGAGAAGCGAAAACTGGCCAAGGCGCACGATCCGATTCGCGATGAGCGCCCATCCTCGCCTATTCTGCGGCGGCCCGCCAACGGGCATGACGGCCAAAGCGGCGTCTGTCACGCAGCTGTCAATCCGCGCTGGTAGGCCAACGGCCAACGATCATGGGAGATTCGCGATGCGTCTTGTTCTTGTCCTCGCTCTGGGCCTCGCCCTGCCGGGCGCCGCCTTGGCCGACCGCTGGGAAGCCTCACCTGAAATCATCAATCCGGGCGCGGGCGGCGAGACCATTCGCGGCGTTGTGTTCGAGGACGCCAATCGCAATGGCGTGCGCGATGCAGGCGAGGCGGGGGTGGCCGGGGTGCTGGTGTCCAACGGGCTCGACTGGGTGCGCACCGATGAGAACGGCGTCTATGAGATCGCGGTGCGTGCGGACATGGACCTGACCATCGTCCAGCCCTCGGGCTGGCGCGTACCCACCGATCATCGCCTGGTCCCGCAATTCTTCTACATCCACAAGCCCGGCGGCACGGGTTATGAGCTGCGCTTTGGCGGTCTGGAAGACACCGGCCCGGCGCCGGAAAAGGTCAATTTCCCGCTGATCCGCGAAGGCGCGGCGGGGCAGGCATTCACCTGTGCGGTGCTGGCTGACCCCCAGACCTATTCCAATGACGAGATCGGCTATCTGCGCGACGGCGTGACGGCGGACCTTGTGGAGGCGGGCTTTTCATCCAGCGACTGCCTGATCCTGGCGGGTGATGTGGTGGGCGATGATCTGGGCCTGCTGGATCGCCTGCTGGAAGTCACCGCTACGGCCAATGCGCCGCAATGGCTGGTGGTGGGCAATCACGACATCGATTTTGACGCCCGCTCCAATGCCGACAAGGCCGATAGCTGGCGCCGCATCGTCGGCCCGAACTATTACGCCTTCGAGATGGGCGAAGCGCTCTTCGTGGTGCTCGACAATGTCGATTACCCTTGCGAGACGGGCCGCGAGTGGTGCGGGCAGGAGCGCCCCTTCTATAACGGCATCGTCTCCGACACCCAGATGAGCTGGCTGGCCGGGCTTCTCGAACATACGCCAGAGGACAAGCTGGTGGTGCTGGCCCACCACATCCCGTTCGTGTCCTTCGTGGACGCAACCAGCGACCGTCACCAGACCGACAATGCGGCCGACATCCACGCCCTTCTGGAAGGCCGCGAGGCGCTGTCGATCTCGGGTCACACCCACACCACCGAAAACCACGCCCCGGGCCAGATTTTCGAAGGCTGGGCCGAGCAGACGGGCATCGGGCCCTTGCCCTTCCGCCACATCATCGCCGGGGCGGCTTCCGGCGCCTGGTATCAGGGCGATTTCAACGTCGATGGCGTGCCCATGGCGCTGCAGCGCATGGGCGCCCCGATGGGCCATCTGCGCCTCGACTTTGAAGGGGCGGACTATGTGGAGCGCTATATCGGCGCGCGCATCGATCCGCGCCGCGGCCAGTGGGTCAGCCTCAACACGCCCGCCTTCCGCGAGTGGTTCGAGACGATCGCCGACTGGGTGGGCGAGAACTGGCGTGAGCGCGATCCCGTCCCGCCGGCCTCCATCAATGACCTGCCTGATACGCGCCTCCTGACGGCTCAGGATTTCGCCGGCGGCGTGTGGCTCACCGCCAATGTCTGGGCCGGCTCAGCCGAAACCCGCGTCAGCGCGCGCCTGCCCGGCGGCGAGACCCTGACGCTGGAGCGTACCCAGGAAGGCGCGGGCGAGGCCGTGCGCATCGGCGCTGAATGGGCTGATCCCTTCGCCGTCCAGCGCCAGGCCTCTGTGGGCCGCTATGCACTGGAGAGCCGGTCTGGCGACGAGCGCGCCCAAGGCCACGAGCTGTTTCGCGGCTCTCAATTCGGCCCGTCCGCGCCCCAGCCCCAGCGCGCCGTGGCCGAGCGCAACATGCATTTGTGGCGCGCGCGCCTGCCTGAACTGCCTGAAGGCGTGCACCGCATCGAGGTGACCAGCACCGACCGCAATGGCCTGGTGTTCACCGACACGCTGGTGGTGGAAGTGCGCAGCCAGCGCCCGGCCCGCCGCTGGCGCGCGGAGCTGTGGGAGTAGGGGCGGGAGCGCCTGGACGCAAAAAGCCCCGGCGCGCTGCACCGGGGCTTTTTTCTGTCGCGATGGAAGGGCTGGCTACCCCGCCATGATCCGCGCCTTGGCCGCCTCATACTCCGCCTGGAGCTGGCTGACATAGCCGCCGGCGCTCTGGATTTTCTTGACCGCGCCGATGCCCTGGCCCGAGCCCCAGATGTCTTTCCAGGCTTTGGCTGCGCTGCCGCCGCCGGAGCCGAAATTCATCGCCGAGGGATCGCTTTCGGGCAGATTGTCCGGGTCGAGCCCGGCCTGCTCGATGGAGCGGCGCAGATAATTGCCGTGCACGCCGGTGAACAGGCTGGTGTAGACGATGTCTTCGGCCGTGCCTTCCACAATGCCCTGCTTGTAGTCATCGCCGCAGCGCGCCTCGTCCGTGGCGATGAAGGCCGAGCCGATATAGGCGTAGTCCGCGCCCATGGCCCGCGCGGCCAGCACGCCTGCGCCGGTGGAGATGGAGCCTGACAGGGCGACGGGTCCGTCAAAGAACTCGCGAATTTCGCTCATCAGGGCGAAGGGCGACATCACGCCGGCATGGCCGCCCGCGCCGGTGCACACCGGGATCAGCCCGTCCGCGCCCTTTTCCAGAGCCTTGTGGGCGAATTTGATATTGATGATGTCGTGCATGGTCTTGCCGCCCCAGCTGTGGACGGCGTCATTGAGCTCCACGCGCGCGCCCAGCGAGGTGATCACCAGCGGGACCTTGTACTTGGCGCAGGTCATCAGATCGGCCTCCAGCCGGTCATTGGACCGGTGGACGATCTGGTTCACCGCAAACGGCGCGGCGGGCTTGTCCGGGTTGGCGCGGTTATAGCTGTCGAGCTCGGACGTGATCTCGTCCAGCCACTCGTCCAGCTGGCTTTGCGGGCGGGCGTTGAGCGCGGGGAACGAGCCCACCACCCCGGCCTTGCACTGGGCGATGACCAGCTTGGGATTTGAGATGATGAACAGCGGCGCGCCGATCACCGGCACGCTCAGGCGCCCTTTGAGAATATCCAGTCCCGCCATGGCGGCCTCCCCTTGATACATCCGTGAACAGTGTTCGCCGCCAAGCTAGCGCGGTTTGGGAGGAGGGGAAGCCCTGTTGTGAAGCCGCATGGCGGTCCTCACCCCGCCTCCACCGGCAGGTCCTGGCGCGCGCCCCAGTCGGCCCAGCTGCCGTCATACAGGCGCACATCGCGAAAGCCTCCGGTGATGAAGGCGGCGTAGAGGGTGGCGGCCGTCACGCCCGAGCCGCAGCTGGTGATGATGCGCCGCTCGCGGCTGACGTCAGGCAGGACGGCCTTGAGCGCATCTTCCTTCAGGAGCTTGCCGTCCGCGCCGATCACGCTCTGGAAGGGCAGATTGACCGATCCGGGAATGCGCCCGGAAGCCAGGCCCGGGCGCGGCTCCGGCTCGGTTCCGGCGAACCGGCCCGGCGAGCGGGCGTCCACGATCAGGGCGTCCTTCGCGTTCACATGATGGAGCACGTCCGCATAGGTGACAGCGTCATCGCGGATCAGGCGCGGCATGCGCTCGCGGGCCGGTGCGCGGGGCGGTATGAAGCCGGTCTCGATCGCCCCGCCGGCCTTGCGCCAGGCTTCCAGCCCGCCATCCAGGATGCGCGCATCACAGCCGAACCGGCGCAGCGTCCACCACACCCGCGCCGACGCCGCATATCCGTTCTGGTCATAGACGATGAACCGGCCTTCACCGCTGAGCCCGCTGACCGCCAGCCAGCGCGCGAACACCGCCGAGCCGGGCGCCATGTGGGGCAGGGCGCTGGTGGGGTCGCACACCGCATCAATGTCGAAGAACACCGCATCGGGCAGGCGGCGCGCGGCATAGGCCTCGGCCCCCGTGCGTCCGGCCCCGGGCATGAACCAGGTGGCGTCCACAAAGACCGGATCGCGTTCGGCGAGCGCCTGCACAGCGCTGATGGATACCGGCTCGATCATGCGCGATTCCCCTCTGGTATTGAGGGATAGCCTATCAGGACCGGCGGGCGCGGCTAGCGGGATTTGTTCCGGTGTGGGCTGCAGACCTATTCAAGTGGGAGAGGCGGGCGATCTGGTGATCTACCGCACCCCCTCACCTCTATCCTCTCCCCCATGGTCATGGGGGAGAGGGGGCTTCAGGCGCAGCGCTTTATCCTTGGGGCTTGGGATCAAGCATTTCCGGAATGAACGCTGCGTCTAAGCCCCCTCTCCCCTCACTGAGGGGAGAGGATAGAGGTGAGGGGTGAGGCGCTTGCGCTTAAAGGTTTTTCTCATCCCCCACCCCGCGTTTTCCCGTCGAAAGACGGGACCCAGACGCTCCGTTGCAACTGGGCCCCGGCTTGCGCCGGGGAAACGCAGGTGGAGTGGTCAGCGCCCCCCTAAATCACCGTCTGCCAGTCGGGTTTCTCGTAAGGGACACCCAGATCCTTCGCCACCGGCTCGTAGGCGATCTCGCCGGCGGCGACGTTGAGGCCGCGGGCCAGATGGATGTCGTCATTGAGCGCCTTGACTGCGCCCTTGCCAGCCAACGCCAGGGTGAAGGGCAGGGTGGCGTTGGTCAGGGCCAGGGTGGAGGTGCGCGCCACGGCGCCGGGCATGTTGGCGACGCAGTAGTGCACAATGCCGTCCACGATATAGGTCGGGTCCTGGTGGGTGGTGGGTTTTGACGTCTCGAAACAGCCGCCCTGGTCGATGGCGATATCCACCAGCACCGCGCCTTCCTTCATGGTTTTCAGCATGGGACGGGTGACCAGCTTGGGCGCGGCGGCGCCCGGCACCAGGACGGCCCCGATCACCAGATCCGCCTCGGCGATCTCCTCGGCCACGGCGCCCTGGGTGGAAAAACGGGTCTTCACCGCGCCGCGGAAGAACTGGTCGATCTCGGCCAGCTTGGGGATGGAACGGTCGAGAACCGTCACGTCGGCGCGCAGGCCCAGAGCCATTTCCGCCGCATGGCTGCCCGACACGCCCGCACCCAGGATCACCACCTTGCCCGGCGTCACGCCCGGCACGCCGCCCAGCAGCACGCCGCGGCCGCCATGGGACTTCTGCAGTGCGGCGGCGCCCACCTGCACGCTCATGCGCCCGGCGACTTCGGACATGGGCCGCAGCAGCGGCA
The DNA here is from genome assembly GCA_051859425.1 of Oceanicaulis sp. GTDB lineage: Bacteria > Pseudomonadota > Alphaproteobacteria > Caulobacterales > Maricaulaceae > Oceanicaulis. Next base: position 4,139 of record JBHYFR010000054.1, on the reverse strand, counting down.
GGCGCCCCTGGGCGTCGGTCACGGTCTCGTAGGCGATGGCGATGCAGCCCGATTTGCGCAGGCCCTCGGCCTGTTTGGGGTCCGGCGCCAGGTGCAGATAGGTGAACAGCACATGGTCCGCGGTCAGCATGGCGGTTTCTGACGGCTGGGGCTCCTTGACCTTCACGATCAGCTCGCCCGCCGCGAACACCGCCTGGGCGTCGGGCAGCATCTGCGCGCCGGCCGCGACATACTCGGCGTCAGTGAAGCCCGCACCGAGCCCGGCGCCGGCCTGCACGAACACCTCGTGGCCATGGGCGGTCAGCTCGCGCGCGCCATTGGGCGTGAGGCCGACGCGGTATTCGTGAACCTTGATCTCGCTGGGGACGCCAATACGCATGGGACCTGCCTCCGTGTCGGCGCGCGCCTGATATCAGGGTTGTGCGCGCTGGTGTGAAATTGCGCGCAAATTAGCTCCCGCGCGCCACATGCCGCAAGCGAAACCGTGTTGTTCGAAGATGCTTGCGTTAGAGGCGGTATTTGCGATCATTGCGCTTCATGATGAGCGCCCGGGCCGTGCGGCGCGGCAGATGATTGCGGGGATGACTGCCATGCGATTTGACGATGTGGACCGGATTCTGCTCGACACGCTCCAGCGTGAGGGGCGCATCTCCAACGCCGACCTCGCCGAGCGCGCGGGGCTGTCGGCATCGGCCTGTCACCGGCGGGTCAAGGCGCTGGAGGCAGGCGGGATCATCGCCGGTTATGTAGCGCTTCTGAACGCCGAGGCGGTGGGGCGCGGCCTGACCGTGATCGTGCTGGTGACGCTGGAGAACCAGAAGCGCGAGACGCTGGAGCGCTTTGAGCGCGCCGTGGCCGAGGTGGATGAGGTGATGGAGTGCTACCTCACCACCGGGGCGGAGGATTACCTCCTGCGCCTCATGGTGCGCGATGCGCGCGATTATGAACGCGTCCACCGCGAGCGCCTGTCGGGCCTGCCCGGGGTGGCGCGCCTGATCTCCAATATCGCCATGCGCAAGGTGTTCGTGCGCACCGCCGTGAAGCTGGGCTAGCACGCAGGCGCGGCATCGGCGCCACAGGTGTGACCGCGCTGCTGCCCCTTGTCAGGCGCCAGCCCTTGCCGCGCCGCAGCACGGACGCCATTCTATAACTCCGAGACATTCAAGGAAGACGCCGCCATGACCGCCTGGAGCCCGGACAGCTGGAGAACCAAACCCGCCAAGCAATTGCCGGGCTATCCCGATGCCGTGGGCCTCAAGCGTGTGGAAGCGGAGCTGACCCGGCGACCGCCCTTGGTGTTCGCCGGCGAGGTCAAGCGCCTGAAACGCCAGCTGGCCAATGTGGCTTCGGGGCAGTCCTTCCTGCTCCAGGGCGGCGATTGCGCGGAAAGCTTCAAGGAGTTCTCCGCCGAGACCGTGCGCGACACCTTCCGCGTGCTGTTGCAGATGGCGGTGGTCATGACCTTCGCCAGCGCCAAGCCGGTGGTGAAGGTCGGGCGCATCGCCGGCCAGTTCGCCAAGCCGCGCTCGGCCGATACGGAAGTCATCGACGGGGTGGAGCTGCCCAGCTATCGCGGCGACTCCATCAATGACATGGCCTTCACACCCGAAGGGCGCAAACCCGACCCGGAGCGCCTGCTGCGCGCCTATGACCAGTCGGCGGCGACGCTGAACCTTTTGCGCGCGCTGGCGTCGGGCGGGTATGCCGACCTGCACAATGTGCACCAGTGGACGCTGGATTTCCTGGATGGCAGCCCGGCGGGTGAACGCTATGCGGCCTATGCCGCGCGCATCACCGAGGCGCTGGCCTTCATGCGCGCCTGCGGCGTGACGCCGGACGCGGCGCCCTCGCTGGAGGGGGTGGACTTCTTCACCAGCCATGAAGGTCTGCACCTGCCGTTTGAAGAAGCGCTGACCCGGATGGAGCACACCACCGGGCGCTGGTACGCCACCTCGGCTCACCTCATGTGGATCGGCGACCGCACCCGGCAGCCTGACGGCGCCCATGTGGAATACATGCGCGGCATCGAGAACCCGGTGGGCCTCAAATGCGGCCCCACGCTGGACCCGGACGAGCTGATCCGGCTGATCGACATCCTCAATCCGCGCGACGAGGCGGGGCGCCTGGTGCTCTATGTGCGCATGGGTTCGGACAAGGTGGGCGAAGGCCTGCCGCCGCTGGTGCGCAAGGTGCGCGCCGAAGGCCGCAACGTGGTCTGGGCCTGCGATCCCATGCACGGCAACACGATCAAGGCGGCCAACGGCTACAAGACGCGCCCCTTCGAGCGGGTGCTGGGAGAGCTCAGGAGTTTCATCGAGATCGTCCACGCCGAGGGCGCCGAGCCCGGCGGGGTGCATTTCGAGATGACCGGCCAGGACGTGACGGAGTGCGTGGGCGGGGCGGGGCATCTGTCGGAAGCCGACCTGTCGAGCCGCTATCACACCCATTGCGATCCGCGCCTCAATGCCGACCAGGCGCTGGAAATGGCGTTCCAGATCGCCGAGGCGCTCAAACCCGCCCGCAAGCTCAGCCGCGCGGCGGAATAACCGGGACCAAAACAAAAACGCCGCCGGATCGCTCCGGCGGCGTTTTCATGTCAGGGTGGCCTGGCCGAAGCGCTGATGCGCCCCGGCCCTGAGCCGTCCTAGAGGTCCTTCAGGGCCGAAGCCGGACGGAAGGCCAGTGAAGTCTTGGCTTTCGCCTTGATCTTCTCGCCGGTGCGCGGGTTGCGCACTTCGCGCGCTTCGCGGTGCTTGGCGTGGAAGGTTCCAAAGCCGGCCAGCTGGACCGTGTCTTTGCCTTTGGCGGCGCCGACAACGGCGTCGATGAAGGCGTCGATGGCGTCACCGGCTTGGGCGCGGGTGATCCCGGCCTTGTCGGAGACGGCTTTGGCGAGTTCGGACTTGTTCATGAGGGATCCCCCCTTTGGTTTTGGGTTCGCCAATGCGGGGATCGCTTGGCGCACCAGTGCTGAACGCGAGGCATCAAGCGCGATTCTGACCGGTCTTTGCAAGGCAATACGGGCGATTTCGCTGATATAATTGGGGCGCACATGCAGCAATTCATCCGTATGGTAAACAAAACCTCGACTTCCGGCCCGCTCCTTGCCTGTTGGGAAACATGAAGCGCACACATGTGTCATGGCTGAACAGGTTTGGCGCGGCGGGATTCGCTGTGGCGGCGGCCTGTCTGGCCTATGCCGGATTCGTCCACATGTTCGATAATGCGCTGCTGGCCGCCCTGGTGGGGGCGTGCGTGGGCGGGTTCGCGCTGGGGCGGATGATGCGTGGGGGCGCGCTTCAGCGCGGATAGAGCAGCATCTGGGTGCAGCGGAACAGGGCGATGGGCCGCGTCTCGCCCTCGCGCCAGACCTTCGCATCCCACAGCTGGGTGGTGCGTCCGCCATGGACCATCACCGCCTCGCCCAGCACCACGCCGTCGCGCGCCGTGCCCAGGAAATTTGATTTTAGCTCCACCGTGGTGAAGGCGTAGGCGCCGTCGGGCAGGCTGGCCATGGCGCCATAGCCCGCCAGCGTGTCGGCGAGCGCGATGACGCTGGCGGCGTGCAGAAAGCCGTTAGGCGCCAGCAGCGCCTCGCGCACAGGCAGCCGGCCGGCGGCGCGCCCGTATTCAGAAAGCGTCACATCCAGGCCGATCAGCTCGGGCAGCTTTCCCTTGCCGGCCTGGTTGAGGTCGGGCGTGGAGGCGGGATGGCTCATGAGGCGGGCCAGAATACGGCGATGATCATCGCGAGGATATGCGCAATCAGGCCGGCCAGCATCACAAGGAGAAGGATGGTGACGGCCATCCAGATCCCCTTGCCGATGCGCCCGGAAAGCGTGCTGGCGAGCGCAGGCGGCGCGCCGCGCGCGAAGGTCAGGGCGTATATGCCCACCAGAATCACCATGGTGGACAGCGAGCCCATCAGGCCGCTGAGCACCAGAGGCATCAGGACCAGCCCGAACATCGTGCCGGCCGTGAGCAGGGCGAAGATGATATTGAGATCGGCGCCGAGCGCTCGGCGCGCGCCGAAGCCGCGCAGTACGAACACGCTCAGCGCCGAAAAGGCGCTCACCACCGGCCCGTGGAGGATGGACATCGCGGTGCTGTAGACGGCCAGCACCTCATTGATGTCGCGC